>CAYWSH010000145.1:6776-9671 GCA_964460655.1 uncultured Terriglobales bacterium | reverse complement strand
GCCGATCTCGATCGCGAGATCCGCCAGTTCCTCCAGCGCGAGGTCGGCGCGCACCTTGCCGACATCCATTCGCTCGATCCGCCGCAGGAGCGCGTGGTCGGCGCGCTCACCACGGGCGACTTCTCCTGGGGCACCTTCGGACGCGTGGTCGCTGCCTATTCCGAGCTGAGCGGCCAGCGCACGCTCGCCGGCAAAGACCTGCCTCGCATCATCGGCCAGATCGGCCTCATCGAGGCGCGCCACGGCGGCAAGACCTTCGCACAGCTCTACGGCGCTCTCTCGCTGCTGCACTTCGGCAAAGACCTGAACAGCAATCCACTGTGGCAAGCGCTCACGCCGGAAGAACGCGACGCGTATCGCTCGCTGCTCGATCCCGCTCGCTTCTACGATCGGCAGAAGCACATCGTCATCAACCTGCCGTCGAATTATCTCGGCGTGGCCTCGCGTATCGTCACGGTCGGCTGGGAGCTCGGCATCATCAAGGACCGCGCCTACGTCGACGAGATCCTCGACACCGCCGCGGCCCAATTCGTCAAAGGCGCGCTTTTCTCCGACGACGCGTTGCCCACCGGTCGCTACGACCGCTACTCGCAGGAGTACGCACGCTACGTCTACGAAGCGGCCGAGACCGCGGGGCGCAAGGACCTGCTGACCGCACTCGAACCGACGCTCAAGACGCAGATGAAGCTGTGGTGGGATCTGCTCTCGCCCGACGGTTACGGTTATCCGTGGGGCCGCAGCCTCGGCGAGATCAGCTACATGGACACGATGGAGATCGTCGCGTTCCTCGCTGCACGTCCCCAGTTCCGTCCGGCGCCACTTCCACAATTGCTCGCTGCCTACGGCGCCGCGTGGCGCTGGCTGCGCCACGACTACCAGGACGACCGCCACCTGTTGAACACCTTCGCCTTCGGCTACGGGCATTACTCATACATAAGTAAAGAGCGCGAGTGGCAGCAGACCGGCAGTTTCCTTGGCAAAGCGACGAACGCACACCTCGAGCTGATGCGCGTGCTCGCGCGCGAACCGGTCGCGAGCTTTCCCGCACAGCCGCAACTCGCCGACGTGCAGCGCTTCGAATTCTTCCGCACAGGTGACCGTCCTTGTGGCGTCTGGCTCGTGCGCCGCGGCGCAATGCATTTCGCCCTGCCCTTCACGACTGGCACGAAAGGTGCCATCGCCGACTACCTGCCGGCCCCACACGGCCTGCCGGGTTTCGCCGCACCCGTGGAGCAGCAGTGGCCCGCGCTTGTCCCCTACATCGAGCTCGCTGACGGCCGCACCATCGCCGCCAGCGACTGCGCCGACAAGATCACGGTCGCGCCGAACGGTCAGACCGTCACAGCGGTCTGGAATCGCTGGGTCGTCGTCGGCGGCAAGGCGGCAGAGTTCGTCGAGCCTGGTCTTCGGTCGGAGGTCACCTGGACATTGACTTACACGTCGGTTCGCCGCGAAGAGAAGCTGACTGCCTCATCGCCGATCACGATCCGCCGCTGGTGGATGGCGATGCCCAGCCAGTTCAGCCCGGTCGCCCAGATATCCAAGGCGTATTTTTTCAACGGTGTGCAGGCGACACTAGGATTTACCGCTGAGGTCAGTGGTCTTCCCGTCAATACATCGCTCGCTGCAGCCGGAGATCAGCTTATCGGTCGCGGCTCGCAAGGCCCGATCCCGTTGCATCTTGTCATGGAAGCGCGCGACGTAACGCTTACGCCGCGGAAGCCCGTAGATATTGTCTGGTCGCTTACGCTTGCGCCCGCCGATAAACGATCACCTTCCGCGGGTCCACGAACACCCAGCACACCGCCGCGATGAAGAACATCGCCGCGTAATAATAAAGAGAGACGTGCCAGTTCGGCTTCGCGGCCGTCCCGGCCCAAATGGCGAGGCGTGCGACCAGTGGCACGCTGATGACCTGCGCAAGATTCCCGAGTGTGTTCATCACGCCGGCCACGGTACCCGAGTAGCGCTGCCCGATGTCGATCGTGGTCGCCCAGCTCGCCGCCATCCCAAAATCTTTGATGAACGACGACAGGCAGATCGCGGCATACGCGAGCGCGTACTTTTCGCGCGGCAGGTTCACGGCGACCAGCAGCAGCGCGCCGCCGATCCCGTAGCCAAGAACGCCTTGCAACGTCCGTCCCCAACGGCGTCCCCAAAGCCGGACCTGGCGGTCGGTGAGCCGTCCGCCGAGGAAGCACGCAATGCCGCCGGCAAAGAGCGGTCCACCTGACGCGAGAACCAACACAACGCCGGTCATCCCGAGGTCCTGACGCAAGTACGGTGTGATCCAACTGGCGAAGAAGGACCAGCCCGCGTTGCTGCCGAAATACATCGCGCTCAGGAACCACAGTGTCGGGCTGCGTAGCATCGTGGCCCACGACAACGGTTCGTGCGGTGCGTCGGGCTTCTTCTCGCTCGCTTCGGCGATCAGGGCAGCCTCAGCCGCGCTGACATCAGGATGTTGCGCTGGCGCATCGGCGAATCCCCGGCGGAATCCCCAAAGCCACAGCGCGCCGATCGTGCTCAGCAGCACAAAGCCGACGCGCCATCCCGCAGGATGCGCAGCGAGCATCATGAGCAGCGGCGCGATCGCTCCGCCCCAGCGTGCGGAAAGCCACACCCAACCCTGCGCCACGCCACGTTCGCGGAACGGGAACCATTCGCGCGCGGCGCGCGCGATGTTCGGGAACGCGCCCGCCTCGCCGATCCCAAAGAGAAAACGTGCACCCACGAGCGCCGTCAGGTTCCACGCCGTGCCAGTCAACGCGGTGAACGCGACCCAGAAAAGCGCGATGCGCGTCATGACCTTGCGTGCGCCCAGCGTGTCGCCGAGCCAGCCGGCCGGGATCTCGAACAACGCGTAAGCGAGCGAGAACGCCGAGAACGCATACG
>CAYWSH010000145.1:0-6676 GCA_964460655.1 uncultured Terriglobales bacterium | reverse complement strand
CATCGCCATCAGCGAGACGCCGAGGTGCGAATTCGAATGCATCGAGAGCCCGAGCCCGAACGTGCGGCAGATCTTGCCGAGGTGTTGCACCTGCTGCACGCCGCCCCAATAGTGCGGATCGCACAGCACGATCTGTACCGCGTCGCTTGCGACAGCGGCAGGCAGATCGGCAAAGCCGGTGACGGCAACGTTGCTGGCCAGCGGCGTCTGCACGCCGCCCTGCAGCAACCGCTTGCGAACTTCTGCCATGCCATCGAGCCCTGCTGTGGGGTCTTCAAGGTAGCCCTCGTTCGCCAGTTCCGACTGCAGCTCCTTGCCGACGCGCACCGAAGTCTCCACCGACCACGCACAATTCGGATCGAGGCGCAGTGGGACGGCCGGACCAAGCGCGGCGTGGAGCTGCCGAATGGTCTCGATCTCGATGTCCGGCTCGAGTACCCCGGCCTTCAGCTTGACGTCGCGAAAGCCGTACTCAGCGATCATCTGCTTCGCTTGGCTCACGATCGCCTGCGGCGTCAGTGCCTCGCCGTAGCGATCAGTGCGTGCGTCGCCGCCTTCGCCGCCACCGCCGCCGTGTTTGTAGAACAGGTAAGCAGCGAAAGGAACAGCACTGCGCGCGCGCCCACCGAGCAGGTCACAAACGGGTTTCTTCAGCGTCTTGCCGATGAGATCAAGACTGGCGATGGCCAGCGCAGAGTAGAGCCGTGCCGGTTCGTCATGCGGGTTCTCGCCCGGAACGCGGAACGTCTGCGAGCGGTCGACGCCCGCAGCGGCCGCCGTCTCGATAAGCGGTAGCAGTTCGCCGGTCAGGCGAAATGCGTCGGCGCCGAGCACGCGCGGGCGCAGCCCGGCGAATGCCTGCGCGATGGCATCGCCGCCATGCGTCTCGGCGATACCGGTCACGCCATCCTCACTGCGCAACTCGATGATCGTGCGCAATGCATACGGTGCGTGCAGTCCGTACGAACTGCGCAGCGGCGGATCGGCGATCGCGATCGAGTGCACCGCCATGTCATGGATGCGCATGTAAGAAGCGACAGCATACACAGGTCTGCGGCGCGCACATCCGGTGTCCCGCAATGCGGCACGTGGCGCGTGGTGCTGAGCGCAGCCATTCTGTTACGTTAGGCAGCGGTGAGTTCATCAGGCCAAGCGACCACGATCCGCGGACTCCGTTGGTGGATCGCTGTTCTCATCTTTCTAGCGACGCTCATCAACTTTCTAGATCGTCTCACCGTCGCGGTGCTGGCGCCGGTCATCGTGGCCGATCTGCATCTCACGGCGCTGCAATTCGGCTTGATCACGAACTCCTTTCTGCTCGCCTACACCATCAGCCAGGGGCTTTCAGGACGCCTCTACGACCGCATCGGCACGCGCCGCGGCTTCAGCGTGTCGATCATCGTGTGGTCAACCGCGGCCATGGCACACGCCGTCGCGCGCGGCTTCGGCAGCCTGAGCGCATTCCGCTTCCTGCTCGGACTCGGCGAAGCCGGCAACTGGCCCGGCGCCGCCAAGGTGATGTCCGAGTGGTTTCCGGCGCGCGAGCGCGCTCTGGGTATGGGGATATTCAACAGTGGGGCGACCCTCGGGTCCGTGATCGCGCCACCGCTCATCGTCTGGCTGCAATTACGGTTCGGTTGGCAGACCACCTTCCTCGCCACCGGCGCTCTCGGCTTCCTCTGGCTCGCGGCGTGGTTGGTGTTCTACCGGCCGCCGGAGGAGCATCCGAACATTTCCGCGAAGGAACTCCTGCTCATCACGAGCGATCGCGCAGCGGACGCACGCGGCACGAAGATCGGCTACCAACGCCTGCTGCGTCACCGTGAAGTGTGGGCCATCGTGATCTCGCGCTTCCTCACCGACCCGGTGTGGTGGCTCTACATCACGTGGTTGCCGCTGTATCTGTTCAACGTGCGCGGCTTCAGTCTGAAACAGATCGGCTATTTTGCGTGGCTGCCGTATATCGCGGCCGACGCCGGCAGCCTGCTCGGTGGCTGGTTCTCCGGTTACTTGATCGCGCGCGGCTGGAGTACCGATCGCGCCCGCAAGTTCGTGATGCTCGTCGGCATGGTCATGATGTCAGCCGGCATCCTCGCCGCGCTGGCGCACACCGCGATGGCGGCGCTGGCCTTCATCGCCATCGTGCTCTTCGGCTTCCAGGCGTGGATCAACAACGTGCAGACACTGCCCAGCGATTTCTTCCCGTCGGAAGCGGTCGCATCCGTGGCCGGACTCGGCGGCGTGGGCGCTGGGATCGGTGCGATGCTGTTCACCCTGACTACGGGCTACGTCGTGGACACGCTCGGCTCGTACACTCCCATCCTCATCGTCGCCGCGCTGCTCCCGGTGCTCGGAACGATTGCCGTCTTCGTGCTGGGTGGGCGCATTCGCCGGCTGGCGGAATCAGAACTCTAGGTAGAGGATCTAGGGGAGACCTAAAGCGTTACGTTAACCGCTCATCCTGAGCAAGCCGCAGCGAGGCGGAGCCGCAGCTGCGGCGCGTCGAAGGACCCCGCGACCGTTTGCCCCATCCGCGCGGTCTTCGCGCTTTTCAACGTGAACTACGAGAAGACGATCCCGCCATTGATGTCGACGCACGCGCCGTTGATCATCGCGCCATCGCTCGATGCCAGGAACGCGACCAGCGCCGCGACCTCGTGCGCTTCGCCTTCACGGCCGATGGGCATCGCCGCCGCCACCGCCTTGCGCACTTCGGGTTTCGTGAACGTATCGTGGAACGTGGTGCGCGTCATGCCGGCACAAACGGCATTAGCGCGGATGCGTCGCGGTCCGAGCTCCTTGCAGAGTCCGCGCGTGAACGTCACGATCGCGCCCTTCGCCGTCGCATAGGCGATGGCGCCCGGTCCGCCGCCGTCGCGCGCCGCCTGCGACGAGAAGTTCACGATCGCTCCGCCTTCCTTCATGTGCGGCAGCACGGCCTTCGTCACGAGGAACGTGCTGGTGAGGTTCACGTCCATCACTTGCTTCCAGAACGCTTCGTCCATCTCTTCCATCTTCTTGCGTGCGATCAGCCCGCCCGCCACGTTCACCAGGATGTCGATCGGCCGCGCGAATTCCTTTTGCACCTGCGCGACGAAAGTCTCGATCTGCGCGTTCTGGGTGACGTCGGCGCTCGCGGCCAGCGCCTTGCGGCCGCGCTTGCGTATGTCCTCGGCCGTCGTCCTCGCCGCATCGGCGCTCTCGCGGTAGCAGAACGCCACGTCGGCGCCGCACTCGGCGAACGTTAGGCAGACCGCGCGGCCAATGTCGCGCGCCCCACCGGAAACCACCGCTAGCTTGCCGCTTAAGTCGACCATGCGTTATCCCCCACGTTGCTGTCATCCTGAGCGCAACGACATCTGCCGCAAGCGGCAGATGTCGTGAAGTCGAAGGATCCCTATAGCATCCGAAAAGCCACGCGTAGCGCGGTTACTTCGGCCTGATCTCCATGCGGATCTCGAACTCCGCCGTCTTCGTCGCCTGCGGCGTCGCGATGCGTACCCGCTCGCCGCGTGCTTCGCGCTTGCCCGACGCGACCGAACCGGGACGCCCCGGTCCCGTCATCCAGTTGGGCTCGACCTCGACCTTCGCCTGCGCCGGTTGCGTCACCTGTACCGGTGTTCGCGCGATTTCGACGTGTTGTCCGTTGACCTTCGCGTTCTCGTCCGCGTGCAGCAGCATGGTGAACACATGCGGCTGTGCGGCGCTGATCTCATCGCTGACCGTCAGCCTTTCCGGTGCCGTGAACGTCAGCGTCCGCTCGAACCGCAGCAACCCGAGCGCCTCCGCATACGCCGCCGCCCCTTCGCCGACAAACGTCACCGCCTTGTCGGCCGCGTTCATCGTCACGCGCAGCTTGTCGAGTTGCTCGTACGGGAACTTGTACCAGGCGTTGTGCCCATCGCCTTCGTTCGCCTGCCCGCGTCCATCCACGAGCAGTGTGTTGTGCTGGTCGGTGCTGGGCACGCCCGCGTAACCGGAATCGCCCGTCAGGTACTGCCCGTGCGCGAACACGATGAAGCTGTTGGCGTCGGGATGAGCATGGCCCGCCTCCAAGTGCCAATCGGCGAACCTCTGCGAGAGCTCCGTCGTGTGATGTCCTTCCGGTGGGCCACACTTGAAAGCGATCGCTGTCGCCTTCGCGCTCCAATCCGTGCGCCAGTAGGCGACCTCGTGGTCGGGGAAGTAGTGCCAGCGGGGCAGTTTCTCGATCGGCTGCGCCCCGAGCTTCGGCTCGTACCAGATGAGCGACCAGAAATCTTCCGCGTTCACTTGCCCCAGCGACTTCAGCCACGCGGCGACACCCTGTGCTTCGGGATCGCGGAAGCGCTGTGCGAGCCGATAGAGCAGGTTGAAGTTGGTGTTGAAGTGCCCGCCCGGATGCGTGCGCTCGAGGTCGTCATCCTTGCCGGTGCGCGTCAGCGGGCCAAAGAAAACGTCGCCAAAATCGAATGGCATCTTCCCGCCGGGCAGCTGCGTATGGGCGACATACAGATGCGCCTTGCGCAAACCAGCCGCACGCTCGTACAGGTCTTCGCCGGTCGCGTGCGCCTGCGCGTCGAGATAGTGAATGATCCATGGCGTCGAAAAGATCCAGTACTCAAAGCCTTCGTAGTAGTAGCCGTCAGGCGAGTACGTTGCCAGCACGCGATCGAACAGCGCGCGCGCCAGCCGCGCCCAGCTCTCCGCCTCGGGCGCCTCGCCTTGCAGCGCGTACGCTGCGACGGCAAGTCCTGCCGTTGGGATGAACAAATGATTCTGGCTGTACGAGTACGTGGTGCCGCGCTTCGGCTCGTAGTAGTGATAGAGCAGCTCGCCCTGCTTCACCAGCTTGGCCCGATAACGCGCACGCTCCGCCTCGGTCAGGTCGTTGTACAGCAGGTCGTACGCCCAGCCGAGCCCATAAAGAAGATGGCCGGCAGCGAGATCGACATTCGGTTTGTTGTAGGAATATCCCCAGACGTCATAGCTGACGGCCGCGTCCATGCATTGCTTGGCTGCTGCCAGATACTTCGGGTCCTTCTCGATCGCGTACGCGAACGCCGCTTCCGCCATTGCGATCGCCACCGTGTTCTGCGCGCGTCGCTCCTCGGCTGGCGGCGGCGGAGGCGGGCCTTGCAGCGCGCGCAAGTGCGCGAGCACCGGCTGCCACAGGTCGCGATGCGACGTCCGCGCGCGTTGCCGCAACTCGCCGATTTCACCTTCCGTAACGTAGACCCGCGGATGTTTCCCGCGCAGCTCGGGGCGCAGTTGCCATGTCGCGCTGCGCATCAGCGCGCTGATCGGATGCTCGCCCGCTGCCGCCTTTCCTTGCTTCGGCCCGAGGCTCTCCTTGTCATCCTGCGCGTGGACGCATGCCGCAAGCAGCGCGCACGCGATCACATACCGCATTGTGAGGCGTCGTTTCATCGTTGTCGCCAAGTTACGCAATGCGAAGCAGCGCTGCAAGCGGGCGACGACTCGCGTGGCGCGGACGCCCTCGTCCGCGGTCCAGCGCGTGATGCGCTGGACAACCGGCGCGCAGCACCGGCCGCAGCCCCTTACCACATATAATTTCTCCAGCTTGATTCGCCATTTCATCGTCGTCCTTCTCGCGACGGGTGTCCTCGCGCAATCCCGCACCGTCGTGGTCATGCCTTTCGAGAACGCATCGAAGGCGCCCGGCATCGAGTGGATGGGCGAGGCGTTCCCGGAAGTGCTGAACCACCGGCTGGCGTCGGCGGCGCAGTTCACGGTCCGCCGGGAAGACCGCGTGTACGCCTTCGATCGCGCCGGTATTCCGCCGGCCGTGCGGCCCTCACGGCCCACGCTCTTTCGCATCGCTGAGGAGCTGGACGTCGACTTCGCGGTCGTCGGCAGTTACACCTACGACGGCCAGACCTTCACCGCGCGCGCCCAACTGATCGATGTGAAGGCCATGAGGCTGCTGCCGGAGGTCACCGAATCAGGCTCGCTGCTGAACCTGCTCGCCATCGCCAACGCGCTTGCCTGGGACGCACTCCGGCAGTTGCACCCGGAGGTCGGAGGAACGAAAGACGCGTTTGTCGCCGCCGAGTCGGCCGTCCGGCTCGATGCGTTCGAGAATTACGTCCGCGGCGTCACCGCCACGGAGCAGGGCGAGAAGCTGCGGCGCCTGCGCGAGGCGCTGCGGCTGAATCCGCAATACGCCGACGCCATCTTCCAGCTCGGCAAGACCTTCTTCGCCGCGCGCGACTATGGCAACGCTGCGCTCTGGTTGGCGCGCGTGCCGCGCGCCGATGCACAGGCCGGCGACGCTGCGTTCCACGAAGGCCTGGCGCATTACTACCTGGCCGAATACGACAAGGCGGAGACCGCATTCGCCGAGCTCGCGCAGCGTACGCCGCTCACCGAGGTCTACAACAACGAGGGCGTGGTGGCGGGGCGCCGCGGCAAGAGGTCGGCGGCCGACCTTTTCCAGAAAGCGGTCGCCGCCGACCCGGGTGATCCCGACTATCGTTACAACCTCGCCGTGGCGCTCGCGCGCGCCGGCGATACCGCCGGCGCGCAGCGCCAGCTGCGGGAGACGCTCACGCTGCGCGCTAACGACATCGAGGCCCGGCAATTACTTGAAGCTATACAACGCGGCGATCAGTCGAAGCCCGCCCTTGAGCGCATCAAGCGCAACTATGATGAGCAGTCCTTTCGCCAGTTGGAG
>CAYWSH010000144.1:2691-9778 GCA_964460655.1 uncultured Terriglobales bacterium | reverse complement strand
TATACCCGCATGCTGATGAAGGTGGCGCGCTTCAACCAGCTGCGCACCGAAAAAGAAGCCCTGAAGCAGCGCTACAGCACGCTGGAAAAGGTCGCAAAAGAGAAGGAATTGCAGGCGGCGAGCTTGAGCTCGCTAGCGGATGAGGTCTCGGCGCTGTACGGGTTGAAGTCGGAGTCGTTGCTGACGAAGAACGCGCGGGCCGAGAACGTAGACCCGATGAACGTGTCCGTGCAGCGCCTCTATGCGCTGAAGACGACTGCCATGAGCGGCGCGGCTACGCTGGGCATCGCGTATGGGCCGCAGAAATACGCCACCATGGCCGATTGGGAGCGGGTAGCCACGTCGCCGACGCTCTGGCCGGTGGAAGGCTCGATCACGGGTTCGTTCGGCGAGCGCATCGATCCGTTCAACGGTGAAGGCGCGTTCCATCGCGGCGTGGACATCTCCACCAGCTACGGCCACGCCGTAGTCGCACCGGCGGACGGTACCGTGAGCTTCGCCGACCAGATGGCGGGTTACGGCCGCCTGGTAGTCATCGATCATGCCCACGACATCAGCACGCGCTACGGCCACTTGAGCGCCTTTGCGGTGACGCCGGGACAGGTGATCCACCGCGGCGATGTGCTCGGCTATGTGGGACTGAGCGGACGCAGCACGGGCCCGCACCTGCACTATGAGGTCAGGATCCACGATGTACCGGTGAACCCCTACCACTACCTGCGTACGACGATCGCGCGCACGCATCCCGCAAGCAATTCCAGCGACGACGATTAAGAGCGGGAGAGTAACAGCGGATCAGAGCGCGGGCTGCTGCGCAAGACGGCCGTAGCTGGCGGTGGGAACCGCGGCTTCCTGTGTCGTTTCTTCCAACACTCAGGCTTCGCCACGCAGCTTCATGATAGAAGAAACGTGACCTTGTAAGACATCGAGTCTTTCTTTCGGCGTGAGCGATAGCATCCAGCGGATGAGCGTAAGGTCGGTGCCATCAGGCGCGAAATCGGGTTCTTGCGGTACCGGCAGCGCGTCGTGGGAATCGCTAGGCATCTCAGCTACACCATAGCACTCGCGACCGGCTCGTGCAGCGCGGTCGTTCTGACCCGCTCGTCAGTGCTCTCTTCGAGTACGTCTTTTTCACGTAGCAAGCGGGAAACCAGCGCGGTGTGCATGGCGTGACCGGCACGGTCGGCCACCACGCGGCCGACGATGCGGTGACCCAGCAGGGCGAGGTCGCCGATGAGGTCGAGGACTTTGTGGCGGACGAACTCGTCAGGGAAGCGCAGCGGGGGATTCTTGATCGTGGTCTTGGTGAGGACGATGCAGTTCTCGAGCGACGCGCCGCGGATGAGGCCGGAGTTACGCATCGTCTTTTCCCATTCCTCGTAGCCGAACGTGCGGGCGGGAGCGATCTCGCGACGATAGCGGTCACCGGAGAGGTCGATCTCGAAGGTCTCGCGGCCGATGTTGGGATGCGGGAAGTCGATGGTGTACTGCGCGGAGTAGCCGGCGGCGGGATAAACGGCGATGAACTTGTCGCCGTCGCGGACTTCGAGCTCGCGGCGGACCCGCAGATAAGTGCGCGGCTTGCGCTGGCGTTTGAGACCGACGCCGAGGATCGCCTCGACGAACGGTTGTGCGCTGCCATCGAGGATGGGGAGCTCGAGGTTGTCGAGCTCGACGATAGCGTTGTCCACCCCCAAGCCGATGAACGCGCTCAGCAGGTGCTCGGTGGTCATGATGAGCACGCCGCGCTTCATCAGGCTGGTGGCGTAGCTGACTTTGGCGACGTTGCGGCTGGAAGCTTCGACTTCGAAGCCGTCGAGATCGGTACGACGAAAGACGATGCCCGTGCCCGCCGGAGCCGGCAGGATACGGAGCTTGACCGGCGCGCCACTATGCAAGCCGACGCCGACGAGCCCCACGGCAGAATGGATGGTTTGCTGGGGGACCATTACCAACCGTGCTGCAATAGATTACAGGCCAGCCACACTTTTTGGCTGTGGCAAAAGAGAGACAGTGCGTGGTGCGTTTGCGACGGCTTTAGGGCACTCGTTACGACTCGCTCGCGCTCGTTTCACTCGTGCCCCTTTCTTATGCGATGTAGACCCAGGGTTCCGTCGCGTCCGCCGCGCCGGACGCGACTCCACCCTGGGCTATGTTCGGTCGCCCCTACGGGGCTGGGAGACGGATGACGCAAAACGGTTGATGTAGCGTTGCGTAATGGACGGCGCTGACGAAACACGTAGATCCTTCGGCCAAAAGAGGGCCTCAGGATGACGCGTTTTCTTGAGTTATGCGGGCTGGAGTTGCGGACGGTGGAGCAACTCGCCGAAGAAATCGTGGACGGCGGCGAGGATCTGCTGTTCGGTCTTGGATTCGTAGACGGCTTTACGCAGGTTGGCGCCGCCGGGGACGCCGTGCGTGAACCAGGAGGCGAACTGCTTCATTTTGCCTTCGGCGCCCGGCATACCTTCGTCAACCAGCATCTCGAAGTAGGTTTTGATCATGTGGTAGCGGTCGGCGTCTGTGGGTTCGTCCCACATGCCGGTCGTGCAGAACTGCGCGATCTGGCGGAAGATCCACGGATTCGAGGCGGCGCTGCGGCCGATCATGACCGCGTCGCAGTGCGTCTCGGCGAACATGGCGGCCGCGTCGGCTGGAGTGCGGATGTCACCGTTGCCGATGACCGGGATCTTGACCGCGTCCTTGACGCGGGCGATCCACTCCCAGCGCGCGGCGCCGCTGTATCCCTGTTCGCGCGTGCGCGCATGCAACGCCATGGCATTCAGTCCGCAAGACTCGGCGAGACGCGCGAGGTCGACGCAGACGATCTCGGCGTCGCTCCAGCCCAGGCGGAACTTCACGGTAAACGGGATGGTGACGGCCGCGCGGACGGCCTCGAAGATCTTGCCGATGTGCGGCAGGTCGCGCAGCAGGCCCGAGCCGCCGTTGCATTTCGTGACCTTCTTCGCGGGGCAGCCGAGGTTGAGGTCGACGAGGTCGAAGCCGAGGTCCTGGACCATGCGGGCAGCGTCGGCGAGGACTTGAGGCGACGAGCCGAAGAGCTGGGCGGAGATGGGGTGCTCGTCTTCGTAAAAATGCAGATAGCGGTCCAACATCCGCTGGTTCTTGTGATCGCGGGCGCGCAGGACGCCGTCAGCCGAGGTGAACTCGGTCATGATGAGACCCACGCCGGATTGCTGGGCGGTGACCATTGGATCAGCGTCGCGGTGCAGGTTCACGTTGCGAATAAAGCGGCGGAAGACCGTGTCGGTGACGCCGGCCATGGGGGCCAGGACGGTGGCGGGCGCGATATGGACACTGCCGATCTGGACAGAGCTGGGCATCGCGGCTGCGGGGGGCAGCGCGCGCGTGATCGGGTTGTCCCAGGACTTCTTCAAAGGCGTCGTTGGTCTTTGGTCGTCGGTCTTTGGTCGTTGGCTAATTCTAGCGTGCAAAAGGAAACGCGGGCGAGTCGCCCGCGTCCACCCGAACGAAAAGCCCGGTCGAGGGCGACCGGGCTCCATGATCTTGAAGAGCACAGCCGAGGCGGCTGTGCCACACGAGCCGGTTACGAGGGCTTCTTTGCTTCGGCGGCTTCGGGCTTGCCTTCGTTCTTGGCGTACTTGCGGCGGAAGCGCTCGATGCGGCCGGCGGTGTCGAGGAGCTTCTGCTTGCCGGTGAAGAACGGGTGGCAGTTGGAGCAGATTTCCACGTTGATGTCGCCGTCGTTGGTGGAGCGCGTCATAAAGCTGTTGCCACAGGCGCAGTGGACCCGCACCTCGTGGTAATTGGGATGGATGGCTGCCTTCATGGTGGACCAGAAACCTTTCTGCAAAGGGCCTATTTTACAGGGTTTGCGGGGTTTCGGCAAATCCGTTGCCCCGAGATCGAGTCATTGAGTCGTCGGACAATTGAGTCATTTGCTCACGGCTAATAGATGCTCTCCGCGGGCAGGGGATTCGGCCCCGGACGTTCGGGGCGTTGATCGCTTCACTCAGGATGAAGTACTTGGTATGGAGTGGCCGGCGGCACGAAGCGCCGCGATCGCGCGCTCCAAATCGGCGGTGTGGACCAGCACGTAGTCCGTGTCGAACGTCGAGAGGGCGAAGATGCTGATCTTGGCTGCGGCGAGTGGCCCAAGAATCGACGCCAACACGCCCGTCTGCGAGAACGGGATGGGACCGGCGAGCTTGAGGGCGCGCCAGCCGGCTTCGCGCGCCAACTCGCGAGGGACGTTGGATTCGGCGGTCACGATGGAGAGTTCGTCGGCGGTGCGCGTGATGGAGCAGAGTTCGGCGTGCTCGGCCCAGGCGGGGACAGGTGCGGACGCCGCGAGGCGACAGATGGCGAAGGTGGTAGGCAGGACGGTGAGGGTCACGTGCTCAGGCTACGCGAGATCGTGTCGTTGCTATAGGGATCCTTCGACTCGCGCTCGTTTCCGCCGTCACTGCGTTCCGGCGCACTCGCGCTCGCTCAGGATGACAATCATAAGAAGCGGCAAAATGCAGGCCTAAAGGCCTGCTCCACCCTCCGGTCCTGGCGTCTCTGCTCAATGTTCCCCGATGTCTCTGCTCCACATCTCTGCTCCACATCTCTGCTCCAGGTTCCCGCGGTACCTGCTCTATGTTCCCGGTGTCTCGGTTCTAGAAGTCTCCTCCGGGACGTTGATCCCCAGCCACAAGATGCCGCCGAGGACGGCGAGGGCGGCGGTGGCGGTGAGGGCGCCGTCCCAGCCGATCCGTTCGGCGAGCCAGGGCGTGAACGTGGGCGAGATGAGGCCCCCGAGATTGCCGGCAAAGTTCATGATGCCGCCGGCAGCACCACTGCGAGCGGGCGCCAGCTCGCTCACGGTCGCCCAGAAAGGTCCTTCGGTGCACAGGGTGAGAACGGTGCAAGCGGTGAGTGCGCCGACCGCGATAGCCGCGCTACCGACGCGTGCGCCAACGACGAGAGCGATAGCGCCGGCGATCAGTGCCGTCACCGGCACAGCACGACGGCCCAGCGTCGCGCCCCAGTGGCGCACGGCAGCGTCGGAGACGATGCCGCCAACGGGGATCGCGATGAGCGTCGCGACCCAAGGCAGCGCGGTGACCCATGCGGCCTGCAGCAGTTCGAAGTGCCGGACCTGGACGAGATAGGTGAAGAACCAGAATATGAAGATGAAACCGAGATAGCTTTGCAGGAAGTAGCTGACCAGCAGCAGCCAGAAGCTGCGGGTGAAGAACGCGTTGCCGCCTGCTGATGAGGAGACGTAGCGAGCTACGTCTCTACCGGAATGCGATGGGGCGGCGAGCCACCAGGTGACTGACGCTACCGCCGCGACACCGGAGACAGCGAGCATTCCGCTGCGCCAGCCGTGGTCACGCGCCAGGGGAACGACGAAGAGCGGCGTCACGGCGGAGCCGATGCCGACGCTGCCGATGATGAAGCCATTCGCGCGCGCGCGTTGCGCCGGGGGGAAGGATTGCGCGACCGCATGGCCGGTCCCGGGGTATGTCGGCGCGGCGAAGATCCCGAACAGAAAGCGCACGACCAGCAGCACGACCACAGCGCTGAATGCGCCCAGCGGACGCGCAGCTGCCGTGGCGATGGTCAGGACGACCCAAGCGATCGTGATGATGGCAAAAAGATGGCGTGTGCTGATGCGATCGGCGAGCCATCCCGAGGGCATCTGCAGGGCGGTGTAGCCCAGCAGGAACGCGCTGAAGACTGTGCCCATCTGCGTCTGCGAGAGGCCGAACTCAGCCATGATCTGGGGCGCGACGGAACTGGGAGCGACGCGGCAAATGTAGCCGGCGGAGGCGACGAGCACGAGCAACGGGACCAGGCGGCGGGAAGGCAAGGAGGAAAGGTAAAAGGAAAAGGGAAAAAGGCAAAGGGGATTGCAACGCGTCCTCCCACCCTGTCCGCCAACGGCGGGGCGGACAAGGGTGGGGCACCCGGCAGAAGGGCACCCGGGCCTCAGGATGACGTGAGTTCGCTTTGCGTGCAAAGAGCGAGGCGCGCCGTGGCGCGCCTCTCCAGATCACAAATCAAAACCAAACCCGTAGATCCTTCGTCGCTGCGCTCCTCAGGATTACGGCGATGGTTCAGCGGCGCATGCGGATGCGGCGTGCCACGAGGACCAGGCCCGATCCGAGCAGCAGCATAGACGCGGGCTCGGGGCTGGGTGCGGTGGTGAGTGCCGTCTCCTGCCAGCGCGTGGGGCCTTGCTGCGGGATCCACGTCTGGCCGCCATCGAGGCTGACCTCGACGAAGACATCGAAGAAACTGTCGATCTGGAATAGCCCGCCGTTCAATGGCGTGACGGTGGTCTGCCCCAGGGACGGGAGCGTCGGGCTTTCGCGAATCTGGAACGGCTGGCAACTCTGCAAGTTCAGCGACAAGAGCTCGATCGGAATGTCCTGTTCGTGGGCCTGGCAGGCGCTCGGCAGCCAGGACTGGCCGCCATCGAAGCTGAGCTCGGTGAAGATGTCGAAGAAGCTGCCGGTGAGGGCGTAGTTTCCGCCACCGAGGTCGTTGATGGTGGCCTGGCCGGTGGAGGTGTGAGTCGGACTCTCGCGGATCAGGACGCCGGTGGTCGTGCCCGTCATCGAGACCAGTTCGGCGGGAACTGTGAAGGTACCTGCTGCCGCCGGCGCTACCAGCACGAGCAGAAGCACCAGAGGAAGGATCGCCCCCAAGCCCCAAGAACCCCGAAGCCTGTTCATACGCCCTCCTAGATTGTTGGCTGAAGGTTCTGAAGGAGCAATTCAGCGACCGCGATAAAGCGTTGTGACGATTGGTTACCGGCCGTGGCGATATGCAACAAGTTGCATATTAGCGGCAAGGAACTCGCGTTCTGGCAGGGTCAGGGCAGGCGCTTGTGCAGGATGAATTCGGAGTGGCCGTCGACGACGAAGTCGGGCAGTTCGCCGACCTGGCGATAGCCGACGCGCTCGTAGAGGCGACGCGCGTCGGGATTGAACGAGGAGACACAGATGAAGAGATGACGCGCGCCAGCGAAGTGCTGTTCAGCGAAGCGCAGCAACTCGGTACCGACGCCGCGGTTACGCGACGCAGGCGCTACCGCCAGAATGTTGACGTA
>CAYWSH010000144.1:0-2591 GCA_964460655.1 uncultured Terriglobales bacterium | reverse complement strand
GAGTAGTCGTCGACCTCCACCAGGCCCGGACCCGTCGCCTTGTTGCTGACGACATAGATGGTCGGCGTGTGCGCGAGCGGGATGCGGTCACCGAGCTGCTTATCAGCGCGGACCTTCGCGGCGAGCTCGCCTTTCGGATCGATGACGAACGGGACCGACACCTTATTGGCGGCGGCGAAACGCTCGGCGTAGGAGCGGACGTTGTCGCGCGTGATTGCCGGCTGGTTCTTGTAAATGTAGGCGCGGAAGTCGTTGCCCATGTTGATGGTGTCGAAGTAGCGCGCCAGTACAGCGGCGTCGAACGACCAGGGATGCGTGGGGCCCAGCGGAAAATCGCGCAGCAGGAGAGGGATGTCGTACTTCTTCGCCGCGTCGGTGACCAGCGGGTAGACCCGGGCGCAGGTGGGACACTGCATGTCCTCGAAGACCCACAGGGCGACGTTCGTGCCCTCCGGCGGCTTGAGGAACGAAGTGTCGGCGAACGCGGCTGTACTGAGCAGGAGCAAGCACGCAAGAAGAGTGCGCTTCATAAGGACAAGAATCTCCAGACGGGGCTGGGTTTCATTGTAAGGGATTAGACGCGCGAGGGGGCCACCAGGCTTCGTCCCGCCTCCGGTGCTTCGCACCGGCTGGACGGGCGACCACCCCACGAAGCCAACAGCGGGCTTCGCGGGGACCCCGGGCGAGGGCGCCCGTCCCCACACGTTCCTGGGTCAGTAATGGAAGCGCCAGCGCAGCTGCAGCTCCACACGTCGCGGATCGGCCCAATGGGTTCCGCCGAGGGTATTGCTGCTGTCGAGCAGAAAGCGGCGATCGAAGAGGTTGGTGGCGCTGAGGCGCACCGACCAGCGTTCGAAGTCCTTGCCCACAGCGACGTCGGCCGTGGTGTGCGACGGCAAGTGCGCGGGGCCATCGCCAGCGAGGAAGCCGGAGCCGTAGGCGCCGTTCACGGCCGCGAAGGTGCGGCCGGGGAGTGCGGTGTCGACACCCACGCTTAAAGTCTGCCGCTGGTCGTGATCGAGGAAGAAGTAGTCGCCGGAGGGTGGGGTGAAGTCGGTGAGTCCGCCGGTGACGCCGCCGCGCGCCTGCACCTGCTGGTCGGAGTAGGCGAGATGGAAGCTCGCCAGGTGGGCGACGCGGGGCGAGCGCAAGGTCGCCTCCCAGCCGCGGATACGCGCGCGTGCGATGGTGAGCGGGAGGAAGACGTTCGAATTGCCGAGAGCATCGTGGTCGAAGAAGTTGCGCGCTGCGGTACGGAAGCGTGCCAGGTCGAGCGTCCAGCCGGAAACCGGGATGCTCACGCCGAATTCATACTGATGGTCGCGTTCGCCGTGCAGCGGGAGGAAATCGAAACCCTGCGTCAGCGCGAAGGCGAGCAGGGGCCCGCTCGCGGTAGCGAGCGGTGGCGGCTGGTAGTACGTGCCATAGAAGCCGCGCGCCACCCAGTGCATGCGCGGCAGGCGCAGTGCAGCGCCGACACGGGGGTCAGCGCTGGTCTCCGTGAGGAGACCAGCGAAGCGCGTGAGGCGCACACCACCGTTCAAGCTGAGCCAGTCGGTCGCCTGGTATTGATCCTCCACGTAGAGCGCGGCGACATCGCCCGCGGTGCTCTGCTGCTGGCGCACATTCGCGCCGCTGCCGTCGTTGGCCACCAGCGCAAGCGATGAGCGGTCGAACTGACCGAACACGTCCACGCCCAGGCGTGCGTGGTGGCGGCGCGCGGTCAAGTTGAGGTTGGCGTTCACGCCGACATAGTGCGAGGTGCGCTTGTCCGTCGTGGACAACGGGAGGTCGTTAGGCCCGCCTTCCAGGTCGGCGCGATTGAAGTGGAAGTAGGGCGAGACGGCAAAAACCACCGGCCCCGTGGTGTGCAGCCAGGTGAAGTTGACGAGCGAATCGCGTTCGTTGTCGGCGTCGCGGATGCCGGCGGCCTGCTGCGCGGGATCGTTCGGCACCTGATAGTGGTCGCCGCGCGTCGCGGCCGCGAGGCGGAACTGGTCAGCCGCGCCGCGGTTGTAGATGAGCGAGGTGAACGCGCTCAGTCCCGCTCCCAGATCGTGCAGGACCGCGGGAGACGGCGTCTCGAGGCCGAGATCGGTGCGGTTGCCGGTGACGCTGGCGTAGTAGGCGAAGCGCTCGGTGTGGCTGCCGAGACTGAGTTGGTCGTTGGTAGTGTTGCGGCTGCCGTAGCCGAGCACCAATTCGGCTTCGCGTTGCCGCTCGAAGCCGGAGCGCGTGACCACGTTGAAGACGCCGAAGGCGCGGTCGCCATTCTCAGCGGAGAGTCCGCCGCGCTGGACTTCGAGATAGTCGATGTCCTTGGGATCGAATTGCGGTCCGACGTTGCTGGCGATGTTCGTGTTGGGGACGGGGACGCCGTCCACGAGCCATGTGACCTGGTGTCCACCGCGGATGTGCAGTTGGTCGTGGATCAGGACGCTGCCGGGAACGTAGTCCGTGATCATGGCAAGGCTGTTGCCGGCGTCGGCGCCGGGAGTGTGGGCAATGTCTGTGCGGCTCACCAGGCTCGGCGGAGAGGAGGATTGCGTGTCGATCGCCGTCGTCTCGGCGCTGACCTCGACCGAGTGCTG
>CAYWSH010000143.1:0-9885 GCA_964460655.1 uncultured Terriglobales bacterium | reverse complement strand
CGGATTCCTGGCGGATGAGCGAGGCGACGAGATACGGATCGAGGCCGTTCTCATCAGCGTAGCGTTTCAGGTCATTCCAGTACGGACGCGGAAAGAGTGCCTGCCAGTACGTTCGCGGCAGAGCGGAGAGTTCGAGCGCGAAGTAGGACGGCACGGTGCGCTTCATGAGCTGCAGCTCTTTGTCGTAGCGCTGCGCTTCTTCGTACACGCGCAACATCTCCTCCGTGGCCCAGCCACCGCCGTTCTCCGCGGCGGCGGCTTCCAGTTCACGGACGGCGAACTCAAAGAGGGCGCCGTTGCGGAGCACCCGGCTCTTCTGCAGGCGGACATCGTCTCCCGGGGCCGGTCCGCTGGTGATGCGCGTGGCGGGAGCAGGGCCAACGCCCGCGAGCACCGGATCGTCGGCGATCTCTTCGATCTTCAACTGGCGCAGGCGCTCGCGCGAAAGGTCGGCGTAGTAGTAATTGCGGAAGCGCTGCGTCAGGCGCACATACCAGGTGCGTGCCTTGGGCACATCCTTTTCTTCCTCCGCCAGGCGGGCACGCCAGTAGATCGCGGGCGGCGCCTCGAGCGATGCGGGGTAGCGCCGCACCTGCTCCTCGAACAGCTGCCGCGCATCCGTGTCTTTTCCCTGCCGCAGACTCAGCCACGCGACTTTCCAATGCGCATAGGATGAGTGCTTGCCCGCGGGAAAGCGCTCGAACATCTCGCGATAGAACTTGCTGGCGCTTTCGTAATCCTTTTTGAGCAGGTAGAAGTTGGCCGCCGAGAGCAGCGATTCCTCCAGCCACGGGCTCGACGGGAGTTGCTGGCGAAAATCGTTGATCACGCGGAGGAAGCGGTCTTCGTCGCCATCGAAACGGGCGATCTCGCCCAGATAGTGGAGGCGGCGTGCACCCGCTTCGTCATTCGTCGACGGCAGCGCCTCCAGGACCTTGCGGGCGTCGCCACGGCTGCCGGTGCGATAAGTGGCGATCGCAAGCTTCAGTTGCAGTGCGGCGAGATTGTCCGGCGCCGAACCGGCGAGCAGGGCGCGATATTCCTTGGCGGCGTCGGCATAGCGACGGCCATTGAGCAACAGTTCGGCGCGCTGCGTGCGTTCCGCCGTGGTAGCCGGTTTGATGCCGGCGTCACTCTCGAGCGGCTGCAACTCGCGCGCGGCATCGTCGGCGACCGACGACAGCGGAGCACCATAGTAGATGCGGCGCAGCGCCTCCACCGCTTTGGGTGCATCGCCCGCCTTGGCGTACGCACGTCCGGCAGCAAGCTCGACTTCCGCGCGGAAAGGTGTGCGGTACGGCGCCAGCGCTGCGATGGCTTCCTGCGGGCGATTGAGGGTCACAAGAAGATTCGCGCGCAGCAGCGCTGCCTCAGCGGCGTAGAGCGAATCGGCCCACCTGGTCGCGAAGCCCTCGAGCAGCGGCAGCGCCTTCGTGCCTTCGCCGCTGGCCGCGAACGATTGCGAGAGGAAGTAGGCCGCGTAATCACCGAGGTCGCCGGCATTGGCCGCAGCATGCTGGAGCGCGGGGATCGCCCGGTCGAACTCGCGATCCATGTAATGCGCATAGCCGACTACCAGCCAAGCCAGGCCACCGGCTTCCGTGTTGGCGTGCTTTTTGGCCCAGGCCTCCACACCCGCATAGGCCGGCGCCGAGCGGTGCTCGAGCAACTGCTGCGCCATGGGGCGGAGTTCGGCCGACACGACAAATGTCTTCTTCAGGCGCTGGGCGCGCTTAACGGCGGCAGCACGCTGCGCGGGCGTGAGCGTCTTCTTGCGCGTTGTCGTCTTCTTCTTTGTTGTTGCCGGCTTCTTCGGCGTGGAGTGCGCTTGTGGAGCAGCGAAGCCTCCGCTTGTCGCGAAGGCCAATAACAAAAGCGTAGCAGGGCAGCGAAGTGCGGACTTCCTGATGCACTGACAAACTGACGCACTGATGTACTGCTTCACGGCCGTGGAAAGCTGCCACCGAGCAGCGCGACGTCGTTCTCCGCGAGAATGCGGATGAGTTCCTGGGTGAAGTAATCGCCGGTAGCAGCCGGGCT
Organism: uncultured Terriglobales bacterium; assembly: GCA_964460655.1. Lineage (GTDB taxonomy): Bacteria > Acidobacteriota > Terriglobia > Terriglobales > Acidobacteriaceae > CAVUAF01. The sequence goes on along the minus strand of CAYWSH010000143.1, from coordinate 7,845 downwards.
CGAGCCGTAGCGCTTGTCGTAGGTGGCGCGGCTCTTATCAATGTCGTCTTTCAAGCGATCGTAAAGGTCCTTCTTCTGGCGGCCTTCGGCGACCTTTGCCTGGTTGTAAAGCTTGATCTCGTCGACCAGCAGTTTGGCGAAGCGCTTCGCCTTCTTGTGGACTTCTTCGTCGCCCGGCTGGATGGCAGCAGCCGCCGGCGCTGGTGCTGCGGCGGCCGCGGCGATCGGTGCCGGCGGCGGTGGCGGTGCGGGTTTCGCCGCAGGGACGACAGACTCGCCGATGCGCTCCGGCGGAACGACGGGCGCGGGAGGTGGAGGCGCGGCAACCGGCTTCTCGACGACCTTCTCGGTCGGCGTGATTGCGCCTTCGGCGATGCGGTCGGTACCGGGGACCGGCGTGCCCGCGCGGCGCGCTGCCACGGTCTCGAGCCAGAGGCCGGCGAGTCGAACCAGCAATTCGAGCGCGGAGGTATCGAGCTTACCGCCGGATTGCTGCCCGCGGTCAGCGTAGACGAAGCCCGGTGTCTTCTCGCGCACGAGCAACGGCAGCACGATGCAGTTACCGTCGCTCGGATTGCCGGCGGCCTTCACGAAGTCGGAGCTGAATTCCGCCGCGGCCGCTGACGCGGAGCCACGATCGCGCAGCGCGCGCCCTGCCAAGCCGTTGCCCGGGTCAAGGGTGAACTGCTTGATGAAATTGTTGTCGGGGAAACCGCGGGCCTGCCAGCCGACGGCCGACGAGCCACGCAGCACGAACAGCGCGACGCGCGACGCGAAATTCGCGCCGCCATCGAGCAGCTGTACCAGGATCTCCGCCTGGCTATTGCCGTTCTGGATAGCAACGGCGGCAGCATTGAGCGGCGCGGCGGGGTTCTCGATGCCGAGACCAGAGGCATCTCCGCTGCCGGCAGAGGCAACCTCTTCCGCGACGCGTTGGGCGACCAGCGACTGCAACTTCGGCAGTTGCTGGTCGAACACTTCCGCGACGATGCGGGAAACGGCTTCCTGGATCGGGTTCGAATCGCTCATGTGGCGCGGTTGACGGTGGCTCTACTCTACAACGAGTTTGCCCTGCATGTCGTCATGTCCGGGACCGCAGATGATACTGCACGCCATCGGGAACTCGCCCTTCTGTTTCGGCGTCAAACGCACTTCGGTGGTAAAGCGCGGCTGCACGGGCTCGCGGATACCGAGGTCGGGGATCTCGATACCGTGCTGGACATCGGCGGTGGTGACCTCCAGGACGACGGTCTCCCCTTGCCGGACATGAACCTCGGCGGGGACGAATGCGTACCGCTTCATGACGAGCTTGATGTGCCGGGGCTCGGCCCGATGGCAGCCCGGAAGTGACCCTAGTGACAGCAGAAGAAAAGCGAACGTGACGCAAAAACGCATAGCGACGTTATTCCTATATCATGGAGCGTTTGCAAGAGGGCGGACAAGCCAGAGCGGAGCGGCCGGTTCAGGCCGCGGAGCGCGACGGTGGGCCTTAAGGGTCTTCGTGCACGCAAGGCTCTCTAGCGGTTTGGAGCCGGAGGCGAAGAAGTACCGGCCTAACTTTTGCATCGGCAGGCGATGGATAGAATCCAATCCAATGTAACGGAACCGGCGGTCAGCGAAGAGCTGCAGCTGGTCCATGCGGCCAAGGCCGGCGATATGGGCGCCTTCGAGGAGCTCATCCGGCGCTACGACCGCAACGTCTTCCGCATCGCGCAGCACATCACGCAGAATCGTGAGGATGCTGAAGACGTCGTGCAGGAAGCTTTCCTGAAGGCGTATCAGAACCTGGAGCGCTTTCAGGAGAATTCCAAGTTTTACACCTGGCTGGTCCGGATCGCGGTGAATGAGGCGCTGATGAAGCTGCGCCGGCGCCGCACCGGCAAGATGGTCTCGCTCGACGAGGAGATCGATACCGGCGAGGACACCGTCACCCGCGAGGTGGCGGATTGGGCCCCGAATCCGGAGCAACTGTACGACCAGGCGGAATGGAAGGACATCCTGGAACGCACCATCCAGGGCCTGCCGGCTAGCTTCCGCACGGTGTTCGTGCTACGCGACGTGGAGGGGCTCTCGACGGAAGAGACCGCGGAAGCGCTCAACCTGAGCGTTCCAGCGGTAAAATCAAGGTTGCTGCGCGCGCGTTTGCAGTTGCGCGACCGGCTGGCCAAGTATATGAAAGTTCCCCAGGGCGGAGATACCAAGCAGTGAATTGCACTGACTTCCTGAAAGAGTTGACCGATTATCTCGATGGCGTGATCGACCCGGGGTTGCGGGCCGACCTGGAAGACCATCTCACGTGGTGCCACGAATGCTTCGTGGTCTGCAACACCACCAAGATGACCATCGAGATCTACAAGGATTCCCGCCTGTACGAACTGCCCGACGAACTTCGTTCCCGCCTGCGCACCGCCATCGTGGACAAGTGCAAGTGCTCCAAGACCGGTCCGGCCGCTGCCCCCGAATCCGAAAAGCCCTGACGCGTAAGCACCTCTAAACACAAGCGGGAGCGAGAGGATCGCTGCCTTTCGCCCGCGTGTCGAACCCTTTTTCCGGATTCCGGCATCTAAGGAATGCAGGCGTAAGAAGTCTCCTGCAGTTTGTAGAAGGGGTTGTAAATGATCGCAGGCCTTCTCGATGTTCTCTTCGGCTGCTGGCACAAGAATTACAGCTTCCCCATCACGGTAAAGGCGGGCCAGCGTCGCAATCGCCCCGCAGCTTCCATCACCGGCACCTACGTTGTGTGCCTGGAATGCGGCAAGGAATTCGCCTACGACTGGCAGAGCATGAAGGTCGTGGGCGAGGGCTATGAGGGTGGCGAGAGCATTGCCGCTCCAGCGCATTCACGCGCGGCTTAACGCCAAGTTGCGCCAATCCATCACGCGGAACAGAAATGAGAACGGCGGCCTCAGAAGGCCGCCGTCAGTGTTTTCTGAGGCTGATTTACTGATCGCGCCGCTTGAGCGTCGGGCGATCGTCGTCGTCGCCCTTGCCCTTCTTGTCGCCGGAATCGGTCGAGGCGCGTCGCAGCGTCGGCTTGTTCTCCTTGCCGTCGTCCACCTTGCGGCGGTTCTCGATAGCGGCGAGCCGCGCCTTCACCTGGTCGAACTCCGACGTCGACACGATGTACTGGTCACGTGCCGGCAGGACGGTCGCCATTTCCTTCTGCGATTCCTCGATGCGGTCCGGCGTCTGCGGATGGCTGGAGAACGCTTTGGCGAGCGAACCCGGTTTCTTCTTCTCCGTGGCTTCCACCTTCTCGAAGAACGCGACGAAGGCCTGCGGGTCGTAGCCCGTCTTGTACATGTACTGCAGGCCGAGGTAGTCGGCTTCCGACTCGAAGCCGCGTGAGAACTTCATGAACATGGCCGGCAGGCCCAGGCTGGCCGCGCCCTGGATGCCGTAATACGCGCCCGCGCCCATCGGCACGAAGATGAGCGGCAGCGTGGCGAAATTCACCCAGTTGCCGCGCGTCATCTGTCGCGTGGCATGGCGCGCCGCCACGTGCGCGATCTCGTGCGCCATCACGCCCGCGAGCTCGGCTTCTTCATCGGCCGCGAGGATCAGGCCGGAGTTCACGTAGAAGAACCCGCCGGGCAGCGCGAAGGCGTTGATCTCATCGGCGTCGACCACCTTGATGGTGAACGGCACCTGCGCGTCGCTATTGCGCACCAGGTTCTGGCCGATGCGGTTCACGTATTCATTGACCACCGGGTCCTGCACCAGCTTCACGCTGGCTTCGACCTGCTGGGCGAACTGCTTGCCCATGGCGATCTCTTTCTCCAGCGAGTACCAGTTGCCCAGGCCTTTGCCGCCCATGCCGCGGTTGCCGATGGCGTCAACGTCGTCCTTGCTGCCCTTCTTGATATTGGTGTTGGTCTCTTTGGAATCCTTGTTGTCTTTCGCGTACCTGCCGTCATCCTGCTGCGGCGCCGCGGTGGCCTGCGGATCGGCAGCCGGCTTCGGGGCGTCCTGCGCCCAGAGCGCTGAAAGGGTGAACAGCAGAGCGAACGCCAGCGTAATGGCGCGGAACTTCATAAATGCTCCTATCGGAAGCGCTTCCGATCTGTGCGAGTCCTGCATTCGATTATACGTCCGGCCGAGGGCCGATTTCGCAAGCATCTTTGGTGTCGTCCGTTAGATTGGATGCGCGCGGGCGGTTGCCGCGCCGCCAACCCAACCGGCTGTCAGAAGAACGGACGAGCCAGAAGAACTTGCGTTTACTTTGACTTGGCGCGCTGGGCGTGCGGTAACATGGCTCGCTTTGCCGGAGGCCGCTATGCCGCTCTCTCGCCGTAGCTTCGTCGCCACCGCTGGATTCGCCTCTGCCGCCGCCGCTGCCTTTGGCCGTCCCCTGCCGGCGGGCCTTCAGTTCCCTGTTCCCCAAGTCGCGCTGCCCTCACCTGCGCTCTACCAGCGTAACGAAGAACAGTACTGGGCGGAGCTGCGTAAGCAGTTCCTCATCCCCGCCGACGAGGTCTATCTCAACAACGGCACGGTTGGGTCGTCGCCGCGGCCCGTGTTGAATGCCATCTTTGAGGGCTACAACACGACCGAGAAGATGGAAGACGCCGATCCCGAGAACTATCCCATCTGGGGCTATGCCTCGTGGAACGAGTTCCGCGATCCGCTGGCGCAGTTCATCGGATGCGATCGCGATGAGCTGGCCATTCTGCGCAACACGACGGAGGCCAACAGCTACATCGCCAACGGCCTCGACATGAAGGCCGGTGACGAAGTCCTGATGTCGGACCAGGAGCACCCCAGTGGCGAGCAGCCCTGGAACCTGCGCGCCAAACGCTACGGCGTCGTGGTCAAGAAGTTCAGCATCCCGAAGCCGGCGAAGAATGCGGCCGAGATCATGAACCGGCTGAATGACGCCATCACACCGCGCACGCGCATCATCTTCGTCAGCCACATCACCACCGACACCGGCGTCATCCTGCCGGCGAAGGAGATCGCCGCGCTCGCGCGCAGCAAAGGGATCGTCTCGGCGTTCGACGGCGCGCACGTGCCCGGCATGATGCCGCTCAACATCAAGTCCATCGGCTGCGATATGTACACCGGTAGCCCGCACAAGTGGCTGTTCTCGCCGAAGGGCTCGGGCTTCCTCTACATCCGGCCGGAGATGCTCGACCGCGTGTGGAGCACGGTTACGACGCACGGCTGGGACCATCCGGAGCTGAAAGCAGAGCGCTTCATGCACATCGGGTCGTCGAATGTGCCCATCCTGTGGGGACTGCGCGCCTCGCTCGAGCTTTGCCAGAAGATCGGCTTCGACAAGATCGAGGTGCGCCACCGCAAGATGGCCGACTACATCCACGCCGAGATGATGAAGCGTGGCGCCGAATCATGGACGTCGCCCGATCCCGCACTGCGCTGCGGTATCGCGACGGTGAACGTTCCGCCGATCAAGCGTATGGAGCTGGAGAACTGGATGTGGAAGACTAAGCGGATCCGCATCCGCGGCGGCGAGCCGTCGAAGCTGCGGCTCTCGACGCCGTACTACCTGCTGAAGGCTGACATCGATCGGTTCCTCGCCGCGTTCGATGAGTACAAGAAGGCGAACGCGTAGGTCCAAGGCGGAATGGACTTCGAATGGGATCTGCGGAAAGACGCGGCCAATCAGCGCAAGCATCACGTCTCATTCAGCGAGGCGCAGACAGTGTTCGGGGATCCGCTCTCCACCACGTTCCCCGATCCTGATCATTCGCTTGTTGAGCAACGCTTCCTAACGATCGGGAGTTCGCGATTAGGTCGTTTGCTGGTCGTTGCGCATACAGAAGAACACGGTAAAATCAGGATCGTCAGTGCCCGCGGGGTCACAAAGGGCGAACGCATTTTCTATGAAGAAGCCTAAGCCAAAACGGAACGCTGACATGCGAGCCGAGTACGATTTCGCGACTATGAAAGGCGGCGTTCGTGGCAAGCACTACAAGGAATATGCGCAAGGCACGAACGTCGTATTGCTCGAGTCAGACGTTGCGAAGGTGTTTCGCGACTCGGCAGCGGTGAACCGCGCCCTGCGCAAATACCTCTCCGAACACGGAGAGCCTGCCAAGAAGCGAGCCGGGTGACCCGCGCTTTCTAACGACCCTTCAGGTCTTCCTTGTTGATAGCGTGGGCCGCGGCCGCCGATCCGCTGGCTGCGGCTTTTCTCGTGGCTCGGGCGAGCCGGGCACGTGCAGGATCTCGATGTGACGCGCCTGCCACACGCCGTGTCCATCTTCTTCGGCGGTGACGCGCACTTCGGCGCCGTGCTTCAGGGCAGCGGCCGGCAGCGCTTTGCGAAACTTCTGCGGGACGTCCTCGGCATAGATGACCTGCGCTGCACTTGTGACCACTTTGCGCAACGAGCCGTTCCGGCCCATGACGAAGATGACGTTGGCTTGGACCTTCTGGTCGGCGATCTCCACGATGCGTCCCCGGAACGCCGCCGGAGTGGACGCGAGGCACGATGCCGCGCACAGCGTCAGGATCAAGAACCGCCGCACCATAAGTTGGTAAGATGCCGGGAAAGGCAGAGCCGTTATCGCGGCCGTAGCATACCTCAGGGGACCGGGCTGCCCTTAAAGTATTACTTGAAGGCTTCTTTGTTCACCACGTACGGCATCTTGGTGCAGTCGCCGCCGTAGTTCCCTTCCAGCACGTCCCGCAAGCCTTGCGCGCAGCGGCCCGCCATGCCCTTGTTCGGGTCCGTCGCGAGGCGCGTGGTGGTGCCGCCACTGGCAAAGTGATGGAACAGGCGGCAGCGGTCGGCGATCGCCGGGTCGCGCAGCGGCGAATCGGCTGGCAGCGGCTCGACCTCAAAGACGTCGAGCGCGGCGCCGGCGATCCACTTCTCGCGCAGAGCCTTCGCGAGCGCCTTCTCGTCCACGACCGGGCCGCGCGACGTATTGATGAGGTACGCGCTCGGCTTCATCTGGCGCAGCGTGGTCTCGTTGAACAGGTGCAGCGTCGGTGTATCAGTCTCGCCGGGCCGCAAGAGCGGCACATGCACACTGACGAAATCCGCGCCGGCGAGAGCTTCGTTGATGCTGACGTAGCGGATCGTTGTCTTATGCTGCTGCACGCCGCTCGAGTGCCGCAGGTCCATCAGCTTCTGGATCTTGGCGATGAACTCGTGGTTCTGGAACGCCGGGTCGTAGCACAGCATGTTCATGTCGAGCCCGACGCACTTCTTGATCATCGCCAAGCCGATGCGCCCCGTGCCGATGATGGCGACCGTCTTGCCGGTGACTTCGTCGCCGAGAAATGGCAAATACGGATGCCACGAGCCCCAGCGGTTCTCGCGCACCTCGCGTTCGCTCGGCCACAGCTTGCGTGCGACCGCGCCCATGATGAAGAAGGCGAACTCCGCGGTCGCTTCGGTGAGCACGTCGGCGGTGTTGGTGAACGGGATCTTGTAGCGATTCGCGTCGGTGCGGTTGATGTTGTCGAAGCCCACCGCGATCTGCGCCACGACCTTCAGTTTGCCCTTGCCCGCCTCGAAGATCTCGGCATCGATCTTGTCGCGCAGCGTGGTGATGAGGCCATCAATGCCGCTGCGGACTTTCTCAACGACCAAGGCTTTGGGCGGAGCGTCCGGACCGGGATAGACCTCAAGGTCGTAGCCGTTCTCACGCAGCAGGTTCTCGGCGGCATCGCCGATGTGGCAGGTCGCGAAGACGCGGAAGCGCGCGGCAGCCATCGCTAACGGTTGCCGATCGGCACGTACTTCTGTGGATACTGCGGCCCAACATACTCGGCGCGCGGACGGATGAGCCGGTTATCGTCAAGCTGCTCGATGACGTGCGCCGCCCAGCCGCTGATGCGCGACACCGCGAAGATCGGCGTGAACAGGTCGAT
>CAYWSH010000142.1:3134-9934 GCA_964460655.1 uncultured Terriglobales bacterium | reverse complement strand
CGGGACGGCCTTTGTCTTTCGGACCTTTGCGTTACAGCGTGGACTCGATCTCGAAGCCCCATGCCTCCAGCAACGGCTCAGGGATGAACTTCGAGTTCTTGTTCTTACGCGCCCACTCGCGCAGGCGCGTGGAACGGAGGTACTGGTCCGGCAGCAGTTTGTACTCCTTCACCACCTGCTCGAACTCGGTGATGGTCGGGGTGATCGGGCCGATCGGCTCCGGCTTACCCCAGTTCGGATTGCCGCGTCGCTTTGCCATTAGTAGATTTTCCCGCCTTGATTTTGAAAACGTCTTGGAATGAATTGCGGTCGTGCCCGCTGATCCGCTAAAACATTGGATTCATTGGCGTCCGCGATAGTTTCAGGTTTCTCGACTGCTTGGCCCAAACCGCGTGTCTCAGACAAAAATCACCAACAAAAAGACCAAGTATCTTACGCCATTTTTGCCCTCGACGCAAGCCTCGAAACGGCTGCCAAAACGTTATCTATCGCTTATTAGTCAGTTACTTACAGTCCAGCCAGTAGTACCACTGCCCACCTAGCTTGTGTGGTTCTAAGACGGCTACGCCGCAAAGTCGTTATCGTTGAACGAGACTCTGCAGCCGCCTTGCGTCGGTTTCGCTTCTAAGGCCGCGGCCTTACTGGGTCGAATCGTAGTTCGTCACGAACGCCACGAACCGCGTTAAGTCGCTCATCTGCTTGCCCGTAAAGCGCACCGTCGCCCCGTCCAGGCGCTCCACTCCCGGCAGCAGCGCCAGCATCTCGGCGTTGATCATCTGCTTGAAGGCGATCTCCAACTGTACCGGCGATGCGACCTTGTACGGATGGAACGACCCCAGCCGGCCCAGCGCCTCGCGCGTCTTCGTTCGCAACTCCAGATGGACGACATCGGGCGACAGGTTATCGGCCGCGTGATACCCGATGGCCCGCTTCACCACCACGCCGACGATGTTCGGATCGATCGTCTTGTGGACTTCTTCGACCATCTGGTCATCGCCCGACACCAGCACGACGGGCACGTTGAACTGACCAGCCGTCGCCGCGCTGATCATCGCCTCGCTCGCATGCTTGCCGTTCAGCCGCACGTCAAAAAAGCGCGCCGACGAGATGGTGTGGGCCCGCACCGCGTTGGGCGTGCCGATCGAAGCGTGATAACCGATGAGCAATGCCGCGTCGAAGCCCTGGTCGACGCCTTCCATCATCTCCAGCGGCCGCGGCCAGGAGCGAATGAGCCGCGCCTTTCCATTCAGCTCGTCCGGCAGGACCGAGAGGCCGTTGCCGTGCGAATCGGCCACCGTGATGGCCGTGGCGCCCGCCGCGATCGCGCCCTCGATCGCCGCGTTCACCTCCGCGGTCATCTCCTTACGGAACTTTTCGTACTCGAAGCCCGCGGCGCCTGGCCCGAGCTGCGCCGGATTCACCACACCGGCGATGCCTTCCATGTCCACCGAGATGAACACGCGCAACGGTTTGGTTTGGGCAGCGATGGTAACGGTGAGCAAGAACACAGTGGCGATGATCCGCCTCATGGGACCTCCTCGCGCCGCGCAGTGTACACGGCTCCGCGTCTCCGCGCCTCCGCGGCAGCTTCTTCTCCGCAAGCTCCGCGACGTCGGCCGTTCTCAAGCTGCTATAATCAGGGTTTTCCTGATGCCATTCTTGCGCTGCTTATTCCATCCGGGGAGCAATCTGTTTTGAAGCGAAGAGCGTGGATCGCTGCTCCTGCCGTGATACTTGCTGCTTGTCTGGCCGCGTGTGGCGGCCCTTCCTCCAGCAACAATCAGCAGCAGAACCCCGGCATAGCTCTGAAACAGCGCGCGTTCATCAGCAATCAGCTCGCCAGCGCGGGACTTCCTTCCGGCCAGGTCCTTATCGTCGACGCGGCGCTCGATAAGGTCGCTTTCCTCATCACCACCGGCGGCGTGCCTAGCTTCATGGTGCTCTCGCCGGACAAGAAACTGCTGCTGGTCTTCGACACGCAGAACAACAGTCTGCTGGTGATCGACAACGCCAGCGAGACCACCGTCGATTCGATCGCATTGGGCGACATTGCGCGCAGCATCGTCATGCTCAATGACAACAACACCGCCGTCGTCGCGCTGCGCAACACCGGCCGCGTGGTCTTTATCGACCTCGGCAACCGCAACGTCACCGCCACCATCGGCGTGCCGGCCGTCCGCACCCTCATCCTGAACCATGCCGCCAACAAAGCCATCGCGCTCAGCGACAACACGCGCGATACCGTGAACATCGTCGACACGAGCGCGAAGACGGCCACCACCATCCGCAGCGCCGACTTCGACTTCCCTACCTACGCCGTCTTCAGCAGCGACGACAACAAGGCCTACATCCTGAGCTGCGGCCCGGAGTGCGGCGGCACGACAGCCAAGGTCAGCGTGCTCGACGTGGCCAGCGGCACCGTCTCGCAGACCATTCCGGTTTCCGCCGCGACCATCGCCCTGCTCGACGGCACGAACCTCTACGTCGCCGGCACGCAAGGCGCTACGGGCAAGCTCGACGTGGTGAACGTCAGCAACATGACCCGCACCACCACCGGCGTGACTATCAGCGACGGCTTCCACCAGGTGATGGCGCTGGGCGCGAACAGCCGGTTGTTCATCGGCGCGCGCACCTGCAATAACGTCACGACCGGCTGTCTCAGCATCTTCAACACCGGCTCGAACTCCGCCACCACCGATTCGCCGCACGGCGACGTCACCGGCCTGCAGCCCATCACCGGCCGCAGCGTCGTCTACGTGATCGAAGGTGGCGAGCTGCGCATCATCAACACGTCGAACGAGACCGAGCAGACCACGCCTTCTATCGACGTGGTCGGCAAGGCCATCGACGTCAAGCTGGTGGAGTAGAAACCACGATCCAGGCTGTTAAGAAGACGGGAGGGCCCTTGGTCCCTCCGCCGAGCGAGGTCAGCAATGAAACTCTTGCAGGACATTCATCCGGTGGTGTTCCTGCTGTGCGCTACCACCCTGGAAGTGAGTGGCGATGCTCTCGTCAGGAAAGCCATGTATGACCACTCGGGAGCGATTCGACTAGCTCTTTTCATCGCGGGCACGGTCCTGTTGCTCGGCTATGGGATGTCCCTGAATCTCGCTCCCGTCCCGTTTGCGCGGATTGTCGGCCTCTATATCGCTACGCTCTTCGTCGTCTGGCAGGTGATCAGCGCGATTGCATTCTCGAGCCGTCCTTCCCTGCCGGTGCTTGTGGGTGGAACCATGATCGTGCTGGGCGGACTCATCGTCACGTTTTGGCAGCAACAGCCAAACTGACCCCACGACCTCGGAGTCCATCCTCGTGAAAGGCTGCTAATATTCCGGCATGACCCAGCTCAGTCAGCGCGCCGCCGGCATCCGCCAGTCCGAGATCCGCGTCATGTCGGTCGAATGTGAACGTGTTCGAGGCGTGAACCTCGCCCAGGGCATTTGCGACACCGAAGTGCCCGAGCCCGTCCGCCGCGTGGCCCGCGAAGCGATCGACGCCGGCCTGAACCAGTACACACGTCTCGACGGCATCGCCACCCTGCGCCGCGCCATCGCCGACAAGATGCAGCGCTACAACGGCCTCACTTGCGACCCGGAGCGCGAAGTCGTCGTCACCACCGGCTCCACCGGCGGCTTCTATGCCGCGGTGCTGTCGTTACTCAATCCCGGCGATGAGGTCGTGATTTTTGAGCCGTACTACGGCTACCACGTCCATACGTTCGAAGCGCTCGGCGTGCGTCCGGTGTTCGTGCGGCTCGATCCGCCGGATTGGAAGTTCACCAAAGCAACGCTGGAAAGCGTCATCACCTCGAAGACGCGCGCGCTCGTGGTCAACTCACCCGCGAATCCCTCGGGTAAGGTTTTCACGCGCGAAGAGTTGCAATGGATCGCCGACCTCGCCGTCGGGCACGACCTCTTCGTCTTTACCGACGAGATCTACGAATACTTTCTCTACGACGGCAACCTCCACATCTCGCCGGCTACGCTGCCCGGCATGCGCGAGCGCGCCATCACCATCACCGGTTTTTCCAAGACGTTCAGTGTGACTGGCTGGCGCGTGGGCTATGTCGTCTGCGACGCGCGCTGGGCCACGGCCATCGGCTACTTCAGTGACCTGGCTTACATCTGCGCGCCGTCACCGTTCCAGCATGCGGTCGCCGCCGGCTTGAATGAATTGGACGAGGCTTTCTACCAGGCGCTTGCGGCCGAGTACGCCCACAAACGCCAACTGCTTTGTTCGACGCTGGAGGAAGTTGGTTTGAAGCCGCACTGGCCCGGCGGCTCGTATTACGTGCTGGCCGATTGCTCGTCGCTGCCTGGCGCCAACAGCAAAGAGCGCGCCATGCATCTGCTGGCGACCACGGGCGTGGCCGCCGTGCCCGGCGAGGCCTTCCATCACCTGGGTGGCGAGACTTTGCTGCGCTTCTGCTTCGCCAAGACCGAGGCCGACCTTACGGAAGCATGCCGCCGCTTGCAGACCCTGGTCCGCACCGCCGCCGCCGTGCGCTAACGCACCGTTACGGCGTCCCCTGCATCGCGTTGTAGACCCAGAGCACCGCGATCCCGAGGATCAGCACTCCGCTCCCCGCGCCGAACAGCTGCACCAGCGGCGTCACGCGATTGATCTTCCGCAGGTTCTCTTCCTGTTCGGCGCGCATGTGCGATTCCGCCTCGTCCAGGAAGAGTTGATCATCCTCATGCATGGTGAGTGTGCTGCGATAGATGAGGAGCAGTACCAGGACCGTGGTCAATGCGCCCCAGGTGATCAGCAGGATCATCATCGAAGACATGCCGTCTCCTCCGACTGCGACTGCCGTTCCCGCTACTGGAGGGCCCGCTCGTTCCGGGTCGCGGTATCGGGGGCTGCAAGGATTATATGCCCAAATCAAGTACATCAGTGCGTCAGTACATCCGTGCTTCAGATTTCGATCCTCTACAGTTCTTACGTCCTGACGTACTGATGTACTGACGTACTTCTTCGTGTTCCTCCCTTCCTCCCCTCCTCCCTGTGGACGTAAACTGAATCTACTGCGGAAGTGGCGGAATTGGCAGACGCACCAGACTTAGGATCTGGCGGGTAAAACCGTGGGGGTTCGAGTCCCCCCTTCCGCACCAATCATTTCTTTTTCCCGAACAGCCCGCCTAGCGCCTTTCCGAGTCCCTGCGCCGGCGCCGTGGCTCCTCCCACGATGGCGCGCCCCACGTCGGGCATGAAGATCGGATTCTGCGTCGTGCCCGAGATGAGGAACGGTATCTCGCCTTTGCTCTGTCCGAACGTCGCCAACTGCGATATCCCGCCGACCACGTTGTTCGCGCTGCTCAACTTCGCCAGCATCTTGAAGTTCAGCGCGTTGTTGCTGCCGATCGTGCCCGCGCCCGTGATCTGGCCGATGTTCGCCACGGTCAGGTTCAGGCTGTCGGTGCGGATCCCCTCGGGCGCGATGCGCAGGTTGGAACTCATCAGCTGGATCATCGTATCGGGGTCGCCGTGCAGCCCCGCCAGCGCCGAGAGTACCGAGAGCTTCTTCGCCAGGTCGAAGCCCGCCAGTTTTGCATTCTGTACGTCCACGCTGCCCGACGTGACCATGCGGTCCACCGGCCCGTCGAGGGCGAGGTTCGCGTTCGCGGTCCCGCTCTGCAACGAGGCACCTGCCGGCAGGATCACGCCGAGCGCCGGCAGCAGGCCCTGGACATCTTTGACGGGCAGCGCTTTGCCATCCAGCTTGAGGCGGACTGCGGGACTCGTCCCATGATTGTCGAATGGACCTGTCAGGTGCGCGACCGACTGCCCGAAACGTATGTCGCCGCGACTGAGCGTACCGGTCTGCGGCTGCGTGCGGTAATCGGCAGCGTAGTCAAGCGTCACCGGATCTTTTGCCGGCCCGCCACCGCGCACCAGTCGCAGCCCTTTCACCGTAGCCTTACCCTCGCTGCGCGCCACGTCGCCATCGGACTTCATCGTCCCGTCGAGGCTGAGTATTCCCGCAAGACCGGCTGCCGGATCGAGAAAGCCTGTATTGGCCAGATCCACCGAGCTTAGCTTCAGCTTGGCATCCAGCGGCGTGCGCGCCGAGTCCAGCGCATCGAAGGGACCCACCGTGCCCTCGACGCCCATCGAGCCGTGCCCCGGCGTGTTCGCCTTCAACTCGAACGGCACCTGCGATCCCGCAGCGATGTTGCGTGCGTCGACCGTCACGTCCTCATAGGTGCTATGCGGCGCACGGGCTCCCGCTTGTCCCACAACGAGCCGCCCGTGCTCGATGACGAACCTCCCCACGGAAAGGTTGGAGGAACTGCTTTGGCTCTTGGTCGCGGTCTTCGTCCCGAGGCTCGAGTAATTCCACTTGCCGTTCGGCGCACGCAGCAACCGGATCTCCGGCTCCGTGATGGTGATCGTCCGCACGTTGAGCGTCCGCGACACGACCAGCGGCATCAGGTCCACGCCGATGCTGACGCGCTTCGCCTGCAGGAATGGCGACGTGCCGTAGGCCGGATCTTCCGCGATGACGACTCCGTCGGCCGTCACGCCGCCGCTCCACACCGCCAGCGCCAGCTTGCCGATCGTCACCTTGCGGCCGAGCGCCGATTGCAGTTGCGCTTCCACCTGCGGACGGAAGCGGTCCGCATCCACCACGAACGGCAGGAGCAGGGCGATCAGCACAAGCACCAGCACTACACCGCCGACGATGATGAGGGCTTTTTTCATGTTCAGGAAACCGCTGGGTGCCCCACCCTGAGCAGAGCGAAGGGTGGGCTCACGCGCGCGAATCTACCACCGTTGCCGCGGGCGAGCAATCTCGC
>CAYWSH010000142.1:0-3034 GCA_964460655.1 uncultured Terriglobales bacterium | reverse complement strand
CTTTGACTCGGTACTCGGTACTCGGTACTCTCGACTCCTTATGCCGACTCCCACTCAACCCGACATCAAGCTGGTCAACGCGCCCGACTACCGCGAGGGCTACTCCAATAGCGTGCAGGTGCGCGTGAACGTGTGGGACTTCTTCCTCGTCTTCGGCACGCTCGTGCCGCACAGCGAGACGCAGGTCGAAGTGCGCAACTTCCAGGGGATCTATCTCTCGCCGCAGCAGGCCAAAGCGCTCCTGCGCGTGCTCGAGCAGAACGTCGTGCAGTACGAGAACGCCTTCGGCCAGATCAACCTCGACCCGCGCGCTTCCTCCGGCCCCGTGCACTGAGCGTGTGGCACAGCCGCTCGGCTGTGCGCTGTTGTTGCGGTAATCTCAGCTCGTGCAACGCCGCGCCCGCCTCCGCGTCATCGAACGACAGTCGTTGCGCGCCGAAACACGCCGCGAGACTTTGCTCTTCTTCGCTCTCGCTTTTACTCTCCTGCTCGCGACGCACGCCTCGCTGCTATCGCTTCCCTACTTCTGGGACGAAGCCGGGTACTACATCCCCGCCGCGCACGACCTGCTCCTCACCGGCGACATAATCCCGCACTCGACCGCCGCCAATCCGCATCCGCCGCTCGTCATCGCGACCCTCGCCGCCGCCTGGAAGATTCTGGGATACTCGCCCGTCGTGACGCGCACCGCCATGCTGCTGTGGGCGGCGTTTGGTCTCACCGGCCTGTTCCTGCTCGCGCGCCGCATCGCGAATCGCGAAGTCGCGCTTGCGACCTGTATCCTCACCGCGCTCTACCCTGTCTTCTTCGCGCAGAGCGTGCTTGCCCACCTCGACCTGCCCGCCGCCGCGCTGACGTTCTGGGGACTGCATTTCTATTTTGGCAGTGGCTCGCACAACGACACACCGGGCGCCCCAGCCTTTGGCGCGTCGTCTTTGCGCGACAAAGAGTGGGAGAAGACTGCTCCGGGTGCCCCACCCTTGTCGCCGCCGCTTTTGCGGCGATCAGGGTGGGAGAACACAGCTTCGGGTGCCCCACCCTGGCCGACTTTGCCAGGGTGGGAGAACGGAATGTGCGCACTGTGTTTTTCGCTTGCCGCCCTCGCGAAAGAAACCGCCGTCCTCGCCCCCCTTGCACTGCTAGCCTTTGAACTTGCTTTGAAGGGGCGGGCCTTCAGGCCCGCCGGTCGGGAACTAAGAGAGGAAGCGGCTTTAGCCGATGAGGGGAGAATTCACTTCTCCCTTCTGATCCCGCTCCTTCCCCTCGCCCTCTGGTTCCTCTACCAATACGCGCGCACCGGCCACTTCCTCGGCGATCCCGGCTTCGTCAGCTACAACCTCACCACTACTCTCTTACCGCTGCGTTTTTCGCTCGCGCTGCTAACGCGCCTCTGGCACCTCTTCGGCCACATGAGCCTGTTCGTCCTCACGGCAGCGATGCTGCTCGCCATGCTCTTCCCGCCGCTGCCGGAAGATTTGCATACGAAAGACGCTAGGCGCCGCGTCGTCGCGATGCCGCTGCGCGAGCGCATCGACCTGCGAACCCAACTTGCTCTCGCCGCCGTGATCCTTGCCTACGTTGTGTCGCTGTCGGTCGTTGGCGGCGCCGTGCTGGCGCGCTACATGCTGCCCGTCGTCCCGCTCTTCATATTGATAGCTGTCTCGACGCTGCGCCGCCGCATCCCGTTCTGGCGTTGGATCGTCGCCATCGTCGCCGTCGCCTTCGTCGCGGCCACGCTCCTGCCGCTGCCCTACCGTTACGCGCCCGAAGACAACCTTGCCTGGCGCGATTTTGTGCTCCTGCATCAGCAAGCCGCGCAGCGCATCCAGAACCGCTTCCCTAACGCGCGCGTCCTGACCGCCTGGCCTGCCAGCGACGAGCTGACGCGGCCGTATCTCGGCTATGTCCGCCAGCCGCTGCGCGTCACCACGATCGACGACTTCTCGCCTACCGCGATCGACCGCGCCGCCGCCCGCTCCGACTACGACCTCGCCTTCGTCTTCTCGACCAAACTCGAGCCTCCCGGCGGCTCGCTGCTCGACTTCATCCCCGGCTGGCGCCGCGCCCACGCGCGCTTCTTCGGCCTGCATCAAGACCTTCCGCCTGACGCCATCGCCGCCCTGCTTCACGGCCGCATCGTGTGGCAAGAAAAACGCGGCCCGCAATGGGCCGCATTGATCGAGTTCCCGCGCGTACTGAATGCACATCTACAGGGAGGATGGGAGTAAGGGAGGAAATCATCATCAGGGAGGGAAAATCATTATCAAGAACCGTCATCCTGAGGCCTGGTTTTGGCCGAAGGATCCCACGCAAGATCGTGCCGCGACACCGTCTGTGACGCTTTCCGGCCACGAATAGATTTGCCTTTTGCCTTTTGCCTTTTGCCTTCCTCCCCTCCTCTCATCCTCCCTGTAGAATTTCGTCAATGCTCCCCGCCGTCCTCACCCAGCTCAACGCCGAAGTCATCGCCTGCACGCGCTGTCCGCGGCTCGTAGAGCATTGCCAGAAGGTCGCGCGCGAGAAGCGTCGCGCCTACCGTGACCATGAATATTGGGGCAAGCCCGTCCCCGGATTCGGCGACCCGAACGCGCGCGTCCTCATCCTCGGACTCGCGCCCGGCGCGCACGGTTCCAATCGCACCGGACGCCCGTTCACCGGCGATGGCTCCGGCAACTTCATGTATCCCGTTCTGCACGCGACCGGCTTTGCTTCGCAGCCGACTGCCACCGCCATGAATGACGGCCTCACACTGCGCGACCTCTACATCACCGCCACCGTGCGCTGCGCGCCGCCCGGCAACAAGCCAACGCCCGCCGAAATCGCCAACTGCGCTCCGTTTCTCGACCGTGAACTCGCGGCGTTGAAGCGCGTCCGCGTCGTGGTCGCGCTCGGCAAGATCGGCTTCGACGCCTACCTCGCTTACCTGAAGCGCACCGGCCACGCACTCCGCAAAGCCGACTACGCATTCGCCCACAACGTGCACTACACGATGCCCGACGGCCGCATCCTGCTCGCGTCCTATCACCCTTCGCAG
>CAYWSH010000141.1:0-10001 GCA_964460655.1 uncultured Terriglobales bacterium | reverse complement strand
AGCAGGATGGCGCACCGCCCGAGCCCCTGGTCTCGTGGCGATGCGCTCTGGCAGCAACAGACGCAGCCGGCGACAGCGGGTTTACTCGGTGCGTCGTGATTAAATGACGTTCGCGATGGGCGCAAGCCAGAGTCACGAACGCGACGCGAGCGTGCCGTTCCCACGCTTCTGCGCGCTGGTGGGCTATTACGTCATCTGCCTGCTGATCATTGCGGGCGTAGTGAATCTTGTCGCGTGGAGCTGGCTGCAACTGCGCGCGCGCAACGAAGCTGTGGCGGTGCGCCGCAGTTTTGGCGAGCTGCGCTGCCGCGGCACGGCGGATCCGAACTGTTTGCCGCGCGAATCTATCGACATCGCGAGTGCCAGCCCGGTGTTCGACAACGAACCCTGGGCAGAAGACATGTGGCGCGAGTACCGCGCAGCGTTCGGCAAGGGCTCGCCGCTGGCCCCCTTCCTGGCATGGGAGAACTCGGAGTTACATGGGCGCTTCCTCAACGTGGATCCGTCTCCGCTTGGGTTCCTACGGCGGACGGTGGCGCCGCCGGCTGCGTGCCATGGCAAGCGCGTTGAGTTGTGGATGCTCGGCGGTTCGGCGATGTTCGGGTTCGGTGTCCCGGACGATGCCACGGTGGCCAGCGCGCTCGCGAAGCGGTTGCGCGCCCAAGATCCGTGTATTGAGGTCGTGAATCTGGGCGTCGCGGGCTACGATTCGAACCAGGAACTCGTGCAGCTGGTGTTCTTGCTTAAGCAAGGCCACCATCCGGATGTCGTCATCGCGTATCACGGCTACAACGATATGTGGGTGAGCGCGCTCGATAACCAGCCGAAAGCCTATATGCGGTTCAACGAATTCGCGGCGAACCACTCGCTCGTCGTGACCCCGTTGACGTGGCTGAAGCGGAGCAGCACCGCCGACCTGGCGCGAATCTGGCTGCGCCGGCCGGCAGCCGCAAGCCCACCCTCGCCCGCGGAGTGGCAGCGGAGGGCGCGCGTTACGCTCGATAACTTCGAGCAGAATTGCAGCGTGATGCAGGCGTTGGCCAAGCAATACGACTTTCGTTTCTACAATCTCTGGCAGCCAAGTCTGTTCCACGGCGCCAAGCCGGTCACAAGTTTTGAAGCCAACGTGATCCGGGAACACGAGGCTGGCAACTTGCAGGCGCTAGGGCAAGCAGCCCGCGTGGTGTATGCCGAGGCGGAACTGCGCAGCCGAGCCGGCGCGAAGTTCACGCTGCTGAGCGCCATCTTCGACCAAGAGCCCGGCGCCATTTACATGGACCACGTGCACCTGGGCCCACGCGGGAATGACCTCGCGGCTGAAGCCATCGCACGAGCGCTGGCGCAGGATCAGGCACTGCACCCACCGCGCTGAGGCGCGCCGGACGCGCGATTCCGCGTGCTAAACTTTGAGTACAGATGGCCAGTATTCAGCGCAGGAAAACCGTAACGGTCAACGTGGCGGGGGTGCGCGTCGGCAGCGAGTGGCCGGTGGTCGTGCAGTCCATGACGAACACCGACACGGCTGACGTCACCGCGACGGCGAAACAGGTCGCCGAACTGGCGCGTGCCGGGTCAGAACTGGTGCGCGTCACCGTCAACAATGAAGACGCGGCGAAGGCCGTCCCGCACATCGTGGACACGCTGATGCTGCAAGGCGTCCGCGTGCCGATCATTGGCGACTTCCACTACAACGGTCATCTGCTGCTGAAAAAATTCCCCGCATGTGCGCGGGCGCTGGCGAAGTACCGCATCAATCCCGGCAACGTCTCGATCGGACGTAAGGACGACGACAACTTCAAGGCGATGATCGAAGTCGCGGTGGAGAACCAGAAACCGGTGCGCATCGGCGTCAACTGGGGGTCGCTCGATCAGGCGCTGCTGACGCGCATGATGGACGAGAACGCCAAGCTGCCGAATCCGAAAGACGCCCGCGACGTCACGATGGACGCGATGGTCGAGAGCGCATTGCGGTCCGCGAAGCTCGCCGAGCAATACGGAATGCGACGCGCCCAGATCATCCTGAGCGCGAAAGTGAGCGGCGTGCAGGACCTGATCGATGTGTACCGCATGCTCGCCGCGAAATGCGATTACCCGCTGCATCTTGGCCTGACCGAAGCGGGCATGGGTTTCAAGGGCGTGGTCGCTTCGACAGCGGCGATGGGCGTGGTGCTGCAGGAAGGCATCGGCGACACCATCCGCGTGTCGCTTACGCCGGTACCGAACGGCGACCGCACGGAAGAAGTCATCGTGGCGCAGCAGATCCTGCAGTCGCTCGGCATCCGCAGCTTCACGCCGCAGGTGACGGCGTGCCCCGGCTGCGGACGCACGACGAGCACGTTCTTCCAGGAACTCGCCGATCAGATCCAGAAATATCTGCGCGAGCAGATGCCGGTATGGAAGACGCGCTACGCGGGCGTCGAGAGCATGAACGTCGCGGTGATGGGCTGCGTGGTGAACGGACCGGGCGAATCGAAGCACGCTAACATCGGCATCTCGCTGCCCGGAACGTTCGAAGAACCGGTGGCGCCGGTGTTCGTTGACGGCGCGAAGTTCTGTACGCTGCGCGGCGACACCATCGTGGCTGACTTCATCCGCATCCTGAACGATTACGTCGAGCAGCACTACGCGGCGAAGACGGAAGTCGGGGTCACCGCGTAGTTAGCGCACTCCTTGCCGGCGTTTCGCCGGCTCCCGCAAAAACAGATCCGGCTTCGGCGCTGAGCTGGGGGAACGAGTCTCAGATAGCGCTGAAGCCGGATCACTGCGCGCGGCGTCTGCATGGCAGAACGGCCGGGCAGAGCACGTCAAAACTTGTTAGGCGACGGCGAGCAGGCCCACCAGCGTCACGGCCCAGACCGCGAAACCGACGGCAATCATTGCAACCCGCAGCGGCACATTATCGATGACCTTGTTCCACTCGGCTCCCATGACCTTCACCTCCGTATCAATTTCCCTCTGCACCAATAGACGAATGTTTCCGGGTTTGGTTAGCGCGTTCAGTAATGAATACGGAACCGGGGGCGGGAAAGTTTCATGAATTTTGGGCAGTTACTGCCGGGACGTGGGGATGCATTTAGACAAGATAACCCGTAGATCCTTCGCTGCGCGCCCACTTCCGCCGACACTGCGTTCCGGCACGCTCACGCTCGCTCAGGATGACGTGGCTATGAGCGGAAGGATGGTCGCTAAAGGAGTCGCGGCTGTGTATCGGGTTCGGCGATGGCTTCGAGGCGGGGATAGGCGCGGACGAGCGGCTCGGGGACGCGCACTTTGCGGCCGGCGAGCATGCTCTTGATCTCGAGCGCGTTCGCCGGGGCCTTGCCCATGTAGTGATTGTTGGCGACGACAAAAGTTCTTTCGGCTTTCTCGGCGACCTGCTCGATGCGCTCACGCCAGCGCTCTAATTCGTCGGTTGAATATAGGTAGTTATAGCGTTCGTGGCCGCGTTCGCTGGCAGTGAACCACTGGTCGTAGCGGCGTCCGTGCAGACGCACATAGCCGATGGGCGCGGTAACGTGCGTCGTCGGGCGCAGCGAGCGGCCGAGCTTCGGCTGGTCGATGTTGCAGAAGCCGACGCCCTGCTCGCTGAAGCTGCGCAGGACGGCCTCGTCGTTCCACGTGTCGTGGCGGACCTCGACGACGCGCGGATATTCGCGGAATCGCTCGAGCAGCGCGGCGAGGTAGTCGCGATTCGCGTCGGTGTTCTTGAACGAGACGGGAAACTGCATGAGCAGCGCGCCGAGGCGATCTTCGGCGGCGAGCGCATCGAAACCGGCCTTGGAATCGGCTTCATCCTTGGATGTCGCGCGGATCGTCGCGGCAGACGTCGGCTCGACTACCGCGACCGGTGAGTGCGTGAATGCCTTGTTCAGCTTCGCGGTGAACAGGAATCGCGGATTCACGCGCGCGACGGATTGTGCCCATTTTTTCGCGAGCTCGGGCTTGAGGTGTCCGTAGAACGAGGTGTTGATCTCGATGAGGTCGAAGAACTGCGCGAGATATTCGACCGGATGCTGGCGTTTCTTCAGTCCCGGCGGATAGACCTTCCCTTCCCAATCCTTGTAGGAGAAGCCGGCGGGACCGATGTAGACCTTCGCCACACGCGCTCCTAGTAGAAAGCGGCGGCGGCCTGGAATTGACCTGCGCCTCCGGCTGCTCCTGGGACCGAACAGGCTTCGATGACCACGCCGGTGAAATCACGCGAGACGATGAGGTCGCGCAAGCTGGCAGGTAGCTGCGTCGGGTCGAACAAGGTGAAGACCACTGCGCCGTGCGCGCCCGCGCCACTGAACAGGTCGCGTGGCTTGAGGTCACTCTCGCAGGCGAGCCGGGCGATGCGCTTGTCGCGAGCAGCGTGAAGTCTCGGCAGCCCGCGGGAGTCGCGCAGCGCTGCAACGGCACGCACCAGCGAAGCGACGACGCTGTCCGTGGTCAGCGCTTCGTAGGTGTGTGCGAAATCCTCGGTGATGTAGTAGGTGTCGCCTGCCTGCACGACGCCGATACCGATGGCGGTGGAGTTCTTGCCGAGGATGTTGGCGCGATGTCCGGGCGAATTCATCAAGCCGCGATGCGAGCTCTCGGCCGTGTGCTCGTCGTTGGTGACCGAGACGTTCTCGGCGACGGAGTCGAAGCGCACGCCGGTGGAGCCGACGCGCTTGCTCAGATCAGGCTCGCCGGGAAAGCCGTGCGCAATGGCCCGGTGGCGCGCCATGACATCGGAGTGTTGTCGCGCAGCCTCGCGCAGGCGCTCGTCCAGCTTGAGTTCGGGCAGGCCGGCCTTGCTGCGCTCGGCATTCGTCAGGCGCAGCATCTCGCGCTCAATGGCCGTGGTATCGGCAGCGAGTGCTGCAACGCTGAGCGCGAGGAAGGCAATGAGCAGGCGCACGGCACCAGCTTAATCACTGCGACGGGCCGGAGTCGAATTTGCGGCGCGGCTCGGCTGGCGCTACCATCACGCGCAACGAGCACCTATGCTCGGCCGCACCGCACGTCTCGCGCTGATCATGGTCGCCGTGGCTACGGCGATGGCGGCGCGCGGCCACGCGCCGGCTGCGCCCAAACCCAAGGTGGTGCTGTGGGCGTGGGAGCGGCCGGAAGACTTGCGATTTGTTCCCTCCAACGTAACGGTTGCTTACCTGGCGCGAACCATCTATCTGCAGGGCGATGAAGCTGTGACGCGTCCGCGGTTGAACGCGTTGCGTATCGCCCCGGCGGCTGTGCGCATCGCCGTGGTGCGGATCGAGGCGCGCGACGCATCGCTTTCACCGCGACAAAGGCACGAGGCGGCACAAGCCATCCTGCAAGCCGCGTTCGGCGCTGCCGAGCTACAGATCGACTTTGATGCCACCGCGTCGCAGCGCGATTTCTATCGCCGCGTGATCGAAGAGGTGCGTCAAGGATTGCCGCGAGAATCGCGGCTCTCCATCACCGCGCTGGCATCGTGGTGTATGGGCGACCGCTGGCTGCAAGGCATGCCGATTGACGACGCCGTACCGATGTTCTTCCGCATGGGCGCGGACCGCACCGCCGGATGGCGTGCAGTGGCGAACCTTCCCGAGCCGTTATGCCGCAGCAGCATCGGCATCTCGACGGATGAGCCGGCGCCGCCGCTGCCGCATGTGCGTCGCGTTTTTGTCTTCGCGCCGCGCGCGTGGACGGCGAACGAGCTCGCTTTTGTAAACGCGCAGGTGCAGCGATGAGGCGCTGCGCCGCTGTGCTCGCGTTCGTGCTGGCGGCGTCGCCGGGATTCGGCTGCGGCCCGGATTGGTCGCCGACGATCTTCTTCTTTTTCAATCACCCCGACACGCCGAAGACGTTCGCCGCGGGGCAGCTCGGCATCGTGCTGCCGACGTTCGACAAGACGTATCAGGTGATGGTGTATCGAGCGCTGATGGGCATCAAGCTCGATGCGGCGCAAGTGGCCGCGGTCCTGAAGGAGTGGGGAACGTACAACGCCTACGGACCGGATCCATCGCCGGAAGAGGCCGTGACGGCGTGGGGCACCGCGCGAAAAAAAGTGGAGGGTTCAAAGGACGTTAAACAGATCGATGCTTTCCGCGAGTATCAGCCGACTGATGCGTGGAGCATTCTCAACTGTCCGACAGACGCTTTTCGGACGGCAGGCCTAATACTGGACGAACGCATCGCGCGCTACGGCGCCGCGAGCGGTGAGGTCAAAGAGTGGCTCGCCGGCCAAGACGCAGTTTTTGCGAATTGCACGTTCCGCCACACAGAATTCTCCGTTCCGTCGCCCTTGGCTGCGAACGTGCCGGCCGAATTACGCGCCGACCGTGATTACCAGATCGCGGCAGCCAACTTCTATGCGATGCGCTATCCGCAGGCGCGTGCGCTGTTTCTAGCGATCGGAAAAGACAAATCATCGCCATGGGCCAGGTTTGGTACGTATCTCGCGGCGCGCGCGCTGATCCGTCAGGCGACGATGCAAGCAAATGAGGGCTTTGATCGCGAATTGATGCAACAGGCCGAGGCGGAGCTGGCGTCGGTCCGGGATGATCCCGGTAGCGGTTCGCTACGCAGCGCCGCCCGCGGATTGATCAATTTCATCGAGTTCCGACTGCACCCCGCAGAGCGTATGCACGCGCTGGCGAGCGAGGTCGTGCGAACGGACTCAGGCGCGCAACTGGCGCAGGATTTGCGCGATTACACCTGGTTGCTCGGGCGCGGCACGAAGCCGAGCGAACCTGACGACCTGACCGATTGGATGGTGACGTTCCACCACGACATCGATTGCGAAACGATGGACATGGGCAGCGGGCCCTGTCCGCCGCAGCACACGCCGGAGCAGCTGCAAGCGTTACGACAACACACGCTCGAGCGCTGGCAGGCAAAACACTCGCTGTCTTGGCTAGTGGCGGCGATCACATTCGCAGATAAAGATGTGGCGGGCTTGTCGGACGCGGCGTTGAAACTGACGGTGGCTTCGCCGGCGTACTTGACGGCGCGCTATCACGCGGCGCGGCTGCTGATCTCCAGTGGGAAGAAAGACGAGGCGCGGCGCGCGCTCGATGCGCTGCTGGCTGCGGGTCCGGCAGCGATGCCGCTCTCGACGCGCAATCTCTTTCTTGCGGAGCGTGCACAGACGGCCGCGACGTTCGACGATTGGCTGCGCGACATGCAGCGGCAGGCAGTGGACCTGGGCGGTGGAGCAGGCCAAGGTTTCAGTAGCGCGCCGCGCCAGGAGAACGAACTATTGTTCGATACAGCAGCGGCAGTCATGCTGAATCGCCACGTACCTCTCGAACAGTTGCTGCGCACGGCACAGAGCAACGTGCTGGCGCCGAACCTGCGGCGTCGCGTTGTCCTGTCCGGCTGGACGCGAGCGGCGCTGCTGAATGACGCCGCGCATGCAGATGCGTTCGCCGAGGTCGCGGGGCAGCTGGCGCCGGAATTAGCTCTCGACATGAGGCGGTATCGAGCGGCAGCAGCGCCCGATAAACACTTCACCGCGCTGTTCATCGTGCTGCAGCATCCGGGATTGCGGCCAGCGCTCGATTCGGGCCTGGGCCGCACCCTTCCGCTGGCAACGCTCGACAGCATGCGCGAGAACTGGTGGTGCAGTGACGCCGGTCTACAGCCGGGCGACGACAACCTGGGAAAGATGTGGAGCGCGGAGGCGTGCCGCACGCAGGGCGTACCCAGGCGGGCTGTTACGGAGCCGGCGGCACCGTCGTTCCTGACCGAGGCAGCGCGCGAGCAGGCAGACAAGGAGTATCGCGTGCTAGCGAAGCTTGGCGTGGCGCCCACCTACCTGGCGAACGAGGCCGTCGCGTGGGCGCGCGCGCATCCCGAGGATGCGCGCAATGCGCAGGCGCTACATCTTTCGGTGCGCGCCACGCGCTACGGCTGCACCGACGACAAGACCACGGCGGCGTCGAAAGCAGCGTTCGAGCTCTTGCATCGGCAGTACCCGAAGAGCGAGTGGGCGAAGAAGACGCCGTATTACTTCTGAGCTCAGGGGCGGTGCAGAGCGCGGAGCAACAGCGCAACGCCTCCTCCGAGGATCAGTGATGCAAGCAAGAACCAGCGCGCGATCGGCAACGCAACGAAGAAGCCGAGCGTCATCCCGATGGTGAAAATCGCGCCGACAATCGTCGACTGTACGGGAATCGCGTGCATCGTGATGCCGGGTGATAGCGCGACCAGCGATGTCGCATAGCGACCTCCGGGGCTAAAGCCCCTGTTCCCTTAAGACTCCGCTACAGCACGCCTGAAGGCGTGCCCTGACACAAACCAACACCAACCTCGGCCCGGCCGAAGGCGGCCGGGCTCCATCATCAACAACGGACAGTCCTACGCCGGCAGGCCTTTGCGCTGCTTGAGCTCGAGCAGGAGGCGGTCGATCTCCTGGTCGCGCTCGAGCGAGGCGAACTGGTCGTCGAGCGAGTCGCCCGAGAGCTCGCTGTGCGCCGCGTTCACCGCTTCGGCCTTCATCACCTTGTGCTTCATGCGGTCGAACGTGGCGACCTTCGACTGGCTCACGCTCTGCACTTGCGCGTCACGCGCACGAGCAGCGACGCGCGAGCGCTTGGCCTGCGCGATCAGCAGGTCACTCTTGGCTTCCGCCTCAGCGAGTTTCTGCTCGAGCTTGGCGAGCGCCGATTTGAGCGCTTCGACCTGCGCGCGCTGATCGGCGATCTGTTCGTCGAAGCCCTGTTGCATGCGCTGATGGCTCATGGCGCGTTCGAGCGCGCCGCGGGCGAGCGCGTCATCTTGTTTCTTCTCGATGGCGAGCTCGGCGCGCCGCATCCAGTCGGCGTGCTTCGCTTCGTTGTCTTTCGCCTTCTTCTCCAGCAGGTGCTGATCGGCGATGGCGATGGCCACCTGCGTCTTCACCTGCATGTGCTGGTTCTGCATGTCGAGGATGACCTGCTTCAGCATCTTCTCCGGATCTTCGGCTTTGTCGACCAGGTCGTTCAGGTTCGCTCGGACCAGCGTTGCGACTCGCTCCAGTAATGCCATAAATCACCATTCCTTTCCGCGATTCTCGATTCCGCCGGAGCTGCGCTCCGGATCGCCGGCCGATGGCGACCGGCGCTACACGTACCTTAGCTATGCGCCGGCGCCTTTCTTTTTGCCGTCGCCGTCGCTGTCGGGCTTCGGGCTCTTGTCGCCGATCTGGCGCACTTTGCCCAGCAGCTCGGACATCTGCATGCCGCTGAGCGCTTCGAAGAGCGCGGGCACCTGCGCCGCGATCTTCGCCATGTCGCCGGTGAGCTTGTGCGCGCCGGTAGCACCGTTCTCGCCGGTGGAGACGATGGTGATCTTGTCGACGTTGGCGAGCGGCGCCGACATCGCACGCACCACTTCCGGCAGACCGCTGATCAGCTTGTCGACGACCGCGGCCTGGTTGTACTCCTGGTAGGCCTCGGCTTTGACGTTCATCGCCTTGGCTTCGGCTTCGCCCTTCTTGAAGATGATCTCGGCCTCGGCTTCGCCCTGCTGGCGGATGGCCTGCGCGCGGCCTTCGGCTTCGACCATCAAGCGTTGCTTCTCGGCTTCTGCGAGCTGCTCGATGCGGCGACGCTCGACCTCAGCGCCCTTCAGCACCGTGGCGATGAGTTCCTTCTCGTGGCGTGCGATCTCGGCCTCCTGCACCTTGATCTGTTGTTCCTTCTCGATCTGCTGCACGCGCACGGCCTCTGCCACGACCTGCTGCTGCATGACGTTGGTCTGGATCTCGTACGCTTTGTCGGCGGCAGCCTGCTTCTTCTTGGTGGCTTCCTGGTAGTCGGCCTTCTTCACCTCGAGGTCGCGCTGCGCTTCGGCCTGCTTGGCTTGCGAGAGCGTTTCCGCGAGGACACGCTCCTGGTCGGCCTGCGCCTTGGCGACCGCGGACTCGCGTTGCGCGAGCGCGCGCTTGATGGCGGTATCGCGCTCGGCTTCGGCGGCGGCGACGTCGGCGTCGCGCTTGATGCGGGCGACGTCGGGCTTGCCCATGTTGGTGATGTACTCGTTCTTGTCGCGGACCTCTTTGATGGTGA
>CAYWSH010000140.1:0-10032 GCA_964460655.1 uncultured Terriglobales bacterium | reverse complement strand
TGGTCATTCTGCTCAAATCTCAAATAGAGTTTTGCCATTGCGCCTCTCCGAAAAACAGCTTGTTCAAAATATTTTGATACCACGGCCGGTCCACAATCCGGACCAGCAGACAGGTAATGTTGTCATCTCCGCCGCGATCTTTGGCTGTCTGCACCAGATCATTGCAGGCATGCTCCAGGTCTCCAGGCGCCTGCAAGATTTGCAGAATTTCTTCATCCCGCACATGCCGCGTCAATCCGTCTGAGGTCATCAGCAAAAGATCGCCGGGCACGGCAACCAGATCTTCTATGTCCGCTTCCACCGCTTCTTCAGAACCAAGAGCGCGCAGGATAATGTTCTGCATCTCTGATTTCTGCGCCTGCTCCAGCGTGATGTAGCCGCGCCGCACCTGCTCCATCACCAGCGAATGGTCGTTGGTCAGTTGGCGGAACTCGCCGTCGCGCAGCAGGTAGATGCGGCTGTCGCCCACGTGCCCGATGCTGAACAACTGGTCGTGGACCAGCACCGTCACGATGGTCGACCCCATGCCCTTGCGCGCCATGTTGGCCGCCGCCGCTTCGTAGATCGCCTGGTTCGCCAGGTGGATCGCGCTGTTCAGCGCGTTCGCCGCCGGCGAGTAGCCATCGGCCTTGGCGCCCACCTGCGGGTACTGCCCGATCTTCTGCGCCTCGCGGAAATAATTCAGGACGCAGTCCACTCCCATCTTGCTGGCGACCTCGCCCGCCGCCATACCGCCCATGCCATCGCACACGATGAACACACCCAGGCGCGTATCAAAGCCGAGGTTGTCCTCGTTGTTGGTGCGCACGCAACCAACATCCGTCTTGCCGACGACCTCGACCGAGTAGGACACTAGGCGCTCGCTCCGGCTGCTTTGCTGATCAATCCCCGCAGATCTTTCGCCAACTCATTCCCGCGCTGGTAGCGGTTGTCCGGTTTCTTCTGCAATGCCTTCTCGATGACCGCTTCACAGCCCGGTGGCAGGTCGGCACGCGCATTCATGATCGGCGGATGCGGCTCGTTCGCGATGCGGAACATCAACGTCGCCACGCTCTCCCCGGTGAACGGCTTTTCCGCCGTCAGCAATTCGTACAGCGTCACACCCAGCGAGAACAGGTCAGCGCGGCCGTCCACCTTCGCACCTGCCAGCTGTTCCGGCGCCATGTAACTCGGCGTGCCCATCACCGTACCGGTCGCCGTCTTCGACTGCGACGTGATGCGCGCAATGCCGAAGTCCGTCACCTTGATGGTGCCGTCCTTCAGCCGCATGATGTTCGCCGGCTTGATGTCGCGGTGCACCACGTTCTGCTGATGTGCATAATCCAATGCGTCGGCGACTTTCGCAATTGCCTCCAGCGTTTCCACTACCGGCAGCAGCTTGCCCTTCGTCGTGTAGTCCTTCAGGTCCGAGCCGCTCAGCAGCTCCATGGCGATGTAGCTGATGTCGCCGTCGTCGCCCGCGTCGTAGATCGTCACGATGTTCGGATGGACCAGCCGCCCCGCCGACTCGGCCTCGCGGAAGAAGCGCTCCTTCATCGCCTTCATGTCGTCCGCTTCGAACTCATCCTCGAAGCGCAGCGTCTTGATGGCGACCTCGCGGTTGATCTTCGGGTCTTTGCCGAGATACACCACGCCCATCGCGCCCTTGCCGAGCTCCCGCAGCACCTCGTAGCGGCCGAGCGTCGGCTTCGCCAGGTTCCCCACACCGCCTTCCAGCATCACCGTGCCCTCGGCGCCGGCCTTCATGCCGCCGCGTCCGCCGAAGATCACCGTTTCGCCCGCAACGCGCAGCTTCTCCATGCGCGGCGCGATGTCGCGGAAGTTCTTGTCCTTGGTCGCGATGTGCTCGAAGACGCTCACGGCCTTGTTGAACTGCCGCTTGCGCTCGTAGTCGAGCGCCAGGTTGTAGAGGACGTCTTTCATCGAATCGTCCACCGGGCACTTACGGAACTTCTCGAACGCCATGTCGAGCATGCCTTGGCCCTGGAACGAGAGCCCGAGCATCTTGTTGGTCTCGACCGATTCGCCTTCCAGCACTTCCTTGCGCTTTTCGGTGACGAGATACCGCTTCGACACCACCACCGTGTAGCCCGCCACCAATAGCAGCGCCGGATAGCCGACCTTCAGCCAGTAGCCGTTCGACGTGAAGAAATAGACACCACCCGAGACCGTGATGATCAGCAGCACCGCAGCGATGATGGCGCTCTTGCCCGCGCTCAGATGCGGGATGGCGAGCGAGACGAACAGCGCGAACACGATCATCAGCGCAAGCTCAGCTTTGTTCGCCCAGTCCGGCCGGATGATGTAGCTCGAGCTCAGCACGTTCTGAATGACGTTGGCATGTACTTCGACACCCGGAAACAGATTGCCGACCGGCGTCACCACCAGGTCGCCACCACCGGTGGCCATCATGCCGATCAGCACGATCTTGTCCTTGAACGCGTCCATGTTCGTGATCTTCTTGTTGCGCAGATCGGCGAACGAAACGGTGGGGAACGTCTTGTACGGCGCGCCCGCGAAATTCACCAGCAACCGGCCTTGCGCGTCGGCGGGAATGTGCGCACGCCCGAGCACCAGTTCTTTGCCCGGCGTGTAGCGATAATCATCCGACTCGAGGTTGTAGTACGCGCGCAGCGCTTGCAGCGCGAAGCTCGGGAACAGCCGCCCGTTGAAGTCGACGACCAGTGGTACGCCGCGCACCACGCCATCCGCCGACGGCGTCAGGTTGATCTGCCCGATCGCCTTCGCGTTCTTCGCGAACGCGTCGTAAGGCGCGACGAAGTCGACCGTCGGCGTCACACTGCCGTCTGATTTCGCCGTCGTGACGAAATTCTTCTCGACCTCCGCCGGGATCGGCTTGCTCGATTTGCCGATCGCTTGCCCTTCCGGCTCGCGGAAGTACATCGGCAGCACGACGTTCTGCGCCAACGCGATCGAATCGCCCAGCCGCGTGTCGTTGTCCAGCTTCTTGGAGCTGGTATCGAGCAGCGCAACGAACTGCTGCGTCGTCGCCGCGGCGATCTTCTGCGCGGGATTCGCTGCCGGCTTGGCAGCTTCCGCCGCCATGGCTTCCTTCAGCGCGTTGATCTCTTGCAGGCCGGGATTGAGTTCCGGATCGGAGAAAAGAATGTCGAGTACGATGACCTTCACGCCCGCTTCGGCGAGCTGGTCCACCGCTTCCGCCATGTAAGCGCGCGGCCACGGCCAGCGCCCGATCTCGCGGATGCTCTGGTCGTCGATGGCGACCAGCACGACGTTGTCGCCCGCCGTCTGCTTCGACCCGGCGCGCAGCTTGGCGCGCATGTCGTAAAGCTTGAGTTCGAGCCCATCGGCCCAGTTCATCCAGAAGGCGGCAAGAACGAGCAGACTCACCACTGCGCCGATAGCGCAATCCGCCCAGGCGATCTTCGGTTTCGCCATCAATGCCTCGCAGGGATCTTCGGAGCTTCAGCCGCTCGGGACGCGCCGCGGGGCCTACCGGTAGACACCTTGCCAACCGTGCCTCGGCCGTCCAAAAGCAGCAACATGCGCAGTCGCGCCCTGGGGAGGAAGCTGCGCGGATTTTATTGATTTTTGAGGCAAAGGCAAGGGAAAAGGGGCGGTTTTGACGCACAGGGATGTTTGACCTAGAAGAAAACCTTAAACCGCAGATGACGCTGATTCCGCGCCGATTACGCAGATGGAGTGGCCTTAATCCGCGAAATCTGCGCGCTGTTATCTGCGAAATCTGCGGTTTAAGACTTTGATGTCGATCACTCCGTCCTCATCCCGCCCGTCAGGTCGGTGATGCTCTTGACGCCGTGCGCCGCGCACCAGCGTCCCAGGTCGTCGACGATCTTCTCCGTCGCCATCGGGTCCCAGAAGCTCGCCGTCCCGATCTGCACCGCCGCCGCGCCCGCCAGCATGAACTCGACCACGTCTTCCGCGGTCGAGATGCCGCCCATGCCGATCACGGGGATATCGACCGCGTGCGCCGCCTCGTAGACCATGCGCACCGCGATCGGCTTGATCGCCGGCCCGCTCAGGCCGGCGGTGATGTTCGAGATGCGCGGCTTGCGCGTCTCCGTGTCGATCGCCAGTGCAACGAACGTGTTGACCAGCGAGATCGCATCCGCGCCCGCCGTTTCGGCCGCGCGCGCCATCTGCGGGATGCTCGTCACGTTCGGCGAGAGCTTCACGATCAGCGGTCTGCGCGCCGCGCTCTTTGCCGCCGCCACTACTTCCTGCAACAGCACGGGGTCGGCGCCGAACATGATGCCGCCGCGCTTCGTGTTCGGGCACGACACGTTGAGCTCATACGCCGCGATGCCCTCGCCCTCGTTCAGGATGCGGATCACCTCTTCGTAGTCCTCGCGCGCGTAGCCGAACACGTTGGCGATGACCATCGCGTTCGTGCGCTTGCGCAGGCGTGGGAGTTTTTCCTGTACGAACGCCCGCGCCCCGATGTTCTGCAGGCCGATGGAGTTCAGCATGCCGGCTGCCGTCTCGAAGACGCGCGGCGGCGGATTGCCGGCCATCGGCTCCCGCGACAGGCCCTTCACCACGAATCCGCCCAGCTTCTCCAGCGCGACCACATCTTCGAACTCGACGCCGTAGCCGAACGTCCCGCTCGCCGCAATGATCGGATTCTTGAAGCGCAGCCCGGCGAAACTGACGCCCAGGTCAGGCGCGCCGCCGCTGCTTCGGGTTGGATTTGCTGCACTCAAAACGAATCGTCATCCTGAGCGAGAAGGATCCCTATTGCACTCCGGTGCTTGGTGCCGCCAACATTTCCGTCAACACCCTACCGCTTGCATGACTCGGCTTGTTGATCCCTAACAAGCTCGCCAACGTCACCGCCAAGTCCGTCGGATGCGACTCACCTCGATATGTTCCCGGACGGAACGGCAGCCCCACAAATGCCAGCGGGACATGCCCGTCATAGCTGTAAGGCGAGCCGTGCGTCGTGCCGAGCGTGCCGCCCGGCAGCGTGTACGGTGGCACCTGCGCGTAAAGCCACCAGCCGCCGTGCGGTGAATATCCGTTGCGGAAGCGCCGCCCCATGGGATCGTTCGGCACCGCGCCGCTTTCCAACTGATGCTTCGTGTAATACGCCTTGATCCCGATCTGCTGCTTCAACTCCTCGCCCACGATGCGCTCCGCCTCGGCCTCGTCAACCTTCGCGGCCGCGAACGGCTCACTGAAGATCGGCACTGCCGGCCACTCCAGGTCATGCACGAATTGTGTGTTCGGCGCGGCATTGAACCGTTTCGCCAGCGCTGCGTTGACCTTCGTCGCGACCTGCGGCGGCTCCAGGACCGGCGCGGGGATGCGCAATCCCTGCGCGACCTTCGTCACCGGCGCCACGCCATGGTCGCCTGCCAGCACGATCCAAACATTCGCCAGGCCGAACTGCTGCCCGAGATAGCCGAAGAAATCCGCGAGCTGCCGGTCGAGTGCCAGCGCGTAAGCGTGCAGCTCGGGCGAATCCGGCCCGGCTTGATGTCCAATGAAGTCAAAGCCCGAGATGCTCAGGCTCAGCAGGTCCGTGGTCTCACTCTGTCCCAGTTTCGCGCCCGCGATCGCCGCGCGTGCAAACGCGAATTCGTACTCGCTGCTGAACGGTGTCGGCCCGGTGGCATCGTAGAAGTTCACCGCTTTGCCCTGCGCGTCGGTCCGTCCGACATGGCGCAACACTCTGCCGTTCGCGTCGGTCCAGTCCTTGTCCCAGTACTGCTCCGTGTGCTTCGCGCCGTTAAACTCCGCCGCCCACGGCGGCAACTGCTGCATGTAGAACGACGACGTGATGAACGCGCCCGATCGTGGATCGATCCAGTAAGCACCATCGGCGCTGTAGCCGCCGGGCAACACGGCCGAGCGGTCTTTTAGCGATATTGCGATCACGTGCGAGCGCCCGCTTGTCGCGAGCTTTAGTTCGTCGCCGATCGTGGTCGCCAACAGATTCCGCGGTGAAGCCCCGACCGTGCCGGTAGTCGCCGCGGCATTCGTCATGCTCGGCGTCGCGACTGCGCCGGGCAGGCCGATGAGCTTGCGGTCGTTGTCCAGGACGGAACTGACCATCTTTTTCAGCTGCGGGTCATACCAATCGTTGGAGAAGATCCCGTGTCCGCTGGGATTCGTGCCGGTGAACAGCGTCGCGTGTCCTGGCGCCGTGAACGTCGCGGGATAGTCGAAGTAGCACTCGGTGAAGACGGCGCCGCGGTCGAGGAACAGTCGGAAGCCACCGGGCGAGAACTCATCCCGCCAACGTTCGAGATAATCGCCGCGGAACTGGTCGATCGTGATGACCACGATCAGCTTCGGCCGCGCGTTGTACGCCGACGAAGTCGCCGGCAGCGGCGCGAGCAGCAGCAGGACAAGGATGAGAGAAATATGTCTGCGAGCTTTCACCGCGGGCTAGTGTAACGCGGCGGCTTCCTCGCCCGGCGAGAGCGCAAACAGCGCAAAGCGAATGAGCCCGCAGTCCACGCAATACTGGAACTCGTCACCCGCCAGCGATGGCATGTGGAACCAGCCGCGGCCGCACTCGTGGAAGCCCTTGTACACGCCCGAAACGGGCGCGGTCTCGCCCGAGAGCAGCAGGCCGGGTTGAGTCTCCGCGGTCAACACGCGCTCAGTCTACTCCTCTCGCGGCTTCTTCAGCGCCCAGTTCCACACCATGTTCAGCAGGAAGATGAGCACCGCACCCTCGAACGCCGGCTTGAAACCCTGCACTTGAAAACCGGGAACCACGGACGAAGCCATCATCAGCATGAGCGCATTGATCACGAGAAGGAAGATGCCAAAAGTGAGGACGGTCAGCGGGAACGTGATCACTTTCAGTAACAGCCCCAGCGTCGCATTCACCAAGCCGATCACGACCGCGGCGATCAGCGCCGCCACGAACCCGCTCACCACGAATCCTGGCACGAAATGCGCCACCAGCAGCAACGTGAGCGCGCTCAACAGCCAATGTAAGAGCATTCGCATGGAAGGAATGATACGCGTTCCCAGACCGTGGGTGCCCCATCCTGAGCGCAGTCGAGCATCGCGAGACAAGCGAAGGGTGGGATTACCGCGGTTGGCGGACAGGGTGGGATTCATTACACTCTGCGCATGCTCAACCACCTGCGCTGGAAAGACGTTGAACGGGAACATCTCAATCCACTGCTCGACCGCCAAATGATCACCGGCGAGCAGATCATGCTGGCGCGCGTTTATCTGAAGAAGGGCAGCGTCGTGCCCGAGCACTCACACCTGAACGAGCAGGTCACCTACATCCTCGAAGGCACGCTGCGCTTCTGGATCGACGGCAAGGTCATCGACGTCCACGCCGGCGAGGTGCTCTGCATCCCGCCGCACATGCCACACAAGGCCGAGGCGCTCGAAGACTGCGTGGACCTCGACGTCTTCACGCCGCCCCGCGCCGATTGGCTCGCCAAGACCGACGCGTACCTGCGCAAGCCCGTGTGAGAGTGCGTCAGTACATCAGTGCATCAGTACATCAGGAACACATCAGGAAGACTAAAACCACCAAGTCGTCATGCTGAGCGGAGCAGCGCGACAGGAGTCGCGTCCGCGCAGTCGAAGCACCCCTATTGCACCCGCAATGTCGACAATCGACGCGTCGTCATCCTGAGGCCCTGTGTGGGCCGAAGGATCTACGGGTTTGATCTTTGCCGTCATCCTGAGGCCATGTGTTGGCCGAAGGATGACGGGTTTGGTTTCAGGTGTCATCCTGAGGCCATCTGTTGGCCGAAGGATCCCACATCGCCCGCGCACCGATGCTGTCACTACATCTCTTCCACGATGCCGCCCGTTCCACGTTCTGACATACTGAAGTACTGACGCACTGACGTACTCGCATGCCGTACCCCGTCATCTCCGACGTCATCCGCGCCCTGCCCAAGGCCGAGCTCCATCTGCATCTCGAAGGCTCGGTCGAGCCGGCGACACTCGTCGAACTCTCGCGCCGGCACGACGCCTCCCCACTCGACCTCGACGCGGCCCGCGCCCTCTACGGATTCTCCGACTTCACCGGCTTCCTCAACGCCTTCAAGCTGCTGACCGAGCGCCTGCGCACGCCTGCCGACTACGAACTCGTGACGTATCGCCTGCTCGAGCGCCTGCACGCCGAGAACGTGCGCCACGCCGAGATCACCTTCAGCGCCGGTGTCTGCTTGTGGCGCAAACAGGACATGCGCGCCATCTTCGAGGGTATGGAGCACGCGCGGCAGCGCGCCGCGCGCGACTTCGGTATCTCCGTGCTTTGGATATGGGACGCGGTCCGCCATTTCGGAGCCGAGGCGGCGATGCGCGTCGTGGAACTCGCGGCTGAACAACAAGCGCGCAACGTCGTCGCCTTCGGGATCGGCGGCGATGAACGAAAAGCGCCGCCCGAGATGTTTCGCGACGTCTACCGCGCCGCGCGCAACGCCGGGCTGCGTCTCACCGCCCACGCCGGCGAAGCGGGCGCGCCGGAATCCGTTTGGGGAGCGTTGAACCTCGGCGCCGAACGCATCGGTCACGGCATCGCGTCGTGGCAAGACCAGGAACTGGTCGCCGTGCTCGCCGAGCGCCAGGTGCCGCTCGAGATCTGCATCACCAGCAACCTGCGCACCGGCTGCTGCGCCAGCATGCCGGATCATCCCGTGCGCAAGCTCTTCGACGCCGGCGTCATGGTCACGCTGAACAGCGACGACCCGGCGATGTTCGGCGCGTCACTCAGTCATGAGTACGCACTCGCGCAACAGGCCTTCGGCTTCACCGACGACCATCTGCGCGAACTCGCGCGCAACTCCTTCGAAGCGTCATTCCTGCCGGCGGCGAAGAAGGTGGGGTTCTTGAATCTGGTGGACAAGGCCTAGATCGAACCTACCGTTGTGGCCTGGGCCGCGGCGGAGGCGGCTCCAATGTGGGGGTCACATTCCACGCGAATCCCGGCGACCGCGCTTCCTCGCGCATGATCGCATAGTCCATGATGGCGTAATCCAACTCTACGCTCCGGTTCGGAACGTATGCGGTGACGTGAAAGTAAAAAAAGCCGCGTTCGTCCGGCTTGTTGATAAGCATCCCGTAGGTATGTCCGGTGACGACCGGCTGCGCCTGTGAAAACTTCTCATCGTGGCCCACGACGCGGGCCGTGTTGAAGACATGATTCCCAGTAAGGCTCTCCAGCGGGATATTGCCGTAGTCCGCGAGCACATCCAATTGATCGCCCGCAGTCGCGCCCTGGAAATAATCAGGCGAACCGCAGGCGCCGTTGAACAGCAGCTCCGGTCGATTCAGACGCACTGACGGTCTGGTGAGGAACAGCGCCGTGGATTGATACCCGTTGGCGACCTCCTCGGGTGTTCGGCAGCTGTAGCTAGGCGACAGCGTGATGTGTTGGATCTTGTACAGCGTCGGCAGATAGACGTTATCTGTCGGCTCTTGCGGAGTGGCTGCCAGGCCTGACAGCACTGCGAGCAGAACTGCAATCGTCCGCAGTCTCATGACGTACTCCTAACACCGGCTGCCCTGCCGGACGCGTGATTATCCTCCTTTACCGCCGTCGTGGCGAATTTGCACGGTGGCCGGATGCACCAATCACCTCCCTACGGTCTCCACCTCTTCGCGCCGTCATCCTGAGGCCTGCCTCCGAAGCTTCGGGATGGCCGAAGGACCTACGGGTTTGGCGCGCAAGCTGGGTGCCCCACCCTGGCCGGTTTTGCCAGGGTGGGAACAACTTCACAGTCTTTCGAAGGGGCACGGCTTCAGCCGTGCCGTTTACCCACGCTGGTTATTGAGCGCGCGCGACTGAAGCGATCCCGCAAAGCGGGAGAGCCGCAAGGAGCGCGCATTAGAGCAGACGTTTCCTATACACTTCGCCGCCATGAAGCGCCTCCTTACCGCCTGTCTCCTGGTCTCACTCGCGCTCGCGCAAAGCCCTGCTCCCCAACCCGCGCCCGTCCCGCTGCCTTCGCTGAACGACGCGAAAGCGCCCGAGATCGCCTCGCTCCCCGACGCGAACTCCATCATCGCGCGCTGGTTCACGCGTCTGCGCGACTGGCC
>CAYWSH010000139.1:0-10088 GCA_964460655.1 uncultured Terriglobales bacterium | reverse complement strand
CTGCGGCCTCCTGCTTGTAAGGCAGGCGCTCTAACCAGCTGAGCTAACCGCCCGCTCCGCTGGTATGAGGATACAGGAAACGCTGCGAGACCTGACGGATGTACTGTGTCGGTTACTGCGGCGGCGCCTTCGCCGTTGCCTGCGTCACGCTGATGTTCTGCGCGCGGTAGCCCGTACCTTCGAACGTGGCGTTGATCGAGACCTGCGCCCCGATGCCCAACTGCTCGCGCGCGGGCGATGCCGGATCGAAGCGGATCTCATACGTCTTGCCGTCGGAGGCGTTGCGCAGTGCCAGCAACCCTGACGCGACGTTGAGGTACGTCACATTTCCGGCGAACAGGAACGATAAACCCGGCACGGCGGTGATGCTGATCTCGCGTGCCACGCCGCGGTTCGCGCGGTCGGGCGCGAAACGCACCGCGAGCAGCGCGCCGGGCAGCAGATCGGCAGCCGTCGTGGCCGCGCCTTGGCGCTTCAGGATGGTGCCTTTGTCGATGCTGAAGCTGACGGGCGACGACGACAGCTCGTCCTGCACCACGATGCGCCCCGAACGTGGATCATAGCTGGACAGCTGGCCGCGTGCGTCGGCGGGCTGCGCTTCCGTGAGCACATGCACGTTGCGCGCGAACAGTTGCTGGTGGTCGAGCTGCGTGTCCACGTAGACGCGGTCGCCCTTGTGGATACCGAGCTGTGTGGTCTCGACGCCATCGCGGAAGATGTGGGTGCGCTCGTCGAAGCGCAGGCCCATCTTCTGTCCGCCGAAGATGTCGACCGCCATGCGGTTGCGCACCTGGTCTACGTGGCGCACGACTCCGCCGACCAGTGAGACCGTGCCTTTCGGCATCGGCTGGAAGTCGAGATACGGATCCGGCGCCGCATCCTTCTTATTAGTCCCTCTGGTCTCGACGCCGGGTGCGGCGAACACTGTGGTGGTCGGCGTTGCCGGGGCCTTCGGAGTCACCGGCTCGGGTTCGACCGGCTTGGCGACTGTCGGCGTAGTGCCCTCCTTCGCTGGAGGATTCGTCGCCGCGCCGATTGCGCCGGGCTGCGCGGCAGGCGGTGCAGTCTGCGTTGTCACCGGCTTCGGCTGCGTTGCCGGCGGCGCCGACTGTGCCCACGTCATCGGACCTAATAGCAGGGAAGCGGTCAGGGAAGTGCTCAGGACTTGGGGAAACCTCATGGCCGCGGGACTCCTCCAGCACTTTTGATGCAGTCTTGAGGTATCTCGCTGGCTGCTGCTGCAAGAAGACCTTAACCGCGGATTTCAGGGATCCGCGTGATCGGCGTCGGGTTCCTCAGCGTAATCTGCGGTTAAACGCTCTTCTTCCGGTCCTGCCAACAGCCAACTGCCAATGGCCATTCCCCATCCAACCTTAGCGTGTGCCGTCGCTCTCGACGGCACGCGGGCGGCTTGTCCCTGGAGGTCTCGGCCCGATGCACCGGCTCGGTTCCCTGGTCTGCATTCTTTGCCTGACATTTGCGGTGAGCGCCGCGGGGGCTGACTTGCGTATCTCGATCCCCAAGCGCACCAAGCCAACGCCGGTGCAGCAGCTCAATCGCGACGGTGTCCGCGCCGTCCAGAAGCGCAATTACGACCTGGCGAAGCGGCTGTTCTACAAGGCCTACCTGCTCGACCCGAACGATCCGTTCACGCTGAACAACCTGGGCTACGTCGCCGAGCTCGAAGGCGAACTGGAGCGTGCGCAACGCTATTACGCGCTCGCCGGCGAGCTTTCCAGTGACGCCACCATCGACCGCGCGAGCGAGAAGGCCGTCGAAGGGAAGGCGGTCGCCCAAGTCGCAGGCGGCGCGCTCGACAAGAACCTCGAGATCAATCGCCTGAATGTCGAGGCGATGACGCTACTGAATAAGGACCGTGCGCCCGAGGCCGAGCTCGTCCTGGGCAAGGCGCTGGATCTCGACCAGCGGAATCCATACACGCTGAACAACATCGGGTACACGCGCGAAAAAGAGGGCGATTGGGAATCGGCTCTCAGCTACTACAACGCCGCCGCGGCTACCGGCTCCGACGATCGCATCATGGTCGCCGCGAATCGCGATTGGCGCGGCAAGCGCATCAGCGAGGTCGCGGGCCAGAGCGCGCGCCGCTTGCGCCAGGCCATGGATGACCGTACGTCCGACCCCACCACCGTGGTCGCCAGCCTGAACATGCGCGGCGTTTCCGCGCTGAACCGTAACGATAAGGACGCCGCGCGCCAGTACTTCAAGCAAGCCGAGCGGCGCGACCCGAACAACGCTTTCACCCTGAACAACACAGGCTACCTGGCGGAGCTCGACGGCGATCGCGAGACCGCGCAGTTCTTCTACGCGAAAGCGCGCGAGGCCGACCAGGCCGGTCACAAGGTCGGCATGGCGACGCGCGCCGATTTCGTCGGGCAACAACTGGCGAGCGTCGCGACTTATGGCAATGACAAGGTAGAGGCCCGCATGCAGGCCGACGTCGAGGCAAAACGCGCCGCCGGCGGCCCGGTCACGCTGAAGCTGCGTGACGGCGCCATCGTGCCCGAGCCGGCCGAGCCGGTGCGACGGGCGAGCGCAGCGCCCGCCGGGACACAAGTGAAAGGCGACACCATCATGGTGCCACCGTCGCCTGCGGAACTCGAACTGGCCCGGCAGCAGAAGTTGACGCCGCGTCCGCCGGTGACCACGGCGTCCACCGCGGCCCCGACCGCCATACAAGCTGACACGCAACCCGCTTCTCAACCCACGGCCACGATCAGCGCGCCGACTCCAGCGCCGGCGCAGGTGCCGGACATCATTCCGCCGATCCCGCCTGACCCGTACGCCAAGCCGAAGCCGCCGCAGTAGGGAAGGGATATACAGAAACCCATTTCTGTATCCGGCTACTCACCTTGGGAATCGCGGTGCTCACAGCGAGAACCTCGCTTCTGCGTCGCCATCGCAAGGCACGCGCTAAGTTGCGCCATCCACTGCGCTATGTGCACTTCGCTCACTTTGGAACCCAGCCTGCATCTCTGCCGTTGTCGTCGGCCCCGTCCCCAATCTGTCAGGCAAGAGGTTCGGGCGCGCATGAAGACCGAGACCCCCAGGCTGCAGCTGGTCGCCGGCAACGACTTCCGTCCCGGCAAGCTCGTCATCCATTTTTATTACTCGCCGCAGGAGCAGATGCGCTTTTCCACGTTCCTGACTGAAGGCTTGCGCCTCGGGCAAGGTGTGGTGCTCGCGTCCCGGCATGAGACCGCGCAGGCGCTGATCGCGAGCGCCCGCATCCCCCGGCTCACGCGGCTGCGCCGCTCCATCGAGCAAGTGGTCATCACGCGCGACATCGCGTCCAGTGTTGCCATCCTGGTGACGGCGGTCCACGAGGCCGCCATGCAATACGGCCAGGCGCG
Source organism: uncultured Terriglobales bacterium (assembly GCA_964460655.1). Classification (GTDB taxonomy): domain Bacteria; phylum Acidobacteriota; class Terriglobia; order Terriglobales; family Acidobacteriaceae; genus CAVUAF01. Next base: position 6,714 of record CAYWSH010000139.1, on the reverse strand, counting down.
CGTGCTGGTGGATTTCGCCGACTTCGTCCAGCAGGACCAGATCTTCGAGGTGGAAGCCGATCTCAGCTCGAGCTTCCGCGGGCAGAACGTGGTTTGCATCACGCAGTACAACGGCAATGCGTTTTCGGCGCCCATCGCGCTCGAGCAGTTCAAGACGCACTCGCTCGCCATCGTCGGCAATGCGTTCTATTACGAGAACAGCCGGCACATCGCGCCCGAACAGTACCTCCGCAAGCGCGCCGCCGGCGCTGATTAGTTTTTTCTGTCGCCTCCGGCTCCATCGACTACAAGACTCGCGCTCCGCGCCCGATCGCTTTCGCTGTCTCGATCCGTCGCGCCACATACTCTTTCGCGGCTTGCACCGCCGCTTCGATCTCGCTGCCCGAGGCCAGCTCACACGCCAGCGCCGTGGAGAAGGCGCAGCCGGTGCCGTGGACCGGGTAATCGAACTTCCTTCCGGGGAACTCGCGAATACCGCCGCGATGACTCAAGACGTCCGTCGGCTCCGCGAAGTGGCCGCCAGTGACCACGGCCGCTGCCGCTCCTAAAACCTGGAGTCGCGCCGCCGCCGCCCGCGCCTCAGCTGGGTTGCGGACGGGAAGCCCGCACAACGCCGTGGCTTCTCCGGTGTTAGGCGTCACGACGGAGACCAGCGGTAGCAGCTCCAGGAGGGCGGGAGCGCCGGGCCCGAGGTCCGCACCCGAGGTCGCCTTCAGGACCGGATCCAGCACCACGTTAGGCGGCTCCGCCCGCTGGAGAAAGCGGTTCACCTCGGCCGCCACCGCCGCCGAACCCAGCATCCCGATCTTGACCGCGCCCAACCGGACGTCCGCCGCCAGCTCCGCCAGCGTCTCGGCAACCACTCCGGGCTCGACCGGTACCACTCGCCCAACCCCGGCCGAGGACTGCACCGTCAGGGCGGTGATACAGGCCACCCCGTAGCAGCCATGGTCGGCTGCGGTCCGCAGGTCGGCGGTTACTCCGGCGCCCGAGGAGGGGTCAAACCCGGCAATGGTCAGGATGACCGGCATGGCGGTGGGAGCTCCAATCTACGCCACTGTGTCAATTTTGCCTCAGTCTTGGTGCAGTCCGGTGCCTGCCCCAATCCTGGTGCAGCCAACGCCAAAACCCCTTCCGACATCGAATCTAGCTGGTAACGTGGCCCCGTTACTAAATACTTCTGTTGATAATAAAGGACTTAACTTTTGGCCAGTTGACCCAGGACTCTCCCCTCCGTCACAATTTGAGCATTGCAACTGGGGGAGGACTTTAAAACTACGAGGTGTTGAATGAAACGAGTACTGTCGCACGTCCTGGCGACCGCTGTTCTGGCCACCGGAATGGGTGCAGCACCCGTCGAGAAGAGCAACTCGGGCCCCAAGCAAGCCAGATCTGAACACAAAGCAGTCAGCAAGACCGTAAGTCCTAAGCCCTACCAGGTAGGCCGGGCCTCCTGGTATGGCAAGCAGTTCGACGGACGCGCCACCGCCAGTGGCGAGCCCTTCGACATGTATCAGTTCACCGCCGCACACCGCACCCTCCCGCTGGGGACCCAGGTGCGGGTAACCAATCTGGCCAACGGCCGGGCGATCGTCGTGCGGATCAACGACCGTGGACCGTGGATCGAGGGCCGTGTCCTCGACCTGTCGTACGCCGCGGCCCGGGTGATCGACATGCACGCCCGGGGAGTCGGGAGGGTTCGGATCGACATCGTCCCGCCCGCGCAGGTGGCCATGGCCAGCCTGCCCATCATGACGAACTAGTTTTCTTGAAAACCGCTCGAGGTCAGGTTTCCTGGTAAAACCCGGGAGGCCTGACATCGCGCTCCGCGGCCTGCACGGGCCGCTTCGCTTTTCTTTTGAAAACCGCTCGAGGTCAGGTCTCCTGGTAAGACCCGGGAGGCCTGACATCGCGCTCCGCGGCCTGCACGGGCCGCGCTTTTCTTTTGAAAACCGCTCGAGATCAGGTCTTCTGGTAAGACCCGGAAGGCCTGACATCGCGCTGCGCGGCCTGCACGGGCCGCTCCGCTTTTGTTCATGCACCGGCCCACTATCTGCGAAATCTCCGGGCTGTCATCTGCGTCATCTGCGGTTTAAGATTTGCAGCAATGACCGCAAGAGACCGTTTGATTGTCGCGCTCGATTTCCCCGCCGCCGCCGAGGCGCACGCACTCGTCGCGAAACTCGGCGACGCTGTCTCCTTTTATAAGGTCGGCAAGCAGCTCTTCACCGCTGAAGGACCACCGATCGTGCGCGACCTGGTCGCCGCCGGCAAGCGCGTCTTTCTTGACCTGAAGTGGCACGACATCCCGAACACCGTCGCCGGCGCCGTGCGCTCGGCCGCGAACCTTGGGGTCACCATGTTCAACGTGCACGCCTCCGGTGGCAGCGCGATGCTGCGCGCCGCGGTGGAAGCCGCAGCCGAATTCCCGCAGAAGCCGGTCGTGCTCGCCGTCACCGTGCTCACCAGCATGGATGAAGCCGCGCTGCGCGCTACCGGCGTGAACGCGACGCCGCTCGAGCAAGTCGTGCGCCTCGCCACGCTGGCGCACGAGGCAGGATGCAACGGCGTGGTCGCCTCCGCGCGCGAAGCCACCGCTATAAGAAAGAAGTTAGGAAAGGATTTTGTGATCGTCACGCCCGGCGTGCGCCTGGCCAGCGACGCGCTCAACGATCAGTCACGTGTCCTGACTCCCGCCGAAGCGCTCGCTGCCGGCGCCGATTACTTCATCGTCGGCCGGCCTATCAACGCCGCCGCAGATCCCGTCGCTGCCGCGCGCGCCATCCTGCGCGACGCCGAGAGTGCGTTCGTCCCGCAGACCTAGCCATCTCGCAACACCAACAATTTCGCACGTTGAATCGCGGAGCTAGAATCGAGCCTGCTCCACGGAGGTAGTTCTGCAATGTCACGTCACGAACATGCAGTGGCTCCTATCAACCGGCGGAACTTCATCACCGTTTCAACCGGCGGGTTGACGGCGGCTGCCTTGGCTGCCCGGCAACCAACGCAAGGGAAAACTCTCGGTGCGGCGCCGGATCCGACCCTCGTCGAAGACCTCGTGTTGGCCAACCATATTTTGGCTCACTACGGGATTGTCGATGCATTCGGCCACGTGAGCGTACGGCACAGCCGAAACCCGAACCGGTACTTGCAGGCGTGGCATGTGTCCCCGGCACTCGTCACTGCCAATGACATATTGGAATACGACCTCGACAGCAATCCGATCCCGGCGACGCGCCAGGACCTCTATCGCGAGCGCTTCATTCACGGAGAGATTTACAAGGCACGGCCGGATGTCATGGCCGTAGTGCATAGCCATTCCCCGGCTGTCATCCCTTTCAGCGTCAGTTCCGTTCCCCTTCGTCCTGTCTTCCACATGGCCGCCTTTGTCGATCAGGGTGTCCCGGTGTTTGACACCCGCGTGGTCCCCGGAACCAAGCGCGTGCTGGTCGATGGCCCCGAAGCAGGACGGTTGCTGGCAAAGACCCTGGGAAATCATCCGGCAGTTCTCCTGCTGGGCCATGGAGCCGCTGTGGTAGGTACAAGTCTCCAAGGGGCGGTTGGGCGCAGCATCTACTTGGAGATGACCGCCAAGATCCAAGCTCAGGCCATTGCCTTGGGCGGGCAGCTCACCTACATCGATCCAGAGGCCGCTCGGAACATGCAGGAGACAACTATGGCCAACACTCGTGGGACCTGTGGGTGCGCGAGGCAGAAGGGAAAAAGTAGTGCTAGGGATTGGTCCCCCCGAATGACGCGGCACAGGCCATCCTGCGTGACGCGGAGAGCGCGGTGGTCGCTACGAGCTAGTCCGCCGCCACGCTAGCAGCGCTTTGTGCGCCAGGCACGCGCTTCATCACTCGTACCCGCACCATCCAGAAGATCAGCAGCAACAGCGGCAGGACGGTGAAGACGAGCCGCGTGTTCATGCTCATCACAGGCCGCCAGAGATCCTGCGTGAGGCCCATGCTCCGCAGAAACCGCAGCGGACGGTTGGCCGGTCCCATGAAGAACGAGCCGCTGGCAATGAACAACCCGAAGCACATGCGCCACAGGTGCCGGGCCACGCGCTGCGCGCCGAACACGCCACCGCGCATCAGCATGCGAATGTCGCCGGCCGCCGCGAGCAGCGCGATCGTCGCCAGGAAGAAGATCATGAACACCGGCACGCCGTCACTCGGCCAGCGTCCCGTCGCGACCATGACGCCGGCGACCAACTGAAACGTCCCCACCGCGAGCGGTACCACGACCAGGAAGCGGTCGAGGATGTGCGTCTCGCCGTCGCGCCGCCGGGCCGTCCCCCATGCCGTGGCGACGAGATAGCAGGTCATGAAGCCACCGATGAAGTTGCCGATCTGGTTCTTCATGAAGCCGAGGTACGAGGCGCTGATGCCGAGGAAGAGCATCGCGACGAAGAACACATTACCCGCGCGCCGATGCCACAGCGACCCCTTGGGCAGGAACATCGCCGCAAAGCCGGCAAACAGGCCGACCGTTCCGGACGCAGCGTGCAGCATCAACATCGGTGGAAATGGCATGGGTTCGTCCCCGCTGCTTGAGATACGCGCGCGCAGGTTCACCCGTTCCGCAAAAACGGAAAGGCGGCCCCTTAAGGGACCGCCTTCAGAATGGTTGCGGGGGGTGGATTTGAACCACCGACCTTTGGGTTATGAGCCCAACGAGCTACCAGACTGCTCCACCCCGCATGTTCACTGTAGCAAAGCGCACTGAGCGGGTCAACGCGGCCCCTGCCTTTGTTTTGCGGCCTCTGCCAGCAACTCCGCCATCCTCTGGTCATTCGACCCGTAGCGCGCCCAGCCCTCGGCATTCGACCGCCAGCGATAGTCCTTCTTATCGAGATCGGCCCCGTGCGCGATGAGGAACCGCACCGCCGCTTCGTTCCCCTGGATCGTGGCTTCATGCAGGATGCTGGCCGGCTCGTGTGTTGCCCAGTCTGTGCTGATGTCGGCGCCGCGCGCGAGCAGGAACTCCGCGATCGCGAAGTGCTGGTTCAGCACCGCCCACGCCAGCGCGATGTCGAGCGTCTGCTGCGTCGTCGGCGGTCCCCAGTGCAGGTCGGCGCGTGGGAATTGCGGATCGCTGTGCGGGTAGTGGTCCGCCAGCGGTCCCAGGGTGGGCTTCCCGTCGTTGTCGAACCAGCGCGCCACCGCGACCGCGTCGCCCACGCCGGCGGCGTGCGGCAGATCGTCCGGCAGCGGCGAGATGCGCGCCAGCACGGGAACGAGATACGCATTCCCGTACGACAACGCTTGCACGAAGAGCGGTAACCCCAGCAGAAGCCCAGTATGAAGCATCGCCGGATCGCGCTCCAGCAGCGCCGCAATGAACGCTGCGCGGTCCTTCTGATAGCAGGCGGGTACCAGCAATCGGGTCTGAACGGAAATGAACGCACGTTCGAGGACCCACGGCTCATCGTCGAGCCAGCGGCGGAACGCGGCCAGATCGTTGCGGTCGCGCGCCCGCGCCAACTCCTCGATGACGAACAGCTGCCACGGCGTCGTATCTGGTCCACCGTGCCATAGAAGTCCCGGTTGGCCGGCCAGGAACTCGACGAAGGCGTCCCGGCTCTGCCAGCGATCGATGCGCCGGCCCAGCTCCGGATGCAGCGCTATACCGCGTTCGAGCAGCCGCTGCGCGACGTTCACATGCTTGAACCGGCAAGCATTCATCAGGGCGCGCCCGATCACCGCCCCATCGTCGCGCTCGCCCGCTTCGTCGAGCCGCGCCCGTACTCCCTCATCGTCGCCCAGCGCGGCCAGGACCGGCAGCGTTCGCGGGATCGCGTTCTTGCGCGCGAACAATTGCAACATTCCCCGCGAGCCACTCTTGATCACGTGCTCCCACGTCTTGGGCTCGACGTGCCCGCCCGCGTCGATCAGCATTTCGGCGGCCGCGGGACGCGTGAAGGTGCGCTCGCGCTCCGGGTCCAGGCAGTCCATGGCGTACGACGTGGTGGCGTCGAGCAGCGTATGGTCGCCGTCGCGCCAGGCGACCAGCGCCGGGTACTCCGCCAGCAAGGCGCGTAACCGTTCCGTGTCGTGGTTGTGGATCGCGACCTCCGCTTGCGCAGCGGCCCAGTCGAGCCCGCGGCCCAGTCGTTTCTCGACCTCGGCCGTCAGGTCCTTCCAACCGGCGAAGCCGTATTCGCGCGCGATCACCAGTTGCGCATCGCGGTTCGAGAGCGGCAGTCTTGGTTTCGCCAACTGTGCGTGGACGCGTGCGCTGGCTTCGCGGTCTTCGGCAGCGACGTCGCGGGCCAGTTTCTTGGCTTGTTTGCGCAGGGAATCGAGGGACGGACGAGCGGGTAGTTCGCGAACGGCGGACATAGCGCCTCCTTTCAAACAACCGCCTGTACCCGCTGTGAGATCAGGCTGAAAGAAGGTGCAAGGCACCACGCTTCTTGCCAGAACAGGTGGGAGTCATTCCCTTGCCGCGGGTGGGTGGCGCCCTGTCAGGCGCGCTGCCGGGAAGTATCGCACAGAAATGTGCCTATGCGACTTGCATCGCCGCCGCTCATCTGTAAATGTTTTGCAGATGAGTGTGACGCAAGCCGAAAAAGCCGCCCGCTTCCGCGCGCTGCACGAAGGGCCGGGAGCATTCGTCATCCCGAATCCCTGGGACATCGGCTCCGCGCGCGTGCTGGCCGGCCTCGGCTTTCAAGCGCTGGCCACGTCGAGCGCGGCGGCCGCGTGT
>CAYWSH010000138.1:0-10166 GCA_964460655.1 uncultured Terriglobales bacterium | reverse complement strand
ATCCGGCGTTGCGAGAAGTCGCTTGCCGGATATGACCATGTGATCGTGCTCTCGGGCGATGTGCCGCTGATCCGGCCCGAATCTATCCGGCAATTGCTCGCGCAACACCTGGCGACGCGGGCGGACATGACCGCGATCACCTTTACGCCCGCCGATCCTGCGCAGTATGGGCGCATCGTGCGCAAGGGAAAACGCAGCGACGAGATCGCGGCGATCATCGAGTTGAAGGCCCTGCCCGCGAAGTACCGCCAGGTGCGTGAAGTGAACTCGGGCGTTTATGCATTTGCGGTGAAGCCGCTGTTCGAGCAGATCGGGCGACTGAAGACCAACAACCCCGCCGGCGAGTATTACCTGACCGACGTCGCCGGATTCCTGCAGGGCGCGCGCCGCAAGGTGGTGGCATTGCACATCGCCGATCCGACCGAAGTCCTTGGGGTGAACAGTCGCGCGGAACTAGCCGACCTCGATGCTGCCTTACGCATGCAGAAGTGTCGCGCGCTCATGGCCGCAGGTGTGACGATCTATCGGCCCGAGACATGCGTGATCGACAGCGACGTCGCGGTCGCGCAAGACACGATCATCGAACCGTTCGTGCAACTCCTGGGCGAGACGACCCTCGGCGCCGACTGCCGTGTACAGTCCTACTCGGTGATCAGCGACAGCACGATCGCTGACGACGTGGAGATCAGGCAGGGCTGCGTACTCCAGGAAGCACGCGTCGGGCGCGCGGCCATCCTTGGTCCCTACGCGCGGCTGCGCCCGGGCAGCGACATCGGCGAAGAGGCACACATCGGCAACTTTGTCGAAACGAAGAAGGTCAAGCTCGGTAAGGGATCGAAGGCCAGCCACTTGACGTATCTCGGCGACGCCGAGATCGGCGCAGGCACGAACATCGGCGCGGGCACCATCACCTGCAACTATGACGGCGTCCACAAACACAAGACGGTGATCGGCGATGGCGCCTTCATCGGCAGCGACAGCACGCTGGTGGCGCCGGTCGAAGTCGGCAACGGCGCCTATGTCGGCGCCGCGTCGTGCATCACGGACAACGTTCCCGAAGACTCCCTGGCCCTGGGACGCGCGCGGCAGATCACAAAACCAGGCTGGGCGAAGGCACGGCGCGCTGCGCGCAAAGGCGCTGATTAAGAGAACTAGACCACTGCCTGGCCGGCGCGTGCGGTCGTAGCCCGACGCTGCTCGGCTTCCGGCCGCGTAAACACGCCGGGTATCCGCGTGCTGCAATGCGCGCACTTCCCTGCCGCGAGTTCATTCATCAGGACGGAATGCCAGGAGCGCTGGATCACAACCTTCTGGCAGCCCGGGCAGATAGTGTTCGCGCCGTCGGAGAAGATGTTGCCTTCGTAGACATACTTCAAGCCCATTTCGCGCGCCAGCGCGCGCGCGCGATGCAGCGTTTGCGGAGGTGTGGCGGGTTTGTCGAGCAACTTGAAGTCGGGATGGAACGCCGTGAAGTGCAGCGGCACATCGTCACCCAGGTTCTCCAGGACCCAGTCGCACAGCTCACGAAACTCACGGTCGTCGTCGTTCAGCGTCGGGATCACAAGGTTGGTGATCTCGAACCAGACACGGGTCTCGTGGCGCAACCAGCGGAGCGTATCGAGCACCGGCTGCAGGTGCGTGAGCGTGATCTTGGAATAGAACTTCTCGGTGAAAGCTTTCAGGTCGATGTTCGCCGCGTCGATGTGGCGATAGATGTCGAAGAATGCTTCGCGCGTGATGTAGCCGTTCGAGACCATCACGGTGTTCAGGCCGGCGGCGTGGGCTTCGCGGGCGATGTCGATGACATACTCGCCCCAGATCGTCGGTTCGTTGTAGGTGAAGGCGATCGAGGGCGTCCCGTAGTGCTGCGCCGTCTGCACGACGCCCGCGGGATCCAGGTCGACCGACCGCACGTGGTCAGCCTTCGCTTTGGAGATGTCCCAGTTCTGGCAGAAGAAGCAGCCCATGTTGCAGCCGGCAGTGCCCATGGAGAAGATCTTCGTGCCCGGGAAGAAATGGTTGAGCGGCTTCTTCTCGATGGGATCGATCTGTACCGCTGCTGGGCGGCCATAGCCGAGCTGGAGCAGGCGTCCGCCTTCGTTCTTGCGGATGAAGCAGAAGCCGGACTGCCCTTCGCCGATGTGGCAGTGCCGTGGACACAGATAGCAGTGCAAACGGCCATCGGCCATCGGCTCCCACCATCGCGCTTCATGCAGCTGCGGCATCGTTACTCTATTGTAATCCCGATCATTCAGAGTCCTGAGCGCATGAAAAAGCCCCTCACGCGGAGGGGCTGAGATTTCCCGGGGGAGTTCGAGTTATTGCCGCACGCCGGCCAGCAGTTCGCGCATGCGCAGTCGGGCCTGATGCAAGCCAGACCTCGCTTCGTCGAGCGACACGCCGACGAGCTGGGCGATGCGCGCGAAGTCGTAGCCTTCGACATCGTGGAGCAGGAATACCAGACGCTCCGTCGGCGGCAACTGCACGACGGCGCGCTCCAGATCAGGGCGCAAAACATTGCGGCGCACAGCCGCGACCTCCGTGGCGACCGGACAATCCAAAGTCAGCGTGCCGAGAGGGGAAAGCTGGCGGAGTTCGTTGATCAGGGCGCGATCGATCGCCGCGGGTGACGGAGTGGAACTCATCGAGAATGCACGACGAAAAACGTTAGCGGTCAGGTCTTCCGCATCGGGCTCGCTATCGGTCATCCAAAAGGCGATGGCGTAAACGTGGTGACGGTTCTCTTCGTAAATGCGCCGGTAGCTATCTACTGTCTCGAGCAGCGAGAGATAACCCGCAAATCCCGACAACTTGATCTCTTGGATCGTGCTCGCCATTTTTGGAACCTCGATTGGGGATGGGCCCTTGAGGCCGTCGCTTCCGTGGTGCCCGCTGAGATCTACCGTCTCAGTCACCCTAAGGTGAAGCACTTCAACCGCCACTTCCCGGATCGGTACGGTGAAGCCCAGCAAACACACTCGCAGAGAGACAGGAAACCTCGGGACCAGTGCGGAGAATCAAGCCCGGAGCTCAACTGGGTTGAAGCAAGGCTTTGGAGTAGGGGCGTAATGCGTTAAGTCCTAAGAGCTTGTGGTTGCCCTTTGAAAGCGATGAGCAGGCCCGCCGAACAGGGCCAATCGAAAGCCCAATGCCCGCTTGGCTCGAGCCAGGTTAAGTAGCCTCACCAGCGCCACCTCGTCTGTTGAAAGCAAGCGGGCACTCTCATACCGCGAGTTGGCACCGGAGTACTCACCCTTGCCCGCAAGGATGCACGGTACTGGGAAAAAATTGCCCGGCGGTACACCGGAACCTTAGTGTGACGAGGATTTCGCCTTCGAACCCACCGCGAAAGACCGGTTCGCCAGAACGCGGCGAATGGTGGCGATGAGCTCCGCGACTTCGAAAGGCTTCACCAGGTGCGCAATGCTGCGGGAAGCCAGCGTGCTGCGCAGCTCCTGGTCGTGCACATCAGAGAGCGTGATGATGACCTGCTGCTCCTCGCCGGGCTTGTGGTCCTTGAGCCAGGTGTAAACGTCGAAGCCGTTGACGGCGCCTGGCATGCGGGCGGCCAGGATGATGGCGTCGAAGCGCTCCGTCTCGAGGGCTGCAATGGCGTCGTGTCCGCGGCGAACGGAGCGCACCTCTCCACCGGCGCCGGTAATGGCCTCGCGCACGAATTCTTCGACCGGCGCATCCGATTCGGCGACGAGGATGCGGCCACGGAGGAGTCGGCTCGGCGTGCGTGGAGCCGGGGTTACCGGCGCCTCTTCGGTCACAGCCGCTGCCGGCAGTTTCACGATGAACACCGCTCCGCCCTGCGGATGGTTCTGCGCGGTGATCTCGCCACCATGCTCCTTGACGATGCCGTAACAGATGCTCAGTCCGAGGCCGGTGCCCTTGCCGACCTGCTTGGTTGTGTAGAAGGGATCGAAGACGCGACTCGCGTCCGTCAGGCCCGGACCGTTGTCGTGGAACGACGCACAGACGTTGCCACCCTCGACGTAGACGCGCACATTCACCGTGCCGGAGCGCGAGCGCTCCAGGATGGCATCGGCAGCGTTGTTCACGATGTTCAGAAAGACCTGTTCCAGTTGGTGACCGTCGGCCACGACGGGTGGGACCAGGGCAAAGTCGCGCGTGATCGTGATGTTGTTCAGCTTGAGGTCATAATCGCGCAGTTGCAGTGTTTCCTCGACCGCCGTCGCGAGGTCCACCTGCTCCTTTTGCGGCTTGCGCTGCCGCGCGAAGGAGAGCAGGTTCTGCACCACGCGATGCGTGCGCTGCGCCTGCCGCATGATCTTCTGGATGAAATCCTGGGAGCGCGGTGACGCCGCCTCGGCGGCGAGCAGCTCGGAGTAGCCGAGGATCGCCGTCAGCGGGTTGTTCAGCTCGTGCGCCACGCCGGCGATGAGCTGGCCCACGGCCGACATCTTTTCACTCTGCAGCAATTGCTCCTGGGTGTGGCGCAGGTCATCGTAGGCGCGCACCGTTTGCTCGTGGAGGCGCTCGCGCTCCAGCGTGCCGGCAAGCTGGCGCGCCAGGCTGACCATGAGGTCCTGCTCCTCCTGTGTGAACGCCCGGTCGGCGCGGCTCGCGATCGCCAGCGCACCGATGGGCCGGTCTTTTCCCCAGAGCACGGCCCAAAGGAAGGTGCGGACGCCTTCGCGTTTGAGGACTTCCAGCACGCCCGGTGGGAAATGCGACGCAAGATGCGGCGCAATGATCTCGACGTGCTGCCGTCGCAGCACTTCGATGAACGTGTCGGAGACCTGCAACTCGACGCCTTGGGCGGCAAAGTGCAGCCCCAGACCGGCGCGCCGACGAAGCGTGTGGCCGTCGTCGTCCAGCAGGAAGATGGACGCCGTGTCGCAGCGGAAGAGGTCCTTCACGCGGCGCAGCGTGTCCTGCAGGATCTGCTGCATGTCCACCGCCTGGCCGGCAATAGCGGCCAGCGCATTCAGCGTGGCCAGTTGTTCGTTGCGCCGCCGCAACTCTAGTTCGGCCTGCTTCTTGGCCGTGATGTCGAGCATGAAGCCCTGGAAGCGTTCGATCTTCCCGGACGCGTCGCGCGTGGCAAAGCTGCTCTCCAGGGCCGTCAGGACCGACCCGTCCTTGCGCCGCAGGGTGACTTCGTAACCTTGCACGTGGCCGGCGGCGTCGATCGCCTGCAGCCACGCCTCGCGGTGCTTGGGATCGGCATAAACGTTCTGTTCAACGTCGAGCTGCAGGATCTCCTCGCGACTGCTGTAGCCCATCATGCGCACGAAGGCGTCGTTGCAATCGATGATCCTGCCGTCAGGTGTGGAGATGAACGCGCCCTCGAGCACGCCATCGAACAGCATCTTGTAGCGTTGCTCGGCCATGCGGCTGGCAGTGGTGTCGCGAATCACGTGGACCGTGCCCAGACGATGCTCGCCGCTCTCGCGATAGGAATACGACGCTACGGCCGAATACCCGCCGAAACACGGATCGGGAGCATCGGCGAACGTATCGGTATAGGCGCGCGCGCAATACGGGCACGGCTGGCCGGCCTTGCCGAGCACGGTCGGCAGGTCCATTCCGACAATATCCGCGGGGGCGCGCCCGAGGCGGGTGGAAAGCGCCCGATTCGCGCGGATGATCTCGCCGCGATCATCGTGCACTACGATGACGTCGGATATCGAATCGAACGTGCTGATCCATTGCCGATGGGAGTAGACGATCTGCTCGAACATCCGCAGATTCTCGATCGCGGTACCGAGATGTCGCGCCGTGGTGGCCAAAAACTGGTACTCGTCGGTGGTGTAGCTGCGGGGCCGGCGGGCGCCGAAGGTCAGCGCACCCACAGGCCCGCGGCGCGCGATCACGGGAACCACCAGGACATGGTCGAAGCCGTATTCACGCAGGCGTTCGCGCGCGTTCGGATCGGAATCATCCGGGCGGATGACGCGCGCCTTCCCATCGGCGATACAGCGGCCCGTCGCACTGTTGCGCGCATCGAGGACTGCGCGCTGCTTCAGATACTCGGCCGAGACCCCCACCTGCGACAGCACGATCAGGTCATTACCATCCAGCAAGCGGAACCAGGCTGCCTCCGCCCCGACGACTTCGCGCACGTGCTCGAGCGCGGCGCTCACCATGGGAGCGAACTCACGGGACTCGGCGAGCGCGGCGGCGACCGCGTCAATGATGGCGAGCCGGCGCAGGCGGCGATAGAGGTCATCGAGGATGACGAGCAGCATGGAAGCGCCGATGGCGATCTCAAATACGGAGCGTCCCTGCGGCAAGAGCGAAGGCGTGTCAGGATTCTCGATCGGCCAGATGGTCAGGACGGCAACGAGCAGCCACGGGCTCAGGCTGCCGCGCCCGCGATTAAAGATGGCCAGCTCGGCGGCCGCCCAGGCGCACAGCGCGGTCCAACTGCCGTAAAGGATCCACGGCATAACTTGCCCGCCCGGAGCGACCGCAGCGTGGTAGATCGCCAGGTCGGTCAGCAGCGCAGCGATGATCGCGGCCGGGAGTACGCGGCGCGCTTTCCCGACGTAGTAAAAGACCGAAGCGGCAAACAGGGCCGCCGTCAGGCCATAGCTAACGTCCTGGATGGCGTGCCACGCGCGACTGCCCGAGCCGGCATTGGCATCGGCGAAGCGGAACAGCATGTAGGAACACCAGCCGAGCGCCCAGCCCAGCAGGTACTTCTCGCGGAAGGCGCGGAACAGGAGAGAAGTGATGGCCAGCAACAGCAGCGCGACGGATATCTGCGGCAGGAGCGCAGAGGGCGACAAGCCGGTAATGGCGGCGGCGTCCACGAGTGGAGCTTGGATGTAGACAGCTCTCCGGGGCTTTGTATACCACGGAAAGCAGCGTCCCTAGCGGATTTGAGCACGATTCGCCATTGCCTTTTGCGGAACGTCCATGCACAATGGCGACCATCTCCCCCCAACGAAGGGACTCGCGTGCCAGCCGAACGGATTCTTGTCGTCGACGACGAAGAAGCGATTCGCGAGATCGTTTCTTCCATGCTCACCAGTGCGGGTTATGTCTGCACCCAGGCCGCCTCGGGCGTAGAAGCGCTCGGTATCCTCAATTCGGGCGAGGAATTCTCGCTCATGCTCTCCGACCTGATGATGGCCGAACTCGACGGCCTCGGGTTGTTGGAGCGCACCAAGGAAAAGTACCCGGACATGCCCGTCCTCATGGTGACGGCGGTCCACGACATCAGCGTGGCGCTGGCCGCGCTGCGCAACGGCGCTTACGACTACCTGCTGAAGCCGTTCGAGCGCGAGCAACTGCTGGCCACCGTGCGCCGTGCTTTGGAGAACCGCCGGTTGCGGCTGGAGAACCGGGTTTACCAGTCGAACCTGGAATCGCTGGTGGCGGCGCGGACGGAGCAGCTGCGCCAGGCCATGCGCGACCTGGAGCGCTCCTACGACGTCACGCTGGAAGCGCTCGGCGACGCGCTCGACCTGAAGGACGCGGAGACGGAAGGCCACTCGAAACGCGTCACGGCTTTCACGATCGCGATGGCGCGCGCCATGGGCCTTACCGGCGACCGCATCCGCGTGATCGCGCGCGGCGCGTTTCTGCACGACATCGGCAAGATGGCGATCCCCGATGCCATCCTGCGCAAGCCCGGCGCGCTCAACGACGAAGAGAAGGCCATCATGCGCGAGCACTGCTACCGCGGCTACCAGATGCTGCGCAAGATCCCGTTCCTCGGTGAAGCGGCAGACATCGTGTATGCGCACCAGGAATGTTTTGACGGCTCCGGCTATCCGCGAGGCCTGAAGGGCAATGAGATCCCGCTTGGGGCACGGATCTTCGCGATCGCCGACACGCTGGACGCAATTACCAGCGACCGTCCCTATCGCCGCGCGCAGCCCTTCACTGCGGCGCGCGACGAGATCGTGCGCTGGGCAGGACGGCAGTTCGATCCGCAGATCGTCGATGTGTTCGTCGGCATGCCCGACAACATCTGGGACGAGCTGCGGCGCGAGATCGATTCGCAGATCTACCGTTTTGCTTATCCCAAGTCGGCCGGCGTTACGAGCTGACATCATTTCGCGGAGTTCCGCATCCAAGTGACCATGCGGCCCTGGTACCTCGTGTTCACCCTGCTGGTGGCTTTCCCGCCCGCGGCTCGCTGCCAGGATGCTGACCGAGATGGGATCCCCGATACACTCGAGCAAAGTCTCCTGGAAAAGTTCCGGCCGCGCTTCCTGATCAGTGCCCACGATTGCGCGGCGGCGCCTGCCAGATTCGCTCCCTATGAGGCGGTCCCGCGTGCGCTGGCGACCGATGGCAGCATCTTCGGGCAGGCATTTCCGCGCACCGCGGCCGCCGACCGCACCTACATCGAGCTGCACTACTACCACCTGTGGACGAAGGACTGCGGGAGAATGTCGCACGCGCTCGATGCGGAACACGTCGCGGCATTGGTCTATGCCGCGAGCCTCGCGACGCCGGCCGACGCGTGGAAGGCGGTGCAGTGGTACAGCGCCGCGCACGAAGATACCGTGTGCGACGCAGGAGCACGCGCCGGGGCAGCGACCTTGGGCGCCGAACAGAATGGCCCGTCCGTGTGGATCGCGCGTGGCAAGCACGCCAGCTATTTCACACCGGAGTGCGACGGCGCCTGCGGTCGCGAGCAGTGTCGAAACAGCCGCGAGCTGGCTTCCCTGCCCATCATCAACCTTGGCGAACTCGGAGCGCCGCTGGGGGGTGCGACGTGGGCGGCGTCATCGTTATGGCCGTTAGCGGCAAAAATGACCACGGATTTTCCGGAAGCGCTCGCCGAACTCAGCCCGCAACAACCGATCACGGCTTGCCGCGAAACGCATACTCCGCAACGGCTTGTGGCTGCGGGCAACACGACGCTCGACGGCGTCGAACGCGGTCAAACGTCGACGGGAAACGCGCTCGACACGGGCGAGGCACATACGCGGCACGCGCTCCAGCGCGCCTGGCACGCGACACGCGATTGGCTGCGGCCGCAAGCAAGTAAACAGCCCTGAATGAATGGAAGGCACGGCACGCCGGAATGGCGTGTCGAAGAAGGTAGGCTTAGCGGACGGCTTCCAACGACTCGGCGACGCGATTCAGCGCGCTCTGCACCCGGTCAAGCTCACGTTGTGCGGCTTCATTCCATTCCAGGAAGGTATCGGGAGCGGTGTCCAGGGCGCTATCAAAGTTCTCCGCCAACCAGCGCATGCCACGCCGGCCGCGATCGGAGAACAGCAGTACACCCAGTCCACCTACACTGAGCACCGCCAAGGGAACATACCATTTGCGCATCAGCGTCTCCTCGGGACCCACGCTACTGCTTTGACGCCGATTGTCGCGCAAGAGTTTCAGAGGTGCCCACTCAATTTGTGCAGGGGGCTCTCGAAAGTCATCGGCCGGAGATTACCTCCGGTTTTTGGTAGGGCTGACCCAAGGCAGGCAACGATGCCCTGCTCTTCCGACATCCTGATGGGCGAGGGCAACATGGCAAAACAACATCCGGCGGCTCGCTTGGACAACGACATCGAAAAGGGTGCGGTCGAGGCTGAGGCGCCCGCCCAGTCCGGCCACAATACGCATGCCGGTATCGCCGGCCAACTACCGCATCGCCCGGAAGACCCGAACATCAAAGGCCACGATACGGATTTCCCGGAACCCGGCGAGAACGCTGAGCACAGCGGCGAGGTGGTGAAGCGGAAGCCGGCGCCAAGCAAGATGCGGCGTAACGGCTAGTTGTCTGCGGATGTGGAAGCCGGCTCCGCGTTGCCGTAGATGCGCTTGTACATCGTGGTATTGCGCATGATGGCCTGAACGTACTCGCGTGTCTCGGTGAACGGGATGGATTCGACGAACTCCGCGGTATCGCGATACTTGCCGGCATTCAGCCAGGCCTCCACGCGATCGGTGCCCGCGTTGTAGGCCGCCAGCGCGTACTCGACCTTGCCGTCGTATTTCTCGAGTAGAGCTTTGAAGTAGCGCGTGCCGAGTCGCAGGTTCGTTTGCGGAGTGAGCAGTTGTTCGCTGGCAAAGCCACGCAGCTTCACTTCTCGCGCCAGCTCCTTCCCTACCGAAGGCAGGACCTGCATCAGACCCCAGGCGTTCGCGGGTGAGATAGCCTGTGGGTTGAACTCGGATTCCTGGCGGATGAGCGAGGCGACGAGATACGGATCGAGGCCGTTCTCATC
>CAYWSH010000137.1:0-10296 GCA_964460655.1 uncultured Terriglobales bacterium | reverse complement strand
GTCGAAAAATCGACGTCGGTAGCGGCAGCCATGCCCGTCAACATCAGCGCCATCGCAGCAAGTAGAGCAATCTTCTTCATTGAGTAAGCCCTCCAAAATGGCCTGGCACGAGCCAGCCGCCGGAACCGCCCTCCCCCTCAGTAGTGCGTTCCCGACGCCCCTTATAGAGCACTTGCCATACCAATCCGTAAATTATGCACAACGCTTATTTTCAATGACTTACAACCAAACCCGGCTCTCTATCCTGGCCGAAGTGCAAAGTGCTGCACATTCCCGAAGGCCTTTTCCCTTCGCCGTGGCACTTTGGTCTTACATGACGGTAGGGCAATCAATGCCCAGGCAGCATAACGCCGAGACCAGCTCGCGTTGCGCCGCCGCGGCCGTTGCCAACAGGAAGCCGCGGCGCGCCGGGTCTTGCTCCGTCAGGATGTGGTGCCGATGATAGAAATTGTTGAACATCTGCGCCAGTTGGAAGGCATGCTTCGCAGCGTAAGCGGGCTCGGTGGCGGCAACGCATTTCGCCACGATCCATGACGTCTTTGCCGCCGCCAGCCACAGGTCCCATATTTCAGCGGATTCCTCCAGTGCGAGGAGCGTGGAGAGATCGGGTGTGGCTGCCAGTACCTGCACGGGCTCGACCCCGGCTTTGCGGAAGATGTTTGCCGCTCGCACCACCGCATACTGGCAGTACGGCCCCGTCTCCCCTTCAAAGCTGAGCGCTTCTTTCAAATCAAAGGCGATCACCGAATTCTTCGTGAACTTCAGCATGAAGTAGCGCAGTGCACCCAACGCGATCTGCGTCGCGATGCGGCGGCGCTCGGCGGCGCTGAGCTCCGGATGCCGGCTGTCGACTTCCTTCTGCGCGGAAGCGATCAGCTGATCGGTAAGATCGTCGGCCTTCACGCCGAAACCCTTTCGTCCGGAGACCTCGATGAAGGCGCGCTGCCAGTCTTCGTCGGAGAGCTGATAGCCGAGTTCGGCGGCGCAGCGCGGCGTCAAGGCCACCATCTCGTAGGAGAAATGGTGGTAGCGACTTGCCTGCTCGCTGTGGCCCAGGCCCCGTAAGGCTTCGATCACGGTGTTCTGCGCTTCCTGCTGGCGCGCGTCGATGACGTTGTAAATCTCGTCGACGCCGCCGAAATGCGGATGGTCGTGCTCGCCGCTCGCGGTGTCGGTCGACATCCAGCATTGGCGGTCGTCGGGATAGCGATAGAAGCGCCGATAGCCGAAGTCCTGGCCGAGCAGGCCGAACTTCCACAAGTGGAACGCGATGTCTTTGCCTTCGTAGACCACGGTGCCGTTCGATCGCACGATGACCTTGGTCCGCTCTTCGGGGTCTTCCGCGTTCTCTTTCCCCGGGCGTGGCATCACCCAGCAACCGGCCTTTGGGCCCTGCGTTTCCTGGCGCAGGATGCCTTTCTCTTTCAGTTGACGGAACGCGAAGTCCCAGAAGTGCAGGTGAAGCACTTCCGATTCACGCGGGAGCAGGTCGTACTCGATGTCCAGCCGCTCCATCGTCCGCAGGTGATAGCGCACGATCGCAGTAGATATCTCCTCCGCGAGCACGGCGACCTCGTTGTCGCCGGCTTCGAGCGCATGCAGCACTTCGGCGCGCCGCGCCTGGCTCTCCTTCGACTGTTCGTACCATTGCGAGACGCGCGCATAGAGGTCCCAGCAACGGTAATCGAGCCGCGGCTCGTCACGAATGATGGCGCGGACGTGCTCGGCGGATAGCCCTTCCAGATAGAGGAAGCCAACGACCACGTCTGCGACCTGCACGCCCGTGTTGTCGATGTAGTTCTGGACGTCGACGTGGTGTCCATCGGCGCGCAGCAGGCGGACGAACGTATCGCCGAGGATGGAATTCCGCAGGTGGCCGATGTGGGCAGCCTTGTTGGGATTGATGCTGGTGTGCTCGACCAGGACCTTGCGCGAAGCCTTGCTGGCAGCGGCTTTGCTGCCGCGGCAGAGCTCACGCGCCAGCGCGCCACGGTCGAGCCGAGCATTGACGTAGCCGGCGCCGGCGACCTCAAAACTCGCGAACCCTTCGACCGTGCCGAGCGCGGCGATGATCTCCTCGGCGATCTTCCTCGGCGGCTTCCGCAGCGTCTTGGCCAGCGGGAAGACCGGAATGGCATATTCGCCGAGCGCGGTACTGGGCGGCTCTTCGACGGCGAGCTGCGCATCCGCCACGCCGAACTTGTCGCGCAGCACGGTGGCGATGCGCTCGAGCAAGCGGGATTGGAGTTGACGATACAAAGCAGCGCAAGCAGCCGTGTGGAAAAACGCGATTGTAGCAAACGCGATGCGCGCCGCTGTTTGACGCTTCTGGAAGGCAAACCTATGATGAAGGATTAGTCTGCAGTTTTCGATCCGACATGGCCGAGAAGCGCTCCAAGTTCTACATAACGACGCCGATCTACTACGTGAACGCGCGGCCACATGTGGGCCACGCGTACACCACGATCGTGTGCGACGCGGTGGCGCGCTGGCAGCGCATGCACGGTGTGGAGACCCTCTTCCTCACCGGCACGGACGAACACGGCGTGAATGTGGAGCGTTCGGCCACGGCCGCCGGCAAAAAGCCCAAGGAGTGGTCCGACGAGGTGGCTGCGCGCTTTCGCGAGGCCTTCGATCAGCTGAACGTCACCTACGACGACTTCATCCGTACGACCGAGGACCGCCACAAACGCGGCGTCCAGGCCTTGTGGCGGCTGATCCAGAAGAACGGCTACATCTACAGAGGCACATACACCGGGCAGTACTGCATCTTCGACAATCTTTATGTCGACGTCGACCAGCCAGGCGCACCGTGCCCGGAGTGCGGCCGCAAGACCGAGACCATCAGCGAACAGAACTACTTCTTCAAGCTCTCCGCCTTCGCCGACAAGCTGCTGCAGTTCTACGCTGCGAATCCCGGCTTCATCCGTCCCGAAACGCGGCGCAACGAAGTCATCGCCTTCGTGAAGAGCGGGTTGCGCGACCTTTCGATCTCGCGCAGCACCTTCAAGTGGGGCGTGCCGGTGCCAGACGATCCCGGGCACGTCGTTTACGTGTGGCTCGATGCGCTTATCAACTACATCTCGGCCATCGGCTTCGGCTCGCCGGAAGAGGCCGACCAGGAAAAGTTCAAGCGCTTCTGGCCCGCCGACGTCCACATGATGTCGAAGGAGATCATCCGCTTCCACTGTGTCTACTGGCCGGCATTCCTGATGGCGGCTGGACTGCCGACGCCGAAGTCGATCATCGTGCACGGGCACCTCCTCTTTGAGGAGAGCAAGATGTCGAAGTCGCGCGGCAACGTGGTGCGGTCGGAAAGCGTGGTGGAGGTCCTGGGTGCGGATGCGCTGCGCTACTTCCTGCTGCGCGAAGTCGTCTTCGGACAGGATGGCAGCTTTAGCTTCGATGCGCTTGTAGGGCGCTTCAATTCCGACCTGGCGAACGACCTCGGTAACCTCGCAAGCCGTACCCTGACGATGATCACGCGGTATTTCCGCGGCGAGGTGCCATATCCCTCGCCGGCTGTCGGACGCACGGCCGCGGAAGATAGCATCGCACTCCTCGCCGCCGAGACCATCGCGAGCTACCGCGAGCTGTTCGACGACTATCAGTTCAACCGTGCGCTGGAAGCCGCGTGGGGCCTGATCGCTGCGGTGAATAAGTACATTGTCGAGACGGAGCCCTGGGCCGTCGCCGACAAGCCGGACGAAGCCAGCCGCGCACGTCTCGCGACCATCCTGTACACGGCAGCGGAGGCTTTGCGCGTGGTGACGGCGTTGGTGCATCCGGTGATCCCGGAGGCGACCGCGAAGATATGGACGCAGATCGGATTGGGCGACATCCGCGAGGTACGCCTCGACCGATTGCAATGGGGTCAACTTGCGTTAGGCACAAAGCTGGAGAAGGTGGAGCCGGTGTTTCCGCGCGCCGAGAAGAGCGCGATCGAAGCCATGCAGAAAAAAGATGACCGCGACCGTCCTGCCGCCACCGACGCGGCACAGAAACTCCCACCCGAACGCGTAACGCCACAACCGCAGCGCGCCGAGGCTACGGCTGGAACGCCGGCCGGAGTCGGCGCCCAGGCCGGACAAGCGGCAACGCAGGCGGTAGCTGCTCCGACCGCGAGTGCTTCCGCACCCGCGGGCGAGAAGATCACCATCGACGATTTCACCAAGGTCGAGATGCGCGTTGGCGTGGTGAAAGTCGCCGAGAAAGTGAAGAATGCCGATCGCCTGCTGCGGCTGGAAGTCGATATCGGCACGGAAGTCCGCCAGTTGGTTGCCGGCATCGCGAAGGCGTACGAGCCGGAAAAGCTGATCGGGCGCAAAGTGGTGATCGTGGCGAACCTTCAGCCACGCAAGCTACGCGGGCTGGAGTCGAACGGCATGATCCTGGCAGCGTCATTCGGCGAGGATGGCACGCCGGCGCTGGCGAGCTTCCTGGAAGACGTGCCCATCGGCGCAAGACTGAAGTAGGTCCACCACGAAGGCACGAAGTCGCGAAGAAACCTTTTCGTCGCTTCGTGCCTTCGTGACTTCGTGGTGAGCATGTTTACCGATTCTCACGCCCATCTCGACGGCCCGCGCTTCGCTGAAGACCGTGCTGCGACGTTGCTCCGCGCGAAAGCGGCGGGCGTGGACTCCATCCTCTTGATCGGCAGCGGTGACGGCCCGGGCACGCTGGCTTGCGCGATCCGGCTCGTCGAGCAGCATTCGTCTCCCGAGAATCCCGCCCTATACGCAACCGTGGGCGTGCATCCACACGAGGCGTCCAAGGTCAAAGATCCCGATTACGACGAATTAGTGCAGCTGGCCAAACACGAACGCGTGATCGGTTGGGGTGAGATCGGGCTCGACTACTACTACGACCACTCACCGCGCGAGGTGCAACAGCGCGTCTTCATCCGGCAGATGGAGCTGGCGCAGGCGGCGCGGAAGCCGATCATCATTCACAACCGGCCCAGCCAGGACAGCGACAACGCGTGGCAAGATTGCTTGGCGCTCATCCGCAAGCACTGGGCGGCTTCTGGGTTGGGTGGCGTCTTGCACTGTTTCACCGGCGAATGGCCCCATGCGCAGTCAGCGTTGGAAATGGGCTTCATGATCTCGTTCGCCGGCAATGTGACGTTCCCGAAAGCCGAGAACATCCGCGACGTCGCGCGGCAGACGCCGCTCGAGCGCATCCTGGTAGAGACGGATTGTCCGTATCTGGCGCCGGTACCGCATCGCGGGGAGCGCAACGAGCCGGCATATGTGGTCGAAACGACGAAGTACGTAGCCAAACTGCGCGGCATCGGCGAAAAGGAATTCGCCGATGCCACGTCAGACAACTTCCGACGGTTTTTCTCGTTAGGCTAGGCCGCCCGTTCGCGCGGCACGGCGCCGCGCTTGTCAGCCTCGAGGCATTCGTCTACGACGTGGATGAAGGAATCAATCCAGGTTTCTTCATCCGCTTGCCGGGTCTCGATCAGGATCGGCGACTTACCTTGGGGGAAGTTATCCACGCTTTGCCCTCACCTCTGGGATTCGCCGCATCGCGCCGGGCCGGAGCGCCGGTGCGAAGTGGCGTTGACTATTGGACGACGAGGCGCATCTTGGCGGCTAGTTACAAAGGTGCCGCCAGAGTCGTCCATTCGGACATCTGCCCCTCTGCGGGAGATGCTGGGGCCGCGACTGTCCTAATCGCGTGGCCCAAGGTAATCTAGGGGGCTGCATTTCCGCGCGCGCACCGCCAGGGAGCAGCCCGAAGGTCATGGCTGAAAACTCGTTCGATATCGTAAGTCGGATCGACATGCAGGAAGTCTCGAACGCCATCCAGCAGGCGCTCAAGGAGATCCACCAGCGCTTCGACCTGAAGAACACGCACAGCGACATCCAGGTCGAAGGCAAGGACGCCATCGTGCTGGCCTCAGCTGACGACTACAAGTTGAAGGCCGTCAACGACGTCCTGCAGCAAAAGCTGGTGAAGCGCGGTGTGCCGCTGAAGGGCCTGAGCTATGGCGCCATCGAGCCGGCGGCCGGTGGCACGGTGCGGCAGAAGATCTCGCTGCAGCAGGGGATCCCGATCGAGAAAGCGCGCGAGATCGTGAAGCAGATCAAAGATTCGAAAAAGAAGGTCCAGGCATCCATTCAAGGAGACACGGTCCGGGTGAGCGGCAAGGACCGCGACACGCTGCAGGAGATCATTGCCATGCTCCGGCAGCGGGACTTTGGGATCGACATGCAGTTCACGAATTACCGGGGTTAGTTAGTCTGTCAGTCTTTCAGTTGGTCAGTCTGTCAGCGAAAACCTGACTAAGCTGAGCGACTGACCGACTGAACGACTGAGAGACTTCTTTTGAGCGCTGCTGCCATCACGGTAGGCCACGTCTTCGAGTTGTTGCGCGATGACCTGGCGGCCATTGAGCGCGAATTCGGGCGCGACACCGTCTCGAATGTTCGCGCCATCACCGACATCGGCGAGCATCTGCGTGCCGGCGGCGGCAAGCGCATCCGGCCGGCACTGCTCGTGCTGGCGGCAAAGTTGTTCGGCTACGACGGACGCGGCGCCATCCGCCTGGGTGCGGTCATGGAGATCATTCATACCGCGACGCTGGTGCACGACGACATCATCGATGAAGCCAAGACGCGGCGCGGGCGTCCGGCAGCCAACACGCAGTGGGGCAATTCGAAGTGCGTGCTTGCCGGCGACTGGCTCTACATGCAGGCGTTCAAGATCGCGGTCGAGGAGCGCAACTTCCGTATCCTCGACCTGCTCATCGAGTTGACGCAGCAGATGGTCGAAGGCGAGTTACTGCAGATGGAGACTCTCGGTAGATCCGTCTCGCTCGCCGAGCACTTCGACCTTATCTACCGCAAAACAGCGTGCCTGTTCTCGGTTTCCATGCAGCTTGGCGGCGTGCTCGGAGGCGCTACCGTTGAGCAGGAGCAGCGCCTGGCCGAGTACGGTCGCAATCTCGGGATGGCATTCCAGATCGTGGACGATGTGCTTGACCTGACAGCGAGCGAAGCGATCCTCGGCAAGCCCGTCGCCAGTGACCTGCGCGAAGGCAAGGCGACCATGGCGATCATCCACGCACTCGAGCGTTGCACGCCGGTCGAGCACGCAGCCATCGAGAAAGTGCTGCAGGAGCGCGCCTTCAACGGCGTGACGCACGGCGATGTCGTCTCCATCCTCGAGCGCTACCATTCCCTCGACGCCGCCAATACCCGCGCGCACGAGTACGCTGCCGCGGCGTGCGACGCGCTCCGCAGGTTCCCTGATTCCGAGATCAAGCGCGCGCTGCTTGCCATCCCGGACTTCGTGGTCGCGCGCGAAAAGTAAGCCCCACTCCTCGACTGGACACACGCTCGGCGGACGGTTTAGCGTTCCCGTCCCATGAGCGAACTTTCACGTCGTGAATTCAACAAACTTGTCGCTGCGGCGGGCATTGCCGGCACTCTTCCTGCGTCTGCGGCCGCTGACGGACGCATGATCGGCATCCAGGTGGGTGCGGTCTCGTTCGTCGACGAGGGCGTTGCGCCCGTGCTCGACCGCTTCCAGCAGGATGCAGCGGTCAACACTCTGTTCGTCGCCGGGTTCACCTACGGACGCGGCATCGCCGGCCGTCAGGTCCCGGGACAGCCGCTTCCCGACCACGGCAAGCAGGAGTACGACACCGGTTTTCACGGCGGGAATTTTGCCCGTGTCCATCCGGAGTATTACAGCGGCACGCCGTTGCGCGAGATCCAGGCTCCTGACCATCCCGACTTCGACGTCCTCGCGACCGTCCTGCCGGAGGCGCAGAAGCGCGGCATGAAAACGTACTGCTGGTACGAAGACGTCTTCCGCAACGATCTGCCGGGCGTTGACCTGTTGCAGGAGGTCACGCTGTCGGGAAGGAAAGCCAACACGCTTTGCTTTCACAATCCCGGCGTGCAAGCGTTCTGGCAGGCCCTGACCGAGGACTTCGTCCGCAGCTATCCGATCGACGGCGTGATGTGGGGCAGCGAGCGCCAAGGGCCGTTCGGTAACGCGATCGGCGCAGCGCACGGCGGCGCGAGCCACGATCCGAACGAGGTCACATGTTTCTGCCGCTACTGCGAAGCGGCGGCACGCGCGCGTGGGCTCGATCCGCAGCGTGCGCGCGAGGGCTACACGAAGCTGGCGGCGCTGGTGAAAGCGGGGCGCGCCGGGAATCGGCCGCCCGACGGGCATTTCGTGTCGTATTGGCGGCTGTTAGTGCAGTATCCCGAGATCCTCGCCTGGGAGAAGTTGTGGAACGACGGCCTGCGTGACGCCTATGTGAATATCCGGCGCACGGCCAAAGCCGCGCGCGCCGACGCCGGCGTGGGCTGGCACATCTGGCACAACAACTCGTTCAGCCCGTTCTATCGCGCCGAACAGGATTACGCGGACCTGGGAAAGTATTCGGATTTTCTAAAAGTGGTGATCTACAACAATTGTGGCGGCCCGCGGCTGGCATCGTACGTGAACAGCGTGAGCAAGACACTGTTTGGTGATCTTGCGCCCGACGACGTCCTACGCCAGACGTACGCCATCCAGAACATGCGCGAGGCGTCGCTCAGCGAGATCACGGCGCGCGGCCTGTCGAGCGATTACGTTGCGCGCGAGACGAAGCGTGCGCTGGCGACCGCAGGCGACAGAACGAAGATCTGGCCGGGCATCGACATCGACATCCCGACAGGTAAGGACGAGAAGAAGACCTCGCCCGCGGACGTTCGCGACGCAGTGCGGGCGGCGCTCAGCGCAGGCGCGCACGGCGTGTTGCTCTCCCGGAAATACTCGGAGATGCGGCTGGCGAACCTGCGCGCGGCGGGCGAAGGCGTGCGCGGCTAGCGGCCTACTCGCTCGTAGTCGGGTCGATCATCGTGCGGACCTCAGAAACCTTGTCGACGGGAAACCCGCCCTGTTTGCCGTGCTCGCGCACGGCAGCCTCGTTGGGCGCGATGTACACGCAGTACACCTTGTCGTCGGTCACATAGCTCTGCACCCATTGCACTTGCGGTCCCATGCCGCGGAGCACGCCACAGGATTTTTGCGAAATAGCGCGCAACTCATTTTGGCTGAGCTTGCCGGCGCCGGGGATGTTGCGCTCGATCACATACTTGGGCATGAACGGCCTCCGCAAAACACACGATTCTAACATCGCGCTTCAGCGCTTCACCGCGATCCCCGTCATCTCGAAGTGCCCGCCGCGCAAGAGAGGTCCTGATCCGATGAACGCGCGCGCTGGGAAGTCGCCCGTGAACTTTGCGCGATACGCGGCGTTGAACTTGTCATAAAGCTTGAGATCGGGACAGAAGACGGTTACCTGCACCAGGTCGTCCCAGCCCATACCCGCGTCTTTCAGCACGCCTTGGAAAGCATCGAGCAGCAGTTTGATCTCCTGGTCGATGTCGGCCGGAGCCTGGCCGGTGTTGGGGTCGAGGCCGATGTGGCCTGAGATGTACAGCGTATTGCCCGCGAGCACGGCTTCGCTGAAGGGCAGGCCTTGCGTCGCCGGGTTGGCATTCTTGATGTAACGCCGCACCGGTTTATCGGCGGCCGATACCGTTGTGGCAAGTAGTGTCAGGACAAGGGGTAAAGCAAAGCGGCGCATGGGCGCTCCTCTCAGGAAAAACGCCACGAATATACTGGTCGGCGATGGGCGATGCCAACGAGGTCGAGATCAAGTTCCGCGTTGCCGACGTGCGCACGCTCGCCCAGCAACTCCGTGGCCTCGGCTTTCGCGAAGCAACTCCGCGCACGCACGAGATGAACACGCTGTACGACACGCGTACCGGCGACCTGCGCACGAAGGGCGAAGTGTTACGCATCCGCAAGTACGGCGACGCTTGGAGCGTGACCCACAAAGGGAAGGGAAGAGAGGGTCCGCACAAGTCACGGCGCGAGCTCGAGACACGCGTCCACGACGGCGAGAAGCTGGCCGCCATCTTCACTGCGCTCGGCTTTAGCGTCAGCTTCCGTTACGAAAAGTTCCGCAGCGAGTGGACCGACGGCGAGGGCCACGTGGTGATCGACGAGACGCCGATCGGTAACTTCGGGGAGATTGAAGGACCGGCGGAGTGGATCGACGCGACCGCGGAACGACTCGGCGTCGCACGCGGGGAGTACATCACGCAGTCGTACGGCGCGCTGTTTCTCGAGTGGAAGAAGCAGACGGGCAGCGCTGCGGACGAGATGACGTTCGCGGCGGTTTCGGTCGCACAATAACGGCTGCAAAAAAACGAGGGCACGGACCTTGGTCCGTGCCCTTTGAACCTCATCCAGCTGCCTTGCCGTGTCCCCGAATGC
>CAYWSH010000136.1:0-10347 GCA_964460655.1 uncultured Terriglobales bacterium | reverse complement strand
GGCCATCTACAGACGCTCGCCTACGGCTTCACGCGGACATTCGGGCGTCGGCTCCGGCCTAGATAACGGACCTTCGCACAGGTATTGTGTAGGGCGCGTTGTCGACCAAAGCGGAAATCAAGCACAGAGCTTCCCTTGGCAGCCCGACACCAGCGGCAATGTCGAACGACCGAAACGAATTACGGCCGATCGCCCTTGCTCTCAACGCCATCGGCGCGTTACTGCTCCGGCGAATGCCGAGCAAGACCTTCGCCTTTCTCCACAACATCGACGCGCTACCCAGCATGGTCAATGCAACAATTGGCAGCAGTGCTAGGCCATAGCTGCCCGTCGACGCCTTGATCACGCCGGTCAGAGACACCATGCCGCCTACAAGATTGGAGGCAGCGCTGATGCCGGCCAGGCCCGCCGCGGCGGATTCCGAGTCGAGCCAAGTGGGGGACAGTGCCCAGAACGGGCCCTTGATTTAATAGGCACCGGCCAATGCCAGGCTGAGACCGAAGAGAGTCGGCGCCGGCGTGGTGGCGGCCAAGATCGTCAAGAGACCGGGCGCAATGCCGGTCAACGGGATTGCCAGCGGGGCTCCGCCGCCGTCGAACAAACTGAAACTACCACCAAAAATCCGGGTGCAGCCTACGGCTCGCCGCGCGATGTTGGCACTTTCACATGCAAAGTGTTGGCACTTTTGCTTTGTTCTACGGCAATCGAGCAGGAGTTCTCGAGCGGAGATCCGATTCCGGTCCGCGCGGCACTGCGCTGGCCTCCGCAAATTCACCCGCCAGTGCGGGCCGGGTTGCGCCCTTTCATGGCTCTGTGCGGCCGCGCCGCCAGCGGAGTTCGGCCCATCGTCTGCGCCTTGCCTCCTCGCGCAACGTATCGTCGGGATTCACGACATGGGGGTGATCGACAGACCGTAGGAGCGGCAAGTCGTTGCGCGAATCGCTGTAGCCATAGCTGCCTTCCAGCGTCTGTCCGTGCTGCACAAGCCATGCATGCAACCGGCTGACCTTGCCCTCCCGATAGCTCAGTACGCCGCGGGTCCGTCCGCTGTAAAGCCCGTCCGCCATGTCGAGTTCGATGCCGATGACGTCCGCCACGCCCAGCCGCCGTGCGATCGGCGCGACCAGATGCTCGCCCGAGGCGGAGATGACCAGCACACGGTCCCCTATCTGGCGATGCAGCGCGATTCGGCGCCACGCCTGCGGGAAGACGCGCGGCACGATCACTTCCTCGATGAAGCGGGATACCCAGAGTTCGACCTCGGCGTGCGTCAGGCCGCGCAACGTCGTCAGCGTGTAGTCCATGTAGTCTTCCATGGCCAGCTCGCCGGTGTAGTAGGCCCGCAGCAACTCGGCCTCGCGCGGCAGCATGTCGGCTGGCGCAAGGCCGTGGCTCACCTGGTAGTGCAGCCAGAGATGGGAGCTGTCGCCGTCGACGAGCGTATCGTCCATGTCGAATATTGCCATCGCCATTCAATGCACCTCGCGCAACTGCCGACGGTCGACCGCCAGTGCCACCGCGCTGCCCGCCGGCAGCAGATCACCGGGGGCACGGTTGAGGTGGTCGACCAGCAGGCTGACCCCGTTCGCGTCGACCTCGTAACGGATGATGTTGCCGAGCAACTGATGACGGCGGATGACGCCGCGCACGGGCGGGGCTTCGTCGCCCGCATCTCGCGCGTCCGGTTGCCGCAAACGGATGGACTCCGGCCGGACCGCCAGGTGACCCGTCAGATCCAGCCCGAACAGCCGCGCAGCATCGGCGGGCGGCAACAGATTGTAGCTGCCCATGAAGCGCGCCACGAACTCGCTCGCCGGCTGGGTATAGACTGCCTCCGCCGTGCCCTCCTGCACGATGTGTCCGTGGTTCATCACGAAGATGCGGTCCGACAGCGTCAGCGCTTCTTCCTGATCGTGCGTGACGAACACCGTGGTCAGGCCAAGTCGTTGCTGGATGTCGCGAATCTGCTCGCGCAGACTGCGGCGGATGCGTGCGTCGAGCGCCGACAGCGGCTCGTCAAGCAGCAGGATGCGCGGCTCCACCACCAGCGCGCGCGCGAGCGCCACGCGCTGACGCTGTCCGCCGGACAACTCGTGCGGGTAGCGCATTTCCATGCCGGCCAGTTCGACGAGACGGAGCGCGTCGGCCACGCGCCGCGCGACTTCGTCGGCCGGGCGGTTTTGCATCCTGAGTCCGAACGCGATATTCGCCGCGACAGTCATGTTCGGGAACAACGCATAGTTCTGGAACACCATGCCGATGCCCCGCCGCTGCGGTGCAAGCGTCGTGATGTCCTGGCCGTCGACGCGGATTTTACCCTGATCGGCGCCGGTCAGGCCAGCCACGCAGCGCAGCAGCGTGGACTTGCCGCAGCCGCTCGGCCCGAGTAGCGTAATGAATTCTCCACGCCGCAGGCCAAGCCGAATATCTTCGAACACGGTCGTCGCGCCGTAGCGCTTCGCGAGACCGTCGATTTCCACATAGAACATCAGACAACCTTCTTGATGGTGCGGCCGAGCCGAGTCGCGAGCCAGGTCAGCACCAGGGTGAACAGGAAGTAGCTCATCACCAGCGCGCTGGTGAAGTGCCCGCTGCCGGCCTTCTGGTCGTACAGATAGACCTGCAGCGTTTCGTAGTGCGCACCGACAAGCATGTTGGCGAACACGAATTCGCCGAGCAGCAGCGAGAACGCCAGGAACAGCGACGCCATCAGCGCCTTGCGCAGATTCGGCAGGATCACTTCCAGGAACGCGCGGGGCGTATCCGCGCCGAGCAGATACGCGGCATCCATCAGGCCGACCACGTCGAGCGCACGCAGGCTGTCCGCGAGCGTGCGGTACATAAACGGCAGCGTGATCGTGAAGTAGCTGCCGAGCAGGATCCACGGCGTGCCGACGATCGGCAGCGGCCCGTCGGCGAAGAGCTGTAGCAGGCCGACCGAGGCAACGACCGGCGGCATGGAGAACGGAATCAGGATCAGCACGTTCATCCAGCGGTCGAGGCGCGGAAAACGGTAGCAAACGACGAACGCCGCCGGCACGATGACAAGCGTCGAGACCAACAGCGTGCCGATGCAGATCAGAAGCGAATGGGCGAATGCGATGAGAAAGCGCGGCTCGTTCCAGAGCTGCGCATACCACGAGAAGGTCAGCCCCTCGGGCAGGATCGTCGCTTCCCAGCGCTCAGACAACGAATAGAGCAACGTGGCGGCGACAGGCACGACGAGCACGAGGCTCAGCAGCACAACCACGAACCGATGCAGACGATCAGCGCGCATTGGAGTTCCTCTTCAACAGCCACTGATTGACGGCGGCCACGAGCGACAGCAGCCCCACGAGCAGCACCGACAGCGCGGCGGCCAGATCGGGCTGCAGGTCGATGTTGCCGGACACGAGGCTGGCAATGCGGACCGTCACCAGATTGAAGTTGCCCGACGTGAGCGCGAACGCGGTCGCATAAGCGCCCATCGCATTAGTGAGCAGCAGGATGAAGGTCCCGAGCAGCGCGGGGGCAAGCACCGGCAGCGCGACGTGTCGCCAGTACGCCCAATGGCTGGCGCCGAGCAGCGCGGCGGCTTCCTGCCAGTGGTCGTCCAACGCGTCGAGTGCCGGGTACAGCAGCAGCAACCCGAGCGGCAATTGAAAATACGTGTACAGCAAGATCAGCCCGTTGCGCGAATAGAGATGGAGATCCTGCAGCAGCCCCCACTCCCGCAGCAGCAGCGTGAGCGCGCCATTGGTGCCGATCAGGATGATAAACGCGAACGCGAGCGGCACGCCGGACAGGTTGCTGGTCATGTTGGTCAGCGCAATCACCGCGTCTTTCAGTCGACCGTCAACACGGCGCAGCGAAGCCGCGCCAATCAGCGTCATCACGAGTGCGATGACGCTGGAATAGAGCGAGATGCGCAGGCTGTTATCAAACGCCTGACGATAGAACGGCGAACTCAACACAACCTCGAAATTTTCGAGCGACAGGCCGTGCTCGCCCGCGACGCTGTGCTCGAGCACCCAGCCCATCGGCGCGAGGCAAAACAGCGTCAGCAGCGCGAGCATCGGCAGGAGCAGCAGAGCCGCGCGCCAGTAACGCACACGGGGCGGTTGCACGAATGCTTCGCCGACGGTCGTGGGCAGCGGCGAGGAAACAGGAGTTTTCATAAAATCGACTGCGCGTGGCGGCCTCGCGGCGGCCCATGCGTTGCATGAACTGCCGCGCGGCGCGTCATCACTGCATGTTCACCATCACCTGTTCTTGCCACAAGCGCGGCAATTGCTTCAGCGAGGCTTCCCAGGCGTCGAAGTCGCCGATCGGCCGGGCGACGCGGTATTGCGACGCCGGCAGCAGCTTCGCGGCGATATCCTGTGGAATTTTCACCTCCGCGCGAATCGGACGGGCGTAGCCGCGCGCAAGGTTGATCTGGCCGGCGTCGCTGAGGATGTACTCACGCGCGAGCATCGCCGCGTTAGGGTGCTTCGCGTACTTGTTGATGATCGTCGAGTAGCCGTAGGTCAGGGAGCCGTCCTGTGGGATCAGCACGTTGAAGCGCGTCGGGTCGATCTTGTCGCGGTACGCGAGCGCATTGAAGTCCCACTGGATACCGACTTCCACCTCGCCCTTTTCGAGGTTCGCGATGTTCGGGTCATTTAGCGTCAGCCGGCCCTGCTTCGCCAACTGCGCGAACAGGTCGAGCGCCGGCTTCAGCTTCTTCTCGTTGCCGCCGAGCGCGTACGCGGCGGCCAGCACCGCGCTGGTCGCGCGCGCCGACGTGCTCACGTCGCCGAGCGCGACCTTGTACTTGCCGTTGGCGAGGTCCGCCCAGGTTTTCGGCGGGTTCTTCACCAGCTTGTTGTTGACGATGAACGCGATCGTGCCCGTGTAGGACACTGCCCAGTGGCCATCGTTATCCTTCGCCCAGGCGGGAATCTGACTCCACGTGGTCGGCTTGTACGGCTGGGTGACGCCCTTTTTCACGGCGACGGGCGCGAACGCATAACCGACGTCGCCGATGTCGCCGCTAGCGTTGGACTTCTCGGCGTCGAACTTGGCGATTTCCTCGGCCGAGGTCAGGTCCGTGTCCTGGTGCTTGAGGCCGTACTTCTGGGACAGCTGGCTCCAGGTATCCTGCCAGTTGGCCCAGTCGGCCGGCATGCCCAGGCTGTTGACCGCTCCTTCCTTCTTGGCGGCGGTGATCAGGCTGTCGACGTTCTGGGCGAACGCGGCAGAAAAGGTAAGGCTCAGCACACCGGCAAGACAGCCGGTCATCAAGTTGCGCATGTTTGTCATCCTCTGGACTAGGCAAAAAGCAGGGCGAATAGTAGAGGTCGAATGTGTCAGTTTTGCGTCGGGACATTTCCGACGACGCATCGCTTCATGTGCAAAAGTCCCCGCCCCGCTTGCACAACGAGCCCTATGTTTCACATTTTTGTCACGAAACCATGGCATAAAGACGCACCCCGGAAACCGATACCTGGACTAGTCACCCGATGAACGACCGCCCGCCGACCCAGATCTCCCAGATGCGTCTTGTACTGGCCAACCAGATCGAAAGCGGCATCCTTGTGCCGGGTACGAAGCTGCCTTCCGAGCGGGAACTTTGCGAGCTGTTTCATACCACCCGCATCACGCTCAAGGACGTGCTGCTGGCGCTCGAAGCCGAAGGCATGATCTATCGGGAAGAACGGCGCGGCTGGTTCGTGGCTTATCCACGGCTCAATTACAACCCGCTCTACCGCACGTATTTCCAGCGCATGGTCACGCTGCAGAAGCGGCAGGTGGAAACCCGGGCGGTCGCGACCGGCGAGGTGGTGGCGAGCCCGGTGCTGTGCAGGGAAATGGAACTGGCGCCGCTGACCCGCCTGTACCAGATCTGCCGCTTGCGGTACATCGACGGCCGGGCGGTGTCCTACGTCGAGCATTTCCTCAAACCGGAGCGCTTTCCCAATATCCTGGAGCGCGACCTTTCTAAATCGCTGACCCAGACCTACGAGCAGTTCTACGACCTGCGGTTTTCCCGCTCGCGCTTCGAGATCTACCCGTCGGGCGCTCGCGGCGAGGTGGCGCGGCGGCTCAACGTGACGGCAGGCAGCCCGATCCTGGCGATTACGCGGGTCAACTACGACCAGCACGGCGTATTGGTGGACTGCGACCACGAATACTGGCGTCACGACGCCGTGCGCATCTCGGTAGACAGCCAGGCCGAACAGCCCTGGGGCGGCGAGGACAGGGCCTGAACTTCCAAACGGCTCCGGAACGGAGGCGCCATGGCTTGGCTTAGCCTACTGGCCGCCGGCCTCTGCGAAGCGCTCTGGGCACCCGCCCGGTCGCTTTGCACGCTCTCCGCCATGGGCCTGAGTATCTGGCTGCCGAGCGCCGCGATGCGGGAGATTGCGACCGCCGTGGCCTATTCTGTCTGGACCGCCGTCAGCACGCTGCTGGTGTTCGCGTTCGGCGCGCCATCCGGGCAACAGTCGATCAGCCTGCAGCAGGCCGTTTCCGCGCTAGGCCCGATCGCTTGCGTGCTCGGGCTGAAGTTCGGCTGATTCGCGCGTCTTGCACCGTATCGAAGGAAAACCAAAAGCATGTCATCGCCGCAGCCCATTCAGGACCGGTTCAACGCACTGCTGAGCCACAACGTACAGGACGCGTCGGCATGGCCCGTGCCAGTTCTCACGCGCTCGCTCGCCGCCAAGCTGCTCAAGCGGCTCGACAGCCTGCGCCTGTTCGGCCACGCGTACCCGTTGCTGACGAACCTGACCCACGGCCGCTACCGGCCGATCGACCTGCTCGATTTCGCGTGGCGCCATGAACTCGACGGCGTATGCATCCATCTCCTGGACGGGGAGGAGCGCAGCCTCGCCAGGATGCGCGACGACGAGCTGCGCGCCGTCGCCCGGCATGCGCAGACGCTGGGCCTGTCGCTTCACCTGGAATTAAGCAGCACGGCACGGGAAGACGTGGACGAGGCCGCTCGCATCGCGCGGGTCATGGGCGTGCGCAATCTGCGCGTCTATTCGCGCTACGAGGGCCGGCTGTCCGGCGTCCTCGCCCGCGTCGAGGCGGATCTGCGCCACCTCGCGCAACTGGCCGAACGTTTCGACCTGCATTTTGACTTCGAGCAACACGAAGAGCTGAAGAGTGCGGAAATCGCTGCCTTGCTTCGCCATGTCGATCATCCGCGCATCAACGCGCTCTTCGACTTCGGAAACATGATCAACGCCTGCGAGCAGCCGATGCAGGCACTGCGGACCCTGGCGCCGCACATCCGCCAGGTTCACATGAAAGGCGTGCGAATCGTGCCGGAAGCGCGCGGATTCGGCCATTACGGCGTGTTGCAGGGCAGCGCGGAAGACGAGCTGCCCGGCGCGCGCATG
The DNA here is from genome assembly GCA_964460655.1 of uncultured Terriglobales bacterium. Classification (GTDB taxonomy): domain Bacteria; phylum Acidobacteriota; class Terriglobia; order Terriglobales; family Acidobacteriaceae; genus CAVUAF01. The sequence continues at coordinate 2,977 of CAYWSH010000136.1, read as the reverse complement.
CTGCTCGAGCTGTTGATGCTCGGGGACGACGCGCCGCAGGTCGTGGCCTTCATCCTGGAGCAGGAAAATCACTATCCGGCCCCGGCATTCCGCCTGACCGACGAAGCGGCCGATCCGTTCATTCCTTACCGAACGATGAGCGACACGCCACTGCCCCCGGGCTTCACGGTGGAGCGGATGATGGCGGGGGAGGAGCGCTGGGCGATCAACCAGATCGCCCATGTGCGCGGCCTCCTGCGTGAGTTGAGGGTGCTGGCGGCATGCACGCTTGGTGCGGCGCGGGTTGACGGTCACGACTAAGTTCGTCGATGGCCGTGCGCACCGGCGCGGCCCAGTCCGCCTCTGAATCCCTGCTACCGTAACCCCTGCGGCACGGCCACGCACGCCGCACCGTTCAATCCGCCAGAGTCGCCGTGAGCGGCGACGTCGCGATCAACCTCGCCCCGCGCCGCCCACGGATTCTCCGACGCGAAGCTGACACATTGGGCCCCTACTATTGGCGCTGCCAACTGGACTAGTCCAAAAGAAGGCGTGCTGGAACCGATCGCTCCCCCTGTCGCAAGCCTCGTCCGGAACCGCCGCAGTGCGCAGACCTGGCCTGCGCACTGCGGCGCGTGCCGCCGGCGGGCAGCGGGATCGATCGAGCATCCGGCCGCGCGTATTTCCAACCCGACCGACACGAGTTGTTGCATTCCCTCACTTTGAATCGCGATTGCATCGAGTTGCCTGCTGCCGGACATCGGGCGGGATTGCCGTTACTCGGTAGGTCGCTGCGATCCAATCTTGACAAAAGTGCGAGACCGCGCCAAAGCAGGGGCAAAGCGGTGGTCTTTTTTACCGGCGATGATATCCATCCATCGCCGGCGAAGAAGACCACCGTCTTCCCGCTTAATCAGCCCCCGTTTCAGCCCGATCTCCTATGCAGAGATGGCTCCGTCAAGTCCTAAGGTTGCTGCCACATGCCTTGTAGAGGGAATGGAGTATGAGGAGAAGGCCCCAAGGCTCATTAGGCCGGGGATTGAATTTCTTGATAGGGCGCCGTCGCGGGAAGTACTCGAAGTAGAGCCCGCCAAATCGAAAGTGGGGCCAGTGATTGCTTCCCGCCGCAACAAGCTGAAGAAAACAAGGTAGGCACCCCTTTGCCGCGCCAAGGCTGAGAGCGATACGCCAAGCCGATTCGTGACCGCCCTCGGATTCCAGCTCCAGCCGAACGTACCAACTCCCTGAAAACCGATCTTCTTCGCGGGGTTTCTTGAGAGGATCTCAAGATGATTCGCCGGCCGGATCGGAGGAATGCATGACCGATACACCCTTAAAAGCTGCATGTGTTGCGGCCTCTGGTCCAGTTTTCGGAGTGGGCGACTCCGAACAGTCGCAATATTCGGCAAGCAGCAAATAGCCAAGTGCTGTGCGATACGCCGCACGACACGTGATCAACACGCCCTCCGAAAGCAGGCCGATGCAGGCAGATCAAATGGCAACGTTCCGCTCCAATCTGGCATCCCTGTGGCTGCTGCATGGAAGCATGAAGGCTGATAAATACTTCTGGCTACCGCTCGGCCAGGGTTTTCCCCTGGCGGGACGGCCACGCATCTAATTGTGGTTCGCTCATTCTCTGGATGGTCGTCCGCGCTCGAACCGATGATGCCTAGCGAACGTGCGCGGCAAGCGTGTACGTGTATGTTTTAGAAGGGAAATTATCTGATGGAATCAAGTTTTTGCTGCAGTGCAGGGTTCGGACTTAAGTGAGCAAAGTTCAAAGTTAAGCGAATCTCGACAACCCAACATCCCCCGCCGCATCCCTTCTTGAATTTGTCACCACCCGTCCATATAATTAGCACTCACCGAACACGAGTGCTAACAACATCGCCGGTTGGCTCAGCCAACCGGGTTTTCTCAGCGTTCTTCAGTCTCAATCAAGAGAGGAGTATGTATGAACCTTCGTCCTTTGCATGATCGCGTGATCGTCAAGCGTCTGGATCAAGAAACCAAGACCGCGTCGGGCATCGTGATCCCCGAAGCCGCAGCAGAAAAGCCGGATCAGGGCGAAATCCTGGCCGTCGGCCCGGGCAAGCGTGACGACAAGGGCGCAGCAATCGCGCTCGACGTGAAGGTTGGCGACCGCGTCCTGTTCGGCAAGTACGCAGGCCAGACCGTCAAGGTCGACGGCAACGAACTGCTCGTCATGCGTGAAGAAGACATCATGGCCGTGGTGCAGAAGTAAGCGCAAAGCCGCTACTTCCCCGGTTATATCCCAAGAATTCAAGGAGTTAGAAGATGGCAGCTAAAGACGTCGTATTCGGCGATTCCGCCCGTGCCAAGATGGTTGAAGGCGTGAACATTCTCGCCAACGCAGTGAAGGTCACGCTGGGTCCGAAGGGCCGCAACGTGGTGCTGGAGCGCAGCTTCGGCGGCCCGACCGTGACCAAGGACGGCGTGTCCGTGGCCAAGGAAATCGAGCTGAAGGACAAGCTGCAGAACATGGGCGCGCAAATGGTCAAGGAAGTGGCTTCCAAGACCAGCGACAACGCAGGTGACGGCACCACGACCGCAACGGTTCTGGCTCAGTCGATCGTCCGCGAAGGCATGAAGTACGTTGCATCGGGCATGAACCCGATGGACCTGAAGCGCGGTATCGACAAGGCAGTGGCTGCCGCGATCGAAGAACTGCGCAAGATCAGCAAGCCGTGCACGACCAACAAGGAAATCGCACAAGTTGGCGCGATCTCGGCGAACAGCGACACGTCGATCGGCGATCGCATCGCTGAAGCGATGGACAAGGTCGGCAAGGAAGGCGTGATCACCGTCGAAGACGGCAAGTCGCTGGCCGACGAGCTGGAAGTCGTGGAAGGCATGCAGTTCGACCGCGGCTACCTGTCGCCGTACTTCATCAACAACCCGGACAAGCAAGTTGCCGTGCTCGACAACCCGTTCGTGCTGCTGCACGACAAGAAGGTGTCGAACATCCGTGATCTGC
>CAYWSH010000135.1:0-10382 GCA_964460655.1 uncultured Terriglobales bacterium | reverse complement strand
CGGCTCCGACAACAATCGCGACGGCAACAGCAACGACCGCCCGAACCTGATCGGCGATCCATTGCTCGATCCGAACCGCGGCCGCGGCGTCGTCATCAATGGCTGGTTCAACACTGGGGCATTCCAGCCGAACCCCATCGGCACCGACGGCCTCTTACGGCGCAACTATCTCGATGGTCCGGGCTCGAAGAACATCGATGTCGGCATCTCGCGCAACTTCCTGTTCACCGAGCGCTTCCGGGCGCAATTCCGCGCGGAAGCCACCAACGCATTCAACATGGTCAACCTTAACAATCCGAATGGCACATTCAGCTCGTCGCAATTCGGCAAGATCACGTCCGCCCGGGCGATGCGCCAGTTACAGCTCGGGCTGCGGCTCACGTTCTAGCCGTGAGACCGATCACGCGGGATGCGAGCTAGGGGGCGCATCCCGCGGTTCCACAAGTCGCAAGGAGCAGGTATGAGTACCCAGACCGTGGTCCCGACCGACAAAATGATTTTTCGTAACACGGCGTCCAAACCGGGCCGCAATGTCTCCGTCACACCGCGCAACAGCACCAACCGTCATCTTTCCTATGGCCGCATCATCCTGAACACGAATTGTCCGTCGGTCTCGTTCGCCAACAAGACCGAAGAGACTGGACTGATCGTCCTGGCAGGCGAGGCGACCGTGAAGACGCACGGCCGCGAGACCCGGCTCACTCGCTACGATGCCATCTACATCCCGCGCGACTCGGAGATCGAGGTGAGCTCCGCTTCATCCGCCGACATCGCCGAATTCTCCGCACCGGTCGCGAAGGATTACGGCTTGCAGGTCGTGCGCTTTGCCGAGATCGAAAAGGACCCCGGACTAAAATTCGCTACCGGTAGCGCCGCCGCGCAACGTCAGCTGCACATGCTGCTCGCGAAGAACGTCGACGCGGGCCGGCTCGTTGCCGGCTTCACCTTCTCCGATCCCGGCAACTGGACCAGCTGGCCGCCGCACGAGCATGCCAAGATGCTGGAAGAGATGTACGTGTTCTTCGACATGCCGGCGCCGGCGTATGCCATCCAGCTCGTGTACAACGACACCGAGTATCCGGAGCTCGTCACCGTCGTGCGCGACGGCGATGCTGTCCTGATGCCCAGCGGATACCATCCCAACGTCTCCGTGCCCGGTCATCGGGTCTGCTTCCTGTGGGCCATGGCCGCGCATCGGGAGGTCGAAGACCGCCAGTTCGGGGTGGTCAACGTGCAGCCCGGATTCACTCAGGGCGGCGGCTCAGGATTGGAGAAGGGACGTAAGAACTAGACCGACGATGCCGATATCCACCACAACGTCAGCTCCTGCAGCAACGGCTGCGCCCGTGTCACCCTCCGGACACATGCGCTGGATCATCTGTTCGTTGCTGCTCATGGGCGCCGTGGTCAATTACATGGATCGGCAGATCCTCGGCGTGTTCAAGAACACGCTGCAGGGCGAACTTGGCTGGAGCGAGATCGATTACAGCAATCTGGTCGCGTTCTTCCAGGGAGCCTACGCCGTCGGCATGCTGGTGATGGGGCGGCTCATCGACCGCATGGGCACGCGCACCGGCTATTCGTTCGCCATGGTGTTCTGGAGCCTGGCGTCGATGGCGACCGCGGGGGCGCGCTCGCTGTTCAGTTTCATCTGCGTGCGCTCGGCGCTCGGCTTCGGCGAAGCCGGCGTCTTCCCGGGAAGCATCAAGGCCGTCGCGGAGTGGTTCCCGAAACGCGAGCGCGCACTCGCCACGGGAGTCTTCAACTCCGGCACGAACATCGGCGCCATCCTTACGCCGATCATCGCGCCGTTGTTGACGGCGTGGCTGGGCTGGCGCTGGGCATTCTTCATTGTCGGCGCACTCGGCTTTATCTGGCTGCTGTTCTGGCTGGCCATCTATCGCAAGCCGGAAGACCATCCTCGTTGCTCGGCGGCGGAGCTGGCGTACATCCGTAGCGATCCACCGGAGAAGATGGAAAAGGTCGCATGGGCGCAGGTCATCCCGCATCGGCAGACGTGGGCGTTCGCGGCAGGGAAGTTCCTCATCGACCCCATCTGGTGGTTCTATCTGTTCTGGATACCCGACTTCTTCCAGCGAACTTATAACCTGAAGCTATTGCAGGCAGGACTGCCGCTGGCGGCCATCTACACCATCGCCACGGTCGGCAGCGTCGGCGGCGGCTGGATCTCGTCCGGCATGCTCGCCCGCGGTGCGAGCGCGAACGCGGCCCGCAAGACGGCGATGCTCGTCTGCGCACTCTGCGTGGTACCGATCGTGTTCGCGTCGCGCACCCAGAACCTCTGGGCCGGCGTGCTGCTCGTGGGGCTCGCGGCCGCTTCGCACCAGGGCTTCTCGGCCAATCTCTTCACCTTGACGTCGGATATGTTTCCCGCCCGCGCGGTTGCCACCGTGACGGGCATCGGCGGCATGGCAGGCGCGGTCGGCGGCATGCTCATCGCCAAGATCGTCGGCTACGTCCTCCAGCAGACCGGTAGCTACATGGTTCCGTTCTACATCGCGGGCTCCGCCTACCTCGTGGCTCTAACGGTCGTACACCTTCTTGCGCCGCGGCTCACCCCGGTCACGCTCGAGGCGCACGCATGATCCTCGACGCCTTCCGCCTCGATAGCAAGAATGCGCTCGTGACCGGCTCCCACCGCGGGCTCGGCTCGGCCATCGCGCTGGCGCTGGCCCAGGCAGGGGCGAACGTGATGTGCCATGGGCGCCATACGTCACTCCCCGCGGTGACGCATGACATTCGTGCGCTCGGCCGCAAGACCGGTTACATCGCCGCCGACCTCGCTCACAACGATGCCCCGGCGCAATTGTTCGAACAGGCATTGCAGGAATTCGGCACCCTCGACATCCTGGTCAATAATGCCGGGATCATCCAGCGCGCGCCCGCGGCGGAGTTCACGGAGGCCGCGTGGAACGAGGTGCTCGCGGTCAACCTGAACGCTGTCTTCCAACTGTCACAACGCGCCGGACGGCACATGCTGGAGCGGGGAAGCGGCAAGATCGTGAATATCGCCTCATTGCTCTCGTTCCAGGGCGGCATCCTCGTGCCCGCTTACACCGCGGCGAAGTCTGCCGTCGCCGGCTTGACCAAAGCACTGGCGAACGAGTGGGCACCCAGGCACATCAATGTCAATGCTATAGCTCCGGGCTATATGGCAACGGATAACACGACCGCCCTCCGCCAGGACGCGACCCGCAGTCGCCAGATCATGGAGCGTATCCCCGCGGGCCGCTGGGGCAAGCCCGACGACCTGGCCGGTGCGACCGTGTTCTTGTGTTCGAGCGCCAGCGATTACGTGCACGGCCAGATACTCGCGGTGGACGGAGGTTGGCTGGCGCGCTGAGATCCCCTATGCCACTCAAGCTCAAACCCAAAGACCAATGCCGCTGGGACATGATTGCGCTCGGCGAGGTCATGTTGCGCTTCGATCCCGGCGACCGCCGTGTGTGGACCACGCGCAACTTCGAAGTCTCGGAGGGCGGCGGCGAATACAACGTGGCACGCGGGCTGAAGCGCTGTTTCGGCCTTGACACCGCGCTCGTCACGGCATTCGTCGACAATCCCGTCGGGCGCTTGCTGCAAGACCTGATCTACCAGGGCGGCGTGGATCAGTCGCTCGTGCGCTGGATCGAATCCGACGGCGTGGGCCGCACCGTACGCAACGGCCTCAATTTCACCGAGCGCGGCTTCGGTGTGCGCGCCGCGCTCGGGTGCTCGGACCGCGGTAACAGTGCCGCGTCCCAACTGAAGACTGGCCAGATCGACTGGGACACGATCTTCGGCAAGCAGGGCGCACGCTGGTTCCACACCGGCGGCATCTTCTGCGCGCTGTCGACGACCACGCCCGATGTCGCTTTGGAAGCCGTGCAGGCGGCACGCAAGCACGGCGTCATCGTCTCTTACGACCTGAACTACCGCGAGTCGTTGTGGAAAGCGGTCGGCGGCAAGCCGAAGGCGCAGGAAGTGAACCGGCGGCTCGCGCCTTACGTCGACGTCATGCTCGGGAACGAAGAGGACTTTTCGGCCGCTCTGGGTTACGAGGTCGCGGGCGCAAGCGAGAGCTTCTCGGAGTTCGATGTCCCCGGCTTCAAGGAAATGATCACGCGCGTGGTGAAGGACTTTCCCTTTGCCGTCGTCGCCACCACGTTGCGCAAGGCGAAGACGGCGACGCGCAACGACTGGAGCGCCATCTGCTATCACGATGGCAAGTTCCATCAGGCGACGGAGCGCAACGACCTGGAGATCTACGACCGCGTCGGCGGCGGCGATTCGTTCGCTTCGGGCCTGATCTATGGCTTCCTCTCCGGGCGCGAGCCGCAGTGGGCCGTCGAGTGTGGCGCGGCGCACGGCGCGCTGGCGATGACCACGCCCGGCGACACGACGATGGTCACGCTGAAGGAAGTCACGCAGGTGATGAAAGGCGTCGGTGCGCGTATTGCGCGCTGACGGTGGAGATATTTAGTGAAGAAGCAGGAAGTTCTGGTACGGATCATCGAAGTCGGCCTGATCCCGGTAGTGCGCGCGGCGAGCGGCAAGCAGGCGATCATGGCGGCCGACGCGGTGCGCGAAGGCGGTATCCCGGTCGTCGAGATCACCATGACGGTGCCCGGTGCCGTTGATGTCATTCGCGAACTGGCCCGCACGGCACCGCCGGGTGTGCTGATCGGAGCCGGCACGGTGCTCGACGCGAACACCGCGGGTCGCTGCCTCGACGCCGGCGCGCAATTCCTCATCAGCCCCGGCTTCGACGCCGGCATGGTAGCGACCGCACGCGAAGCCGACGTTCCGGTGATGCCGGGTGCGCTGACGCCGAGCGAGGTCATGGCGGCGGTGCAGGCGGGCGCTGACCTGGTAAAGATCTTTCCGTGCGCGCACGTCGGCGGCGCGGCGTATATCAAGGCGCTGCGCGGACCATTCCCGAACATTCCCTTCGTCCCGACCGGCGGCGTCAACCTGCACACGGCGGCCGAGTTCATCCGCGCCGGCGCCGCGGCGCTGGGCGTGGGCGGAGAACTGGTGGATCGCGCCGTGCTGGAGCGCGGCGAGAAGCAGATCATCGTGGACAACGCGCGGAGGTTCGTCGCAGTGGTCCAGCAGGCACGCGCCGAGTTGACCGGCGTGCATACCGCGAAAGTCGGCTGAGGAAAAGAATGACGACGCAGGCGTATCCGGATGTGATTGTCGTCCGCAACGGAGAGGCGAAGAGAACCGCACCCGAGCCTGGGCTCGCGCGTGCCGTGCTTGCCTATAACGATAAGCTATTCCTCGCCGAGCACCGCATGGAGAAGGGATGGCAGGGCGCGCTGCACAGCCATCCGCACGAACAGATCGTCTACGTCGTGAGCGGGAGGCTGCGCGTCACCTCGCAAGGCAGGACGTTCGAGGTGGCAGGCGGCGACAGCTTCGTGGTGCGCGGCGGGGTCGGGCACGGTGCATCGGCACTGGAAGCAGCGCACGTCATCGACGTGTTCACTCCTTGCCGCGAGGACTACATCGGATGAGCCATGCCGCCACGCGGTGGGTCCGGTACGCAGCCGTGGCATGGGCGCTCGTCATGCCGGCATTCGCGGCTTCGCACATCAAGGTCATCAAGCTGGCGGTCGAGAATCCCGGTGCGGAAGCGCGCGTTGCCGACATCACCGTCCGTGTCGCTGACTTAGAGAAAATAGCGCCTGATTTTCTCCCCGGCTCTTTCATCGTCACGGCGACGGCTGCCACGACCGTCGAGGAGGACGCGGCTGCACCCCAGGCGGCCGAGTTGCCCTCGCAAGCCGACGATCTCGATGGCGACAATCAGGCCGACGAGATCGCTTTCCAGATCGAGCTAAAGCCGCTGCAGACGCGCGTTGTGTCCATCTCCTACGGTCCGCCGGAACGGCTCTGGCGGCTGCGCGCGCCCTATCCCCAGCGCACGAACGCACTGTTCTCCACGAAGATCGAGGGCTTGGGGTGGGAGTCGGACCGCGCGGCGTGGCGGATCTATTTCGACCAGCGCAGCGCCATCGATCTGTTTGGCAAGCGCCGGCCGTCGCTGCAGCTCGAGATGTTCGCCGGACCCGAGTATCCATACCACGAGGAATCGCCCGAGGGGCGCGACATTCTGCGCGTCGGCGATTCGATCGGCGCCGGCTCGGTCGCCGCCCTCGTGAACGGAAAAGCCGAGAAGGTCGCGGATGTAGCCGCGCGCAAGTGGCATATGGTCACGCGCGGGCCCGTGCGCAGTATCGTCGAACTGGAGTACGAAGGCTGGAACGTCGGCGGGCAGCGCGTGAACCTGAAGTCGCGCATCACGCAATGGGCGGGCGAGCGCGGATTCTTCCAGACGATAACCACGCAGCCGGGAACGTCACTGACCTTCGTCACCGGCCTACCGATCAAGCCGCACGCGCCACTGCTGCCTGCATCGGGCCTCGCGCCGCTCGCTACTTGGGGCGAGCAGGTCGTCCAGACGGGCTCAACGCAACAGGACTACGTCGCTGGTCAGAACTTGGGCCTCGCCGTCCTCAGCACAGCGGGCGCAGGCACGATCGATGATTCGGATAATCATCTCCTCAAGCTGAAGCTCACCGACGGCTCGGCCACCTGGTACACGCTCGCCGCTTGGGACCAGGAGGGAACGAATCGCCGCACCGGCATGGGCGCGCAGGCCGAGATGGGCGGGAACGCGTCGTACGTGCTGCCGCCCGACGGCATCACGACGCGCGAGGCATTCCAGACCCTCGTGGCTACGCAAGCCACCCTTATGCAGCAACCGCCGCGTGTCACGATCGCCTCGCAGAGTGCGGCGACACAATCAGCGCCGCTCGACACGCTACACCCAGCACGACACAAGACGTTCGCCGAAGCGTTACAACTCGTCCAGCAGGAAGCCGACCGCACGGCCGCGCGCTTCGCGTCTCTTTTGGCGAGCGCGCCGAAGACGACCTACAGCAAGGGCCCGGGCTTCTTCACCGAAGGCGACAACGCCACTGGTGAATGGAAGCCGCGCGACGGTTGGTGGTGGACCGGCAGCTTCTGGATCGGAGAGTTGTGGCGGCTGTACGGCTCCACGCACGACGAGAAATATCGCCGCTGGGCCGAGCAGTGGAACGCGCGCACGGTCGGCGAAGAGCCGACGCTCAACCACGACGCCGGCTTCATCTACTTTTATTCTTCCGCCTTCGGCTATGACCTGACAAAGGATCCAATGCTGCTGAAGAGCGCGTTGGCTGGCGCCGAGCGGCTGAAGCAGCTCTACAACCCGAAGACGCAGCTGATCGCCGCGTGGGGCGACAACGGTGACGACACCATCATCGATACGATGATGAACCTGCAGCTCCTGTGGTGGACGTCGCGGCAGACGGGCGATCCGCAGTGGCGCGACATGGGACTGAAGCACGCGCTGCGCTCCGCCGAGTGGCTCGTCCGGCCCGATGGTTCCGTCATCCAGTCGGTGCATTACAACCCGGGTGACAATCGCCAGAAACTGGTGCTGCACGGTGGCGCCCAGACGGACAACAACCTCAGCCTGCCGAACACGACGGCGCCGGGTGAGATGCTGTTCACGCACACGCACCAGGGCTGGGCGGCCGACACGGCGTGGGCGCGCGGCACGGCTTGGGCGCTTTACGGTTTTGTCGCGGCGTACGAAGAGACGCACGATCCGCGCCTGCGTGCGGTGGCCGATCGTGTTGCCCATTCGGCCCTGGAGAATTGGCCCGACGATCTCGTCCCGTGGTACGACCTGCACGATGAAGGCGTACACTTCCGCGTTCGCGATACTTCCGCGGCGGCGATCTTCGCCGCGGGCTTGCTGCGCTTGAGCGAGGTCACGGATGCGGAGCACAAGGCGCGCCTGCGTGAGCGTGCGGAAGGCATCCTGCAGGCGCTGATCGATGGCTACCTGACGCCGGTGGCGGCGAATGATGCGACGCCGCCGGGCGTGCTGCGCCACGGTTCAGCCACGCGGCCGCACGATGGGCCGCTGACGTACGGACAGTATTACCTGCTCGATGCGCTGCTGTGGTTGCAGGCGCATCCGCGGCGCTAGAAAGGATGGAGCAGGGCTTTAGCCCTGCAAGACCGGGGCGAGATTATGCGGCTTTAGCCGCTGAGGTTTCAGCGGTTCACGCCGCTGGCGAGGAAGCCGCCGTCCACCGCGAGCACGTGGCCGGTGACGAAACTCGCGGCGTCAGAGGAAAGGAACACGCAGGCTCCGCAGAGTTCATCGACCTTGCCCCAGCGCGCCATGGGGATGCGCAGCAGGAATTCGCGGCCGCGTTCGGTGCCGTCGAGCAGGCCGGCGTTGAGGTCGGTGCGGAACACGCCCGGCGCGATGGCGTTCACGTTGACGCCGTGGGCGGCCCATTCGATGGCGAGTGATTTGGTCAGCGCGGCCACGGCGGCCTTGCTGGCGGTATAGGCGGCGACTTCGTAGAGCGCGACGAACGATCCGATGGAGCCGATATTGACGATGCGGCCGTACTTACGCTCGATCATGTGGCGGCCGAAGACGCGGCACGCGCGCAGCGTGCCGGTGAGGTTGGTCTCGAGAATGTCGTTCCACTCCTGGTCGGAGACGTCGAGCGTCGGCGCACGGCGCGTGCGCCCGGCACAGTTCACCAGGATTTGGACCTGGCCGAACGCCTTCACCGTCTCGTCGAGCAGGTGCTTGAGCGTCGCTTCGTCGGTCACGTCGCAGGCGATCGGCAGCGAGCGCCGGCCGAGTTTTTCGATCTCTCGCGCGGCGGCTTGCACCAGGTCAGCGCGGCGGCCGGTCGCGATGACGTTCGCGCCCGCCTGTGCCAGCCCGCGGGCCAGCGCCAATCCGATGCCGCTTGTGCCGCCAACGACGACGGCGGTACGGTCTTTCAGGTCGAGTCCGGGGAATCCCATGATGAGCGTTTAAGAACGAACAATGAAGATAACCGATGCCAAAGTGATTGTCTGTAGTCCCGGCCGGAATTTTGTCACGCTGAAGCTCGTGACCGAAGACGGCGTGTACGGACTCGGCGACGCCACGTTGAACGGCCGCGAGCTCGCCGTCGCGTCCTACCTGACGGACCACGTGGTCCCACTGCTCATCGGTCGCGATGCGCGCCGCATCGAGGACACCTGGCACTACCTTTATAAGGGCGCATATTGGCGCCGCGGGCCCGTCACGATGTCGGCTATCGCCGCCGTCGATACCGCGCTGTGGGACATCGCCGGCAAGCGCCTGAACGCGCCAGTATATGAATTGCTCGGCGGCGCGGCGCGCGATGGCGTCCTCGTCTACGGTCATGCCAGCGGCCAGGACATCGACGACACGGTGAAAGCCGTCGCGGAATACATGAAGCTGGGTTATCGCGCGATCCGCGCACAATCCGGTATCCCGGGCCTGAAGAGCACGTATGGCGTTGGTCGCGGCAAGATGTTCTACGAGCCGGCATCCGAAGGCGATGCCCCAGTCGAGAACGCCTGGAGCACCGAGCATTACCTGAACTTCGTGCCGTCACTCTTCGCGCGCTTGCGTAAGGAATTCGGTTCCGAGATCCATCTGTTGCACGACGCGCATCATCGCCTCACGCCTATCGAAGCCGCGCGCCTCGGCAAAGACCTCGAGCCGCATCATCTGTTCTGGCTCGAAGACGCGGTACCGGCGGAGCTGCAGGAAGGCTTCCGTCTGATCCGCCAGCACACCACGACGCCGCTCGCGGTCGGCGAGGTCTTCACCTCCATCCACGACTGCCAGCAACTCATCCAGGAGCAGTTGATCGACTACATCCGCACTACGGTAGTGCACGCCGGCGGCATCACGCACCTGCAGCGCATCGCGCACCTCGCCGAGCTGTACCACGTGCGCACCGGTTCGCACGGCGCCACGGATCTCAGCCCCGTGTGCATGGCGGCGGCGCTGCACTTCGATCTGAGCGTGCACAACTTCGGCATCCAGGAGTACATGCGCCATACCGACGAGACCGACAAGGTCTTCCCGCACGCCTACACGTTCGCCAACGGCCTGATGCATCCCGGTGACAAGCCTGGACTCGGCGTGGATATCGACGAAAAGCTGGCGGCGAAGTATCCGTACAAGCGCGCATACCTGCCCGTGAACCGGAAACTCGATGGCACGATGCACAGTTGGTGAGATTTGAAGGGGCACGGCTCGGTAGGTCACGGCTTTAGCCGTGACTCGCGCTTTAGCGCGACCGCGCCGTACAGGCCAGGATTGAAACTGGGGCTTTAGCCCCTGAGGTAATCATGAAAGTTGTCTGCGTCCTTTTTCTTGCCATCTCGGCCTCCGCCCAGGACGTCCCGCGCATCTTCCTGAGCGACCCCCACGTTCTCGTGCAATCGCGAGGGAAGAAGGATTCCCCTGCCCTCGCACGCCTCAAACAGGA
>CAYWSH010000134.1:0-10447 GCA_964460655.1 uncultured Terriglobales bacterium | reverse complement strand
GACGTGGGCGGCGGCGCCAACGCCGAGCAGGTGGAGAACGCCTTCCGCATCCTGCTCAGCGACAAGAACGTGAAGGCGGTGCTCATCAACATCTTCGGCGGCATCCTGCGCGTCGATACGCTCGCGGCGGGAGTGGTCGAAGCTGCCCGCAAAACGAAGATCGCGTTGCCCATCGTGCTCCGCCTCGAAGGTACGAACGTCGAAGAAGGACGCCGCATCCTCAAGGAGAGCGGCCTGAACTTCATCGTCGGCGACGACATGAACGACGCGGCGAAAAAAGTCGTCGAGGCGGCACGCGAGGAGTGGCGATGAGCATCCTCGTAGACAAATCCACGCGCGTCGTCGTTCAGGGCCTCACCGGCCGCGAAGGGACGTTCCACGCCAAGGCGAGCGCAGAGTACGGCACGCAGATCGTCGGCGGCGTTACACCCGGCAAAGGCGGAGCGAAGCACGAAGGCTGGCCCGTCTTCAACACGGTCGCCGACGCTGCGCGCGAGACGGGCGCGAACGCGTCATTGATCTTCGTGCCGCCGCCGGCAGCCGCCGACGCCATCATGGAAGCTGCCGATGCCGGCTTGCCGCTCATCGTCTGCATCACCGAAGGCATTCCGGCACTCGACATGGTGCGTGCGTGGGAATTCCTCGGCCGCAGAGGACACAAGTCGCGCCTGATTGGGCCGAACTGCCCGGGCATCATCTCGCCAGGCAAAGCGAAACTCGGCATCATGCCCGCGCGCATCCACAAAGAAGGCAACGTCGGCATCGTGTCGCGCTCAGGCACGCTGACGTACGAGGCAGTGCATCAGCTCACGCAGCGCGGCATCGGGCAATCCACCGCCATCGGTATCGGTGGCGACCCCATCATCGGCACGAACTTTGTGGACGCGCTCACGCTCTTCAACGCCGACCCGCAGACCGAAGCTGTCATCATGATCGGCGAGATCGGCGGCAACGCCGAAGAGACCGCGGCCGCGTGGATCAAGCAGAACATGCGCAAGCCGGTGGTCTCGTTCATCGCGGGCCAGACTGCGCCGCCGGGACGCCGCATGGGTCACGCCGGCGCCATCATCTCGGGCGGCCATGGCACAGCTGCCGAGAAGATGCGCGCGCTCGAAGCCGCCGGCATCCGCGTAGTGAAATCACCGGCCGACATCGGCGCGACTCTGGTGAGCGCGCTGGCCGCACGCGCCTGATTCCTACACTTAAGGACTGAACCCATAATGAAGACCCTGCAACGCACCCTTGCCATCATCAAGCCGGACGCGGTCAAGAAAAACGCCACTGGCGCGATCACCGACCTTATCCTGCAAAACCACTTCAACATCATCGGCATGAAGATGCTGCACCTCACCAAGGAACAGGCTGAGGGCTTCTACGCCGTGCACGCCGGGAAGCCCTTCTTCGAGTCGCTGACCAGGTTCATGTCGAGCGGTCCGTGCGTCGTCATGGCCCTGGAGAAGGAAGAGAACGCCATCGCCAGCTGGCGCAAGTTGATGGGCGCCACGAACCCCGCGAACGCCGAGGAAGGCACCGTGCGCAAGCGCTTCGCTGCGAGCATCGAGGCGAACGCCGTCCACGGCTCCGACGCCGAAGACACCGCGCGCTTCGAGATCAGCTATTTCTTCGCCGGCTACGAACTCGCAAGATAGGACTACGCAGTCATCCTGAGCGGAGCGCCGCGGCGCAAAGCCGCGACGCGCAGTCGAAGGATGCCTATGGCATCCGGGGTTGGCCGGGTGCCCCTCGGGGTCCCCATCAAGCCCGACTTTGGCTTGATGGGGTGGCGCCCTGGCCGGGTTTGCCAGGGTGGGATCTGCAGAAAATGACCAGGACCGTCATCCTGAGGCCTGCCTTTGGCCGAAGGATCTACGGGTTTGGTTTTTTCGAAGGTAGCTAGACCTCGACGCGCTGCATCCACTGCGCCACTTCGACGCGCCAGCCGAGCGCCTGCTTCATCGCCGCCTGCAATTGCGATGATGCGCTCGGTTCCCCGTGCACCAGATACGTCGTGCCGGGCGGCTGCGGGAATGTCCGCAGCCATTCGAGCAGCTCTGCCGTGTCGGCGTGGTCGCTGAACTGCTCGAGCGCTGCCACCTGTGCGCGGATCGGGACCTCTTCGCTCCATATCCGCACACTCTTCGCTCCACTCTTAATGATCGCCCCGCGCGTTCCCGGTGACTGGAATCCGATCAGCAGAATAAGGTTGCGCGGATCGGGTAGGCGCTGCGCCAGGTGATGCAGCACGCGTCCGCCCGTCGCCATGCCGCTCGACGACACGATGATCTGAGGGAATTGTGACGCGTTGATCTTCTTCGAATCGTCGGGCGTCTGGTCGAACGAGAATCCCGCCCACGTCAGCGGCGAGCCGTATTTCTCCACCATCTCCTTCGCCGTCGGCGTGAACTCCTCGGCGTGCTTCAGGAAGATGTTCACCGCCGCGATCGCCATCGGGCTGTCGGTGTGGACCGGCACACGCGGGATCTCGCCCTTCTCCATCAGGTCTTTCACCAGGAACAGGAACTTCTGCGTGCGCTCCACGGCGAAAGCCGGCACCACGACCGAGCCGCCACGCGCCACCGTCTCGCGGATGAGCCGTGCCATCTCCGGGCGCGGATCGGTGTGCGGATGCTCGCGATTCCCGTAGGTGGACTCCATGACGAGAACGTCCGGTGTTTGCATCGCGTCGGGGCCGGAATGCACCACCTTGCCGGGCGCGGTCTCGCTGTCGCGCACGCGCCCGATGTCACCCGTGAAGATCAGTTTCTTCGTCGCGCCGCCGTTCGTCAGCGTGAACTCGGCCATGCCGGATCCGAGGATGTGAGCCGCGTGAAAGAACCGGAACGCGAGCTCGGGCCCGATCTGCTTCACTTCGCCAAAGCCGATGGTCTGGAATTGCTTCAAGCACGTCTGCGCTTCTTCGAGCGTGTACAGCGGCAGCGCGGGCTTGTGCTTCGACGTCCCTTTGCGATTCTGGAACGCCGCATCTTCTTCCTGCAAGTGTCCGCTGTCGGGCAACAGCACGGCGCAGAGCTCAGCCGTGGCCGGCGTGCAGTAGATCGGGCCGCGAAACCCGCCTTTCACCAGCCGCGGTATCCAGCCGCAGTGGTCGAGGTGCGCGTGCGTCAGCACAACCGCTTCGATCTCGCGCGGCTGGATCGGCGGCGACTGCCAGTTGCGCTCGCGCCACTCCTTCTGGCCCTGGAACAGGCCGCAGTCCACCAGCACCTGCAGACCGGCTCCCGTCGTATCGCCGGAAACATTGATCAAGTGCTTCGAGCCGGTCACCGTGCCGGCTGCACCAAGGAATTGAATGTAGGCCATCTTCTCTATTCCCTCTTGTTGTCATCCTGAGTCCGCCGCGGCGGACGAAGGATCTGCTTTTGCCCTTTTCCGCCGTTGCCGCACTACCTCAAACATCATCACCGCCGCCGCCACGCTGACATTAAGCGACGCGACCTGCCCCGCCATCGGGATCGATACCAAAAAGTCGCAGCGCTTCTTCACCAGATCATGCAGGCCGTGCCCTTCCGCGCCCAGCACGATCGCGATGTCGCTCGTGAGGTCGATCTGGTCGTACGACTGGCTACCGCGCTCGTCGAGCCCGACCGTCCAGATATTGCGCCGCTTCATGTCCTCCAGCGCGCGTGCAATGTTCGTTACGCGCGCCAGCGGCACGGTCTCGCTCGCGCCCGCCGATACTTTGGCGACCGTCGCCGTCATGCCGACTGCTCGACGCTCGGGGATCACCACTCCATCCGCACCCGCAGCATCCGCCGAGCGCAGCACTGCGCCCAGATTGTGGGGATCTTCTACACCGTCGAGCACGAGCACGAAGTGCCGCTCGCCACGCTTCGCCTCGAGAATGTCATCGACCTCCGCGTATTGCTTCGCTGCGACCGACGCGACCACGCCTTGGTGCTGTCCACCCTCGGCCACGCGATCGAGTTGGTCCCGCGGCATGAAGCGTACCTGCACCCCGGCCGCTCGCGCCGCGTCGATCACGCGCTGCACACGGGTGTCATGTCTTTCACGCGCGCAGCCGACGTAGTCGATGCTGCGCGCTCGCGCCCGCACCGCCTCGGTCACGGCATTGATGCCGTAGATGATCGCCACGCCGCCACTCTAAATCCTCAGCATGTAAACTGAAAAGCCGATGCTCGAAAGCGTCTTCATCCTTTCCGCCGTCCGCACGCCCATCGGCAAGTTCGGCGGCGCACTTGCTTCGCTGACCGCGGCCGACATGGGCGTCGTCGCCGCCAGGTCAGCGCTCCAGCGCGCGGGTGTTCGCCCGGAGCAGGTCGAGCAAGCGATCGTCGGCAACGCGCGCCAGGCCGGGGGCGGACCGAACCCTGCACGCCAGATCTCGGTGCGCAGCGGCATCCCAAAAGAAGTGCCCGCCTACACGGTGAACATGGCGTGCGCCTCAGGTATGAAGTCCATCGCGCTCGCCTTCGACGACATCGCCAACGGCGGCGCGCATTGCATCCTGGCGGGCGGTACGGAATCCATGTCGCGCCTGCCCTACTACCTCGACGGCGCGCGGTGGGGCTATCGACTCGGCAACCAGGAACTGGTCGACGGCATGGTTCGCGACGGCTTCTTCGATCCGCTATCGAAGCTGCTCATGGGCGAGACCGCCGAAGTCCTCGCCGAGCAATACAAGATCACGCGTACCGAGCAGGATGAGTACGCGCTCGTGTCGCAACAGCGCGCCGAGGCCGCGATCAATGGCGGCCGTTTCGACGCCGAGATCGCGCCCGTGACGATCGAATCGAAGAAAGGTACGACGACTTTCGCTCGCGACGAACATCCATTCTTCGGCGCATCGTTGGAGAAGATGGCGAAGCTCGCACCCGTGTTCTCGAAGACCGGCACCATCACCGCGGGCAATTCCTCCGGTATCACCGACGGCGCCGCCGCGGTCGTGCTCGCCTCCGAATCATTCGTTAAGCAGAACGGGCTTAAGCCCTTGGCGCGCGTCGTCGCGACCACGCAGGTCGGCGTCGAACCGCGCATCATGGGGATCGGCCCGGTCCCCGCGATGCAGAAGCTGCAACAGAAGACCGGCCTCGGTGTCGCCGACTTCGACCTCATCGAGCTGAACGAAGCCTTCGCCGCGCAGGTGCTCGCCTGCGACCGCGAATTGCACCTCGACCGCGAGCGTCTCAATGTCAACGGGGGCGCCATCGCGCTCGGTCATCCCATCGGCTGTACCGGCACGCGCATCACCGTCACGCTGCTGCACGAGATGCTGCGCCGCAGAGCGAAGCGAGGCGTCGCGACGCTGTGCGTGTCCGGCGGATTGGGCATGGCGTTGGCGCTGGAGAACGTCAACACCTGACACAGAGGACGCCGAGAAACAAAAGGGTAAAGGATTGAAGAGGACAAAGACCCAAAGGCAAGAAGACTGTCTTGCCCTTGGGTCTTTTTACTCCTTCTCCTCTGCGTCCTCTGCGTCCTCTGCGTTAGGTGTTCCTACGGCGCGTCGATCAGTTCCATCTTGCCGTCTTTCGTCCGGTGCAGGATGTGAACCCTGCCCTGCGGATCGCGGAACACGAACACCTCGCGATCGCGGAACTCAGCTTCCTTGATGGCTTCTTCGATGGTCAGCGGACGCAGCGCCACCGCGTCACGCGAGCGCACGATGTGCGCTTCCGTCGTGCGCACCACTGCCGGGAACGAATGCACCACTACCGGCACAGCAGCGCTTGCGCTTTCGCCGACGGCCGCAGCGGCGGCAGCCTTCTGCGCGCCGACCTTCGGAATCTTGCGTCCCGCCTGCCGCTTGCGGGTGCGCCAGCGGGCTTTGTATTTCACCGCCTGGCGCTCGATGCGGTTCAGCGCTTCACCGACGGCGACGATCATCTCGGTGCCCTCGGCGAGCCCGACCATCGGCTTTTGCTTCACTGTGATCGTGATCTCTGCGATGTGGCGGTACTTCTCGGCGGTGAGGATGACTTTGGTCTCGAAGTTGTCGCCCAGGATCTTGATCAGCTTGCCCAGGCCATGTTCGATCTGCTTGCGGATTGTGGGAGTGATCTCATATTGCCTGCCGGTGTACTCGACATTCATCCGGTGTCCTCCTGTCCGGCCGCAACCACAAGTTCAGGGGACAGCATAACCCGACTCACGGCGCTCGCGGAACGGCGAAATGCAAACGGCTTCGCATGCTCATTCCTTCTCCATCCCGAGGATCACCATCTCGTACGGCAGCTTGCGTCCCGTGGCCGATGCGTGCGTTTTCACGAACGCGCTGACGGCGTTCAGGTTGACGCGCGGTATTCCCAGTACCACCATCTCGTCGCCCGCGCCATTCTTTGCCGCTTCGGTCGCCGGCTGCGTGCCATTGACGAAGACGACGCGCACGTCGGAAGCGAGCGGATCGGCTTCGGCGTCGCCGCTCACCTCAAAGATGTCCGCCACAGCCTGCAAGCCATCCGTGCCGAGCTTCGTCGGTTTCCCATGCAGCCGCAGCCGGAACTTCACGTAGTTGAACCCGACCTTCTGCGACGAAAGGCTCACCGTGTCCGCATTGGAGGTCAGCGACAGCTTGAGCTTCTCGTAGCGATCGAAAGATTCCTTCGCGTCTTTGGTCTTGAAGCCGGGGATGGAGTGGAATGTCTTCTCCAGGTCCCGGCCCTCGAACTTCACCAGCGGATGGATCTCGAAACAGTGGTCAGGGTTCGTTCCGTCGGCCACGACCAGGTTCGTAAAGTCCTGTTTCTGCGTCTCGCCGCTCGGCGGATGTTCGAACCACAGGCGCCACACGCCCGTTACCTCAGCCGCCTTGTGGTCCTTCGTGCGGTCGACCGCGAGCTTCACCGCGGTGAGATCGTCCTTGGCGTTCATGATCTCGGCGACCATTGGAAGACCGACCTGGGCTGAGCGCCCGGCGGCGTGGATATCGCCGTCGTTGGCCGGCTTGCTGGCGCTTGGCGTCTTCGGCGATGACAACGAGTGGTCCACGAACATCTGGCCGGATATCGTCGCGCGGTTCTTGAACTGCTCGATCCACGAGCGCTTCAGCACCAGCGTGCTCGCCTTATCGGCGGCGAAGGCGCTCGCCGCCAGGCAAGACGCCAGGAAGATGTGGAACAGCCGCGGCCGTTTCATTGTCCTCCCTCCTTCTTGCCTCCGGCATTCTTGCCGCGCGGCTCGTCGGGAGCGCGGCCCGTGTTACGCAGGTTCATGAAGCGGTTCAGCACGTCGAACCAGAACGGTGCACCCAGCGAGACGCACAGGATCGAGAGGCCGAGTCCCAGGAACTTGTTGAGCAGCCAGTAGAGCAAGTGCGCGCAACCACGAGCGTCGTTGCACGCCGCCCAACGATTGCGCAGATCGTAGATGTCCGTCCGCCACCCGGTGACGGAAGCGATCAAGGCCTGCTCATCGGCGGTGATCGGCGCGGACGGCCTGTCGGCCGCGGTCGAGGCGGCCTGCATCGTCTCCGCGTCGCGCTTGTCGGGGAACGTGGCGAGCGGCCCACCGGAATCTTGTGCGGCGGCGCGCGCGTGCTCCTGGTTGCGCAACCGTGCCGCTTCGACCACCGCGGCACGCGTCGCCGAATCCGTATAGAGCCGCCGCGCGACCGCCAGCGTGTCGAAGTTCGCCCACACCACGACGACGAGCGCCAGCACGTACGTCTGTTTCTGGATGTAGCGTTTATACCAACCCTGCGCGCGGTCCATCATGTTGTCGTACCACTGCTCCACCTCGGCGTGGAACGCGTTCCAATCGCCCTCGGACTTCTCCAGCAGGATATTCAGCACGCGCCTCGAGTCATCGGGCAGCGTGTTGACCGCGGTCTGCAGGGCTGGCACGTCGCGCACCGGTGCTTCGCCCGTCAGCGTATCGACCAGCGCCGTCGCGAAGGTTTTGGCAGGGATATACGACGGCTTCTCGTTCTTCTTCGGCGGCGAGAGGTTACGGATGAGCGGATGCTTCATCACCTCCGCGTGCAACTCGTCGTCGCCTAGCAACTGGCGGATCGCTGACTCCAGCGTCGCCGGGCGCTTCTTGAGCTGGCGCGCGATGGCTTCATTCAGCGTGGTACAGACCAGAGCGAACAGCGCGTAGAAAAACACGATGCCGATCGCCACATCCAAAGCAGGCAGGTTTCCCATAACGATCTCCAGGTTGAGATGGGGGCCGCGACCTGGGTAAGGGTGATGGCGCGCACGATACACGCCGCTGGGGGCGCGTCAACAGGAATGTGGTTTTGTTCCGATTTCGGAACAAGCGCCCGAGCGGGCGCCTTGGGCTAGTTCTTCACGCGCCGCTGGTGCGTAGAGGGGATCTTCATGTCCTCGCGGTATTTTGCGACCGTGCGCCGCGTCACCTGGATACCCTGCGATTGCAGGATGCGGGTGATCTGCTCGTCGGTGAGCGGGCGCGCCGGGTCTTCTTCCTCGATCAGCTTCTTCACGCGGCGCTTCAGGATCAGGAGCGACGTGCCACCGCCCTCCGGTCCCTGCACGGATTCACTGAAGAAGTAGCGCAGCTCAAAGACTCCCTGCGGCGTGTGCGCATACTTGTTCGCCACCGCGCGCGACACCGTGCTGGGATGCACACCGATCTCTTCCGCTACTTCCTTGATCATCATGGGCCGCAGCTGGTCGATGCCACGGTCGAGGAAGTCGCGCTGCCGCCCCAGGATCGCGTAGCAGACTTTTAAGATCGTCTGCTTGCGCTGCTCGATGTTCTTGATGAGTTGGATGGCCGACTTGTAACGCTCCTTGACGTAGCCGCGCACGTCCTTGTCGGCCGCGTCGCGGTGTAGCAGGCGCTTGTAGGTGGGCGAGAGCCGTAGCTGCGGTACGTCTTCGTCGTTCATCACGATCAGGAAATCGTCGCCCTGCTTGACGAACGCCACATCCGGCTCGATCAGCCGCGCTTCCACCTTGTTGTAGCGGAGGCCCGGTTTGGGATCGAGCGTCTTCAGAAAATCGAGCGCGCGCTGCACGCTCTCGACGGGCTGCCCGATGGCTTTCGATATTTCCTTGAGCTGCTTGTTCTGGACTTCCTTCAGGTGACTGCTGACGATGACGATCGCGGCGGCCAGCGTCTGCTCGGTGTCGCCATTCATCCCGCGGCCGAGTTCGCGGCCATCTTCGTGCGCCAGTCGTAGGTACTCCAGCTGCGCCAGCATGCACTCGCGCAGGTCGCGCGCGGCCACGCCCACGGGATCGAATTGCCGGACCAGCGCGATGGCTTCATGCAGATCAGCCAGCGTGAACGGCGCCGGCCGCACGAATTGCAGCACCTTGGCCGGTCCATGAGCAGCTTCCGCTGTGACTTCCGGCTCCGCAGTCGCCGCGACCTCTACGGCTGTTTGCTGCTCCGCTTCCGCGAGCGGCTCTGCTGTCGCTGCTGCGACCTCCGCGACTGCTGCCAGATCGACGATGCTCTCGCTCGCAGTGGGCTCCACCAGGTCCAGGTCCGCCAGATCGGCGGCATCGGGCATTGATTTCAGGAACGGATACCCGGGAACGCCGCTCTCGGCCGCTGCTCTCGGCTCTGTGCGCGCTTCGCCGTTCGCCGCCCCGTTGCCGCGCTTCGGCTTCTCTTCTTCTTCATCGTCGATCACGGCTTCCGGCGAATCCACGTTCTCGCCGGCGGCGGCAGCCAGCAGTTCTTCATCGCTCGCGATCAGGTAGCCGTCTTCATTCAGGTTGCCGATGACGAGTTCAGCCGCTTCGCGCACGGCTGGACTCACATTCACCGCGCCCAACTGCCACATCAGGTGCTCGGTCAGGGTGGTCGGCTTGGAGAGGAAGTTCTCGAACGACGGGCGCTCGGCGTACTCCGATTCGGGACTGCGATATCCGGGGTCGAGATACTCGTTGAAGTACGTCCCCATATCGATCTCGTCGAAGGGGTCGCTCTTCTTTTCCGCTTCCGGCGCCGCCTCTTCGCCGCCGCCGGCGGCCAGGCGGTCGCGCTCCGCTTCCTTGCCCGCCACCTCGTCGAGGAGTGGGACCGAAGAATCCAGCTCCTCCAGGACGGGGTTCTCCATCATCTCCGCGTTGATCATGTCCTTCAGCTCGATCTTGTTCAGCGCCAGGACGCTCACCATCTGGACGAGGCCAGGCGTGAGGATTTGCTTCTGCGAGAGCTTGACGTTGAGTTTGGGCTGCAGCAAAACCATCAGAGCTGGTGCGGCCGTCCGCGGGTTCCTTTCACAGTAGCACTAAACGAGTGAGAAACTCTCGCCCAGGTAGACTCTTTTCACTTCCGGGTCGTTCCCTAACTGCTCCGGCGTTCCCGTGCGGAAGATCCGGCCTTCGTTGATGATGTACGCGCGGTCCGTCACTGAAAGCGTTTCGCGCACGTTGTGGTCGGTGATGAGCACGCCGATGCCGGCGCCGCGCAACTCCGAGATGATCTTCTGCAGGTCGAGCACCGCGATCGGGTCGATGCCCGAGAACGGCTCGTCCAGCAGGATGAA
>CAYWSH010000133.1:7582-10522 GCA_964460655.1 uncultured Terriglobales bacterium | reverse complement strand
GGTCGAGCACCGCGATCGGGTCGATGCCCGAGAACGGCTCGTCCAGCAGGATGAACCGCGGCGCGATCGCCAGCGACCGCCCGATCTCCACACGCCGCCGCTCGCCGCCGCTGAGCGCGTATCCGCGGTTGTGCCGGATGTACTCCAGCCCCAGCTGCTCGAGCAAGCGCTCCAGCGTCGCCCGCCGGTCGCGCCAGGAGAGCGGCTGCGTCTCCAGCACGGCCAGGAAATTCTCTTCCACGGTGAGTTTGCGGAAGACCGATGGCTCTTGCGGCAGGTAGCTGATGCCGTGGTTCCGCGCCCGCAGGTACATCGGGACGTCGGTGATGTCCACCCCATCCATCAGGATGCGGCCGCGATCGGGCGGCGTAAGCCCGACCACCATATGAAAGGTTGTGGTCTTGCCGGCGCCGTTCGGCCCGAGCAGTCCCACCACCTCACCCTGATTGATATGGAGCGTTACCCCACTGACGACTCGCCGGCCACGATACTGCTTGCCTAAGTCGTCCGTCGCTAGAGTCTGCATCCTATTGTTCTCTAATGACTTACGCGCGGCGGTGTGGGGGCACGGCCGGTTCCGCCTTCCACCAGAACGGTATCATCGCGACTAAAGAAAGTCAACGAATCGCCCGTCAAAGTGCCCTTTTCGGCACTAAAAATGCTAGGCGGACCTCCCGTTAAGACGTATTTTCCGTCCGCCGCCGTGTAGACCAGCTTCTCTCCCGTCGCGCGTCGCTTCGGCTCTTCGATGCGCACATGACCGAGCGCCGTGATCTGCTGTAGCTGGCTCGGCATTCCGGGAGTGGCTTGCGTCGTTGGCGTGGTGCGCGCCTGCAGAACCACGTCGGCACGGTCGGCGTTCACCGTGGCCTCGGCCCCGCGCATCACCACGCCGCTGGTGAAGTGTGCCTGTCGATCGAGGTCCGAGTAGCTCAGCTCGCCCGACGTCACCGTCACGGGCGTGGGCTTGTCGTTCTTCACCTTTTGCACGAAGGATGTGGTCACTCGCTGGCCGCTGTCTGCCGGCGCACTCGCGAGCATGGACTTGCGCTCGCGGTCGAACTCGATCGTCGGCGCTTCCACGATGTTCGCGTCCTGCCACAAGCGCGCACCGCCGCTGAAACGCGCCGTCCCCGCCTGCTTTCCGGCCGACATTGCTGCCGCGGTCACATGGATCGGCGCATTCGCGCCCAGCAGCGCACCGCCTGGAATCTGCTTCAAGTCGCTATACGTCACCTTTACGTCGGTTTGCGCTGCCACGTCGCCCGTCTTGCGGTTCAAGCGCAGCTCGGCCGCGCTTACGCTGATGGCTCCAGGATTCGTTCCCGTACTCACCGCGCCGTCGGAGAAGCGCGCCCCACCGTTGAGCACAAATACTTGGTCGGCCGCCCTATAACTGGCACGCTGCGCGTCCGCCTTCCGGGTTCCCTCTTCGTAATGGAAATTTCCGGATTGCTCAAGGCTCGCAATGCCGCCCTCCGGAGCGAATTCGACGTTCATCTCACGACCAGTCGTTGTGCGATCCGGCTGGTTGACTGCGGACGTCACGATCTTCGTGCCCTGCGAACCGCGTAGAGTCTTCGGATGATTATCTTGGTCGAACGTGACGTCGAAGTGCCCCGCGTCCGCGACCGTCTTCCCAGCCCCATCCACGATCGTCAGTCGTGAGGCACCTTCCGTTGACGCGCGCTGCACCAGCTTGCCCTCGCGTACGTCGACATCAAGCTGCGGCGCCGTGACCTCGATGTCTTGCGGGTTCTTGTCGCCGGCCAATACCTTTCCACTCTTATCTGACGCCACACCATTCACGTCAGTGAAGGGTGGGGCGGCAGATAAGGGTGGACGGCCCCGCGCGCCGGCTGCGGCAGCAGACGGCGCTCCATTTATCGTAGTCACAACAAATTGCGCTAGGCGTACTGCGCCATCCGCGTGGACGTGCCTCACAGTGTTTCCCGGAGCAAAATCGAATTGCATTCTCTGGGCCTCTCCGTGCACGCCTTTGGTGGTTGCGCTTGTTCCCATCGTCGTCTTTTGCAGAACTGGCGTGCCGCTCACACCGTCGATCACCGCATGGCCGTTCACTACCGCGCTCCGCGCTTCGTTGTTCGCGTCGAACGCCACCTCCACCTGGCCGGCGCGGAAGTCGGCGGGCGCGTTGCCGCCGCGATGTCCGGTCACGCCGCCGCTCGCCGTCGCGTGCTCCACCGTGCTGTCGTCCCGGAACTGCACTTTCAACTGCGGTGCGTCGAAGTTGCGGTCGCCGCTCTCGCCGTGGACAGCGTCGAACGTCGCCAGCAGCGGCTCCTTCGTCACCACACCGTGCTTGGCTGTCACGTCCGCCGGCCGCTTGCCCGTCGTTACCACGTGGATGTCCGACTCGATCGTCAACGTGCCGGCGTTGGCGTCATAGCGCGCGCCGCGGGCCGTGCCGTGGCCCTGCGCCGCGCGGAAGTCGATGGTCTCGTGCGTCTCGGCGACGCCGGTGTTCTGGTCGAACACCAGGCCACTCGTCTTGATGTGGACCGGGTTCTTCAGCTCCTGCGGCGTTGCCTGGTCCGGATGCTGGCCGGGCGCGCCGGCGGCCTGCAAGTCGATGTGGACCTCGCCCCGCGCGGTCACCGTCTTCGCCTGGGGGTCGTAGGCAAAGCTCGAGCCGTAGATCTGGTCGAAGCGATCGCCGCGCTTGCCGTAGATGATGATGTTCACGTCGCGCAGCTCAGCGCGCTGCCCCGCTTTGTACTGCACCGTGTTCGCCGCGCGGATGGTGAACAGCGTCCGCCCACCCTGTGACTTGGAGAACGTGAATCCTTGCGCCGTCTGCTGGATGTCGACTCCCAGCTTCTGCGGGATCTCTTTGATCGCCCGGCGCACGCGATACCGTGCATAGAAGTAGAAGCCGGCGACCGTAGCGAGCAGCAACACCGCGGCCGCGGCAAACGT
>CAYWSH010000133.1:4798-7482 GCA_964460655.1 uncultured Terriglobales bacterium | reverse complement strand
CAGCAGACCTTCACGCAAATGAAGAAGCTGGCCGGCGAGTGGGAAGGGTCCGTCACGCTGGACCAGATGCTTCCCGGAATGAAGGACAACAAGTTGCCGTCGCTCCACCTGACCATGCGCGTGACCTCGCGCGGCAACGTGCTCGTGCACGAGTTCCAGGAGGCCAACACGCCGCTCGACCCGGCAAAGTATGACCACCCGGTGACGATGATCTATGTGAATGACGACCAGCTCAACCTGATCCACTACTGCGACGCCGGCAACCGGCCGCAGATGATCGGCAAAGCATCGCCCGACGGCAAGAAGGTTGAGTTCGATTTCACCAACCTGTCCGGCGGGAACAAGTATGGCCACATGCATCACGCCGTGTTCACTTTCGGTGACGACAACCATCACGTCCAGGAGTGGACCTTCATGTTGCCGGGCGACACGGCCGTCCACGCCCGCATGGAGCTGCAGCGCGTGAAGGACTCGAAGACCGTAGCCAGTAACTGAAGCACCCGCGACCGGGCTGCGGTGACCAGCCCGGCGCGTGCTCTTCTAAGGAGTGATTTCCATGCATGCGATAGTCGAACCAGGATCTCCGCGTTCCGCCAGCCGGATGGCCGGTCGTGCCATGGCCAACGCATAATGGTAGGCACGTGACACGGAAACCCGATGGACCGTGAGTGGAATGACAGTCAGCCGATCTATCGCCAGCTGCGCGATCGCGTGGTCGCGATGATCCTCGACGGTGTGCTGAAGGAAGGGGACCCGCTGCCTTCGGTGCGCAGTGTGGCGGCCGATTATCGCGTCAATCACCTGACCGTGATGAAGGGCTATCAACAACTCGTGGAGGAAGGCCTGGTCGAAGCGCGGCGCGGCCTGGGCATGTTCATCAATGCCGGCGCGCGCTCTCTGCTGCTGCGTGCCGAGCGGCAGAAGTTTCTGGAGGAAGAATGGCCGCGTATCTCCGCGACTATCCAGCGGCTCGGCCTGCGGAAAGAGGAACTCTTGAACGGTGACGGTCCCAAAACGGAGTCCGCTGCACCCGGCGAGCCGGAGAAGAAGGAGGAGCGCTGACATCATGCCCTGCATAGAAGCACGCGGCCTCCGCAAGGCCTATGGCACAACCGTTGCGCTCGCCGGTGTCGATCTGCGGATCGACGAAGGCCGCATCGTCGGGCTCATCGGCCCGAACGGCGCCGGCAAGACCACGGCGCTCAACGCGCTGCTCGGCCTGACCAGCTACGACGGCGAACTGCGCGTTCTCGGCCGCCATCCGTGGCACGAGCGTGCCCGTCTCATGCAAGACGTCTGCTTCATCGCCGACGTCGCCGTTCTGCCCCGTTGGGCACGCGTCTCCCAACTGCTCGACTACGTCGGCGGCGTGCATCCGCGCTTCGATCGTGCAAAGGCAGAGGGTTTCTTGGCGAAGACCACCATCGGCCGTCGTCGCAAGGTCCGCGAGCTGTCGAAGGGCATGATCACCCAATTGCACCTCGCCATCGTGATGGCCATCGACGCCCGCCTGCTCGTGCTCGACGAGCCGACCCTCGGCCTCGACATCCTTTTCCGCAAGCAGTTCTACGATTCGCTGCTGAACGATTACTTCGACCGCAGCCGCACCATCCTGGTGGCGACGCATCAGGTCGAGGAGATCGAGCAAGTCCTCACCGACGTCATGTTCCTTGACCGCGGCCGCATCGTGCTCTCGTCCAGCATGGACGCCGTGGAGTCGCGTTACTCCGAGGTGATGGTGCATCCCACGCAGCTCGCTGCCGCGCGCGCCCTCCACCCGCTGCACGAGCGCGACGTGTTCGGGCGCAGCATCCTGCTCTTCGAGGGGATCGATCGCTCGCGGCTGGTGCCGCTGGGCGACGTGCGTAATCCGAGCATCGCCGACCTGTTCGTCGCCGTGATGGGCCGACAGCCGGGCCGCGCACCAGGAGTCGCCCTATGACCGCATCCACAAGCACGCTTGCCGCCGCACCGCTGGCCGCGCCCGCGTTTCCCGTGGCACGGCGCATCTACTGGGCCTTGCGGCGCGAACTCATGGAAAGTCGTTCGGTGTGGATCGCGCCGCTCGCCGCCGCGGCGTTGTTCCTGCTCGGCTTTTTGGTCGGCATGTACCGTCTGCCGGAAGCCGGCGTTCTTCATCTGCCACAGCAGGGTGCATCTCCCCTGCACCCGGTCCTGGCATACGGCGGTCTCGCCTCGGCGTACGACATGCTCGGCGGCATGCTCATGCTGACCATGATGCTGGTCAGCGCCTTCTACTGCCTCGACGCGTTGTACGGCGAGCGTCGCGACCGCAGCACATTGTTCTGGAAGTCGCTGCCCGTGTCGGACCGCATGACGGTGCTGGTGAAGGCCGCCATCCCGCTCGTCTTCCTGCCGCTGTTCTGCTTCGTCGTGGCTGTCGCCGCGCACTGCTGCATGCTGACTCTCGTCAGCACGGTGCGCGCCGTGAACGGCCTGAATGTGGCGTCGCTGTGGGACGGCCCCACGCTCGTCAAAGTCTGGCTGCTCTTGCTGTATCACCTGCTGACGGCGCACGCGCTCGGCGTCGCGCCCATCTATGGATGGTTCCTGTTCGTCTCGGCGTGGGCGCGGCGTGCCCCGTGGCTATGGGCGTTCCTGCCGCCGATCGGACTCTGCTATCTGGAGAAGATCGCCTTCGGGACCACGTATCTCACCGCGAT
>CAYWSH010000133.1:0-4698 GCA_964460655.1 uncultured Terriglobales bacterium | reverse complement strand
AGGAAGTAATACTTCTTGCCGTCGTGCGCGCGGCCGTCGTGGATCGCCACCTTGCTCTTCCCAATGACGTCGAACGCGCTGCCCTGCACCACGATCGCGGTGCTCTCGTCGATCCCGATGCCCAGCATCTTGGGGAAACGCTCGATCACCGGGTCAAGGTCGGCCTCGCGATGCCGCACGATGATGTGCTGGTCGATGGCGACATTCGACATCAGGCCGAAACCCTTCTCATGACCGGGCGACATCATGACGGTGTTGCCCTCTACCGCGCCGCGCACGA
Source organism: uncultured Terriglobales bacterium (assembly GCA_964460655.1). Classification (GTDB taxonomy): domain Bacteria; phylum Acidobacteriota; class Terriglobia; order Terriglobales; family Acidobacteriaceae; genus CAVUAF01. Next base: position 4,418 of record CAYWSH010000133.1, on the reverse strand, counting down.
GATAAGAACCTTGGATGGTCGCGCCCGCCGAGCTCCCGCCGACCACGCCACCCCGCTTCAGCACCTTCTGTACTTCCTGCTGCGTGCGCGTGCCGTTGTAGGCATCGGCCAGCCGCCACTGCCGCCCGCCGGGGATCCATACCGCATTCGCATGCCGCAGCGGCTCAACGAATTGCTTCGAATCGGCCTCGTGCCGGTCTGTCGTGTGCAGCACCACGCAATCCTTCACGCCGAAGTTCTTGAGGAATGTCTCTTTCTGTTTCGCGAGGTCGATCTGCTTTTCTTCGGAAGCAGTCGGTATCACCACGAATTTCGCGTCCGGGCCGCCGGCCAACTCAACGAACCTGGCGGTGATCTCCGGCGTCAGCTTCCCCCCGCCCACGATGACCAGGTGGCCTTTCTTCGGGCCGTGGGTATCAGTCGCAAACGCGGTGGTTACAAGAAAGAGAAGAACAACGATTCGGAGCCGCATAGTCGGCGAGATTATCACGAGATTCCCTCACCCTTATCCAACTGTCATCCTGAGGCCTGTCTTTGGCCGAAGGATCCCACACGGGTGGGCACTACGTGTGCCGCTGCGAGCTTTTCGGCCACGGCCTTCGATCACCCAAAATACCGATAGTCCTTCCAGAACTCCGGCCAGCTCATCCTCAGTCCGCGGCAGACATAGATCTCCGGATGATCGCGCGTCTCCTCGTTCAGCACGCCGAACGGAGCCGGATTGCGGCCCGCCAGCTCGCAGGCAGAGAACCTGCGTTCGCGAAAGCCCTGCGAGTGTCCCAACACGATGAGCGTTTGCGGCGGCGGATCACCGTAGCCACGCTCCCAGAACGAATTGATCCCGCTGATCGCCTGCGGCAAACCGTAGTCCGCGCCATAAAGGTTGATGGCGCCCGCTTCGCCATAATTCGCCGCCATGATGCCGAGGTGCGCTCGCTCCTGCGGCGGCAGCGCATCGCGGATCTCTGCGATCTCCGCCACCATATCCGGCCAACCGACTTCCTCCACCAGGTCGCCGTTCTGCGACGCCGCAAACTTCCACCAACTGGAGTTCACCGGCATGACGGGGAGACAGATCGCGCCGACCAGCACGATGTCCGTGAGCAGCGCCAGCCACCCGATCACCACGAACCGCTTGTAAGGACGCCAACGCGGCGCCTCCGTCCACTGCTCGAACCACACCGCGCCCGCGGCATAGAGCATCGGGTACGCCGCTGCCAGGTAGTAACCGCGTCCCTTCGCCACAATAAAGATGATCAGCGGCGCCACATACATCAGTCCCAGCGCGCGAAACTGCCGCCACTCCCGCGCGAACAAGTAACGGGAAAGCCCCGCAAACCACAGCGGCGCAGCGAGCAGCGTCAGCTTCAGCTGATCGGGCAGAAAATCCTTCGTCCTCCCCCACCGGATGTCGCGCTCGTGGATGTCTTGCAGGAACCGCAACGAGATGAAGTCGTGCCGCCACTGCCACAGCAAGTTCGGCAGGAAAATAACGAGCGATGCCGCCACGCCCAGCAACAGCCAGCGCGACAGCAGCAAGCGGCGCGCGTCGGTAGCAAGGATCCCGACAGCGAGCCCGGCAACGAAGAACACCATGCCATACTTCGCCATCATGCCGAACCCGATGGCGCAGCCGACGCCGACCCACCAGCGCGGATCGCGCGACCTCAACAACCGCAGTGTGCAATACGCCACCAGCACCCACGCCAGGTAGTCGAACGCTACGTATTGCATCACCGCGCCGCTCGCCAGCGAGAACGGCACTGCCGCCGCCGCGGCCATGAGCTGCGCGCGCCGTCCGCCGCCGAGTTCACGCGCCATCAAGCCCGTAACGAAAATGGAGATCGCATTCGTCAGCGCCGAGAACACGCGGAATCCGATCAGCGACGTCCCGAACAGCGTGAGCGCGATGCGCGCGAAGAACGGCGCCACCGGCGGATACGCGACGAATCCCCACGCCAGATGTCGCGCATCGTCAAGCGTCGCCAGTTCGTCGCGATGAAAACCGAGCTGTGGGTTGACGTAGAGGTGAACGGCGAAGGCCGCGAGCGCGATCGCGGCCAAGGCCTTAGAGTTGCCGCGAGTCGTCGCGTCATTCTCCATCAGTTAAGACCAGAAACGCCAAACGCTAAAGACTCTAAGGAAGAAGAGTGTGAATCCTTTGCGTCCCTGGCGTCCTTGGCGGTTTGCCTTTCGTCGAGCCCTTGAATGAAACCAGACCGCGCAAATCAGTATCGATAGAACCCGCGGCCCGACTTCCGCCCCAGCCAGCCCGCATCCACCATCTTGATGAGTAACGGGCACGGCCGGTACTTCGGGTCGCCGAGGCCATCGTGCAGCACGCGCATGATGTCGAGGCATACATCCAAGCCGATGAAATCGGCGAGCGTCAGCGGCCCCATGGGATGCGCCATCCCGAGTTTGAACACTTCGTCCACGGCCTCGGCAGTCGCCACGCCTTCCATCACCGCGAACATCGCTTCGTTGAGCAGCGGCATCAGCACCCGATTCGAGACGAACCCGGGTGCGTCGTTCACCTCGACCGGCGTCTTCTCCAGCTTCTCGGCCAGCGCCTTCACCGCCGCGAACGTCTCGTTGGACGTCGCGAGCCCGCGGATCACTTCCACCAGCTTCATCACCGGCACCGGATTAAAAAAGTGCATGCCGATCACTTTGTCCGGCCGCTGCGTCAACGCGCCTAGCTTCGTGATCGAGATGGATGACGTATTCGACGCCATGATGACCTCGGGCCGCAGCACCCGGTCAAGTTCACGGAACAATTCCGCCTTGATGTCGAACTTCTCCGTCGCCGCTTCGACGACGAAGTCGCACGCCGCGAGCGCTGCGCGGTCGGTTGCCGTCTGGATCCGTCCCAGCGCCGCTTTACGTACTTCGTCCGTCAGCTTGCCCTTTGCAACCTCGCGTTCGAGGTTCTTGCTCAGCGTAGCCAGGCCGCGCTCCACGAACTCCTGCTTCACGTCGCACAACACGACGCCGTAGCCCGACTTCGCAAACACATGCGCGATGCCATTCCCCATCGTCCCCGCGCCCACCACGCCGACCGTCTTGATGTTCATAAATGCGTCCCGAAAACTTCGCAGTGTAGCAGAGCCCCGCGCGTACAATGCTCACCCACTATGAAGCGCTACCTGCACGTCTTCCTGCTCCTCGTTTTCTGTCTGCCTTGCGTCGCCCAGTACACCGACCGCCACGCCATCGCCGACCATGGCGGGCCGGCGGAGTTTGCGCGTCGCCGCGCGGCGCTCGCCCAGCGCCTGGAGCGCGGCTACGTCCTGCTGTTCGCGCGCCAGAAGTCGCCGGAATCGGCGCACTATCGCGAGGACAACGACTTCTTCTACTTCACCGGACTCGGCGATCCGGGCGCCGTCCTGCTGCTCAACGTGAAGGCCGGCCAGGCCATCATCTTCGAGCCGCAGCAGAGCGAGCGTGAGACGAAGACCTACGGCCCTAACCTGCTCGCCATGCCGGCGGCACAACGCGAAGAGCTTGGCTATGCGCGCGTGCAACCTCTGAGCGACCTCGACGGCGTTCTCGGCGCTTCGCTCGTCAGCCAGAATCCGGACGACCACGCGTGGTGGATGCGGCTCGGCTTTCCCGACAAGGCAGACGGCGCGCGCCAGGAAGTCGGGCGCGACAACGCATCGTTGTACGCGCATCCCTACGCCGAGCGCGAGCCCGATAATCTCGCGCCCGTGCATCGCGTTACCGAGCGCTATCCCGGCGCGCAGCTCCGTGACCTGACGCAGCACATCGATGCGCTGCGCAACCTCAAGACGCCCGCCGAGATCGCGCTGCTCCGCCGCAACGGCAAGCTCAGCGCCGAAGGCATCCGCCGCGCCATCGCGCGCGCGAAGCCCGGCATGTACCAGTACGAGGTCGAGGCCGAAGCGGTCTACTGGTTCGCGAAGTCAGGCGCGCAGGGCTGGGCGTATCCGGCCATCGTCGGCTCCGGCGAAAACGCCAACACTATCCACTACTTCCACAATCGCAACCAGATCCAGGCGAACGACACGGTGGTGTTCGACTTCGCCGCTGCGCTCGATCAGGAGACGATGGACATCACCCGCACGTTCAACATCAGCGGCAAGTTCACGCCCGAGCAGGCCAAGTGGTATCAAGCCGATCTCGATGCGCAGAAGGCCGTCATCGCCATGCTCAAACCGGGAAACACTTACGAGCAGGCCGCCGACGCCGGCAAGCCCTTCTTCGAGCGCGCTGGCATCGGCAACCAGTGGCGCGGCTTCCCCGGCCACTTCGTCGGACTCGCCACGCACGACGTCGGCGGCCGCCCGACCGGTCCGGTGAAACCCGGCCAGGTCATCACCATCGAACCCTACATCGACCTGCCCGACAAGCACTGGCACTTCCGCGTGGAAGACACCGTGCTCATCACCGAG
>CAYWSH010000132.1:0-10672 GCA_964460655.1 uncultured Terriglobales bacterium | reverse complement strand
ATGGCGCGCTGCAAAAAGCCGACACCGTCGGCATGTTCCAGGTGGAGAGCCGCGCGCAGATGTCGTGCCTGCCGCGCCTGCAACCCAAAAGTTTTTACGACATCGTGGTGCAGGTGGCGATCATCCGACCGGGTCCGATCGTCGGCAAGATGGTGAATCCGTATTTGAAGCGGCGGCAGGGGCGCGAAGCCGTGCAGTATCCGCATCCATCGCTCGAGCCGGTGCTCGAGCGCACGCTCGGTGTACCGCTGTTCCAGGAGCAATTGCTGCGCATGGCGATGATCGCCGCCGGCTTCACTGGCGGCGAAGCAGAAGAGCTGCGCCGCGCCTTCGGCTTCAAGCGCGCGGAAGCGCGTATGGCCGATATCGAAAAAAAGTTACGCGCCGGCATGGAACGCAACGGCATCGTGGGTGAGGCGCAGAACGAGATCATCCACGCCATCACTTCGTTCGCGCTCTACGGGTTCCCCGAATCACACGCCGCCAGCTTTGCGCTGCTGGCGTATGCCAGCGCGTGGCTGAAGACGCATCATCTTGCCGCGTTCACTGCGGCCATGCTCAACAACCAGCCGATGGGTTTCTACTCGCCGGCCACGCTGGTGAAAGACGCGCAACGCCACGGCCTGCGCGTGCTGCCCATCGATGTGACGTGCTCGGAGTGGTTGTGCACGCAGGAAAACAGTTGCCAGAACAATACTCAGCGGCAACTGACAACTGGCAACTGGCAACTGCGCCTCGGTCTACGTTACGTTCGCGGCCTGCGCGAAGAGGCCGCGTGGACGCTGGTGCGCGCGCGGCACGAGCGCGCGTTCAGTTCGATCGACGACATCGTGCGCCGTATGCCCGAGCTGCGGCGCAACGAACTGCAGATGCTGGCCGAGATCGGAGCGCTGAATCGAGTACCGAGTACTGAGTACCGAGTTGCGAGTGGTTGTGCCAACGGTCGTGATGAGGCCGAAGAGATGCATAGATCCTTCGGCGACAAAACAAGCCGCCTCAGGATGACGAACTCTAGTAACCCAAAAGGGCTCTCGATCGCCCACGCGCAAAACTCAGTACCCGGTACTCAGTACTCGGTACTCAGTCATCGCCGCGACGCGCTCTGGCAGGTCGAGCGGGCGACGCGTTCCGCAGGTCCTCTATTAGAAGACGTGCCGCTTCCGGAAGAAGAAAACGCCCCGTCGCCGCTTGCCGCCATGACGGATGAAGAACGTCTCGTGGCCGATTTTCGCGGCACGGGATTGACCTTGGGGCCACATCCCATGCGCTATCGCCGCGAAGACCTCAAGCGCATCGGCGTGAGCACCGCCGTGGAGCTGGCGCAGTTGCCGAACGGCAAGCGTGTGCGCGCCGCCGGATGCGTCATCTGCCGCCAGCGGCCGGGCACGGCCAGCGGGTTCGTCTTTCTCAGCATGGAAGATGAGACCGGGATCGCGAACGCCATCATCACGCCCGACCTGTTCGACCGGCATCGCTTCCTGTTAGTCAGCGAACGATTCCTGCTGATCGAAGGCGTGCTGCAGAACCTGGATGGCGTCGTCTCGGTGAAGGCAAGTCGCGTGGCGCCACTGAAGATCAGCGAAGCGCAGACGATGTCACACGACTTTCACTGACTTGTTTATCCCGAGCGGAGCGAGGGAACCTACCGCTATGGCGGTCTTCAGGCAGCAATAGGGCTCCCTCGTCGCTACGCTCCTCGGGATGTTTTCAAAGCCATCCGATACACCAGGAATCCCGCCAGCAGCGTCCCGATCGCCGCCAGCGACGGCCCCGGCCTCCCCATGAAGGCGACCACCAATATCCATGCACTGGTAGCGAGGTAAAGCAGCGGGGTCAGCGGATATCCCCAGGTGCGATACGGGCGCTCGCGCTGCGGCTCGCGGCGGCGCAGCAGGATGACGCCCAGTACGGCGAACCACGGGAAGATGCCGAGCGCGAACCCGATGTAGGTGATGATCTGCTCGAAGTTCCCGAGCAGCACGATGACGATGGCGCACATGCTCTGCGCCAAAATCGCGAGCCCGGGCGTCTCGTAGTTCGGATGGACTTCGGCGGCGAAGCGGAAGAAGAGACCGTCGCGCGCCATGGCGTAGTAGACGCGCGGCCCGCTGAGCACATACGCGCTCAGCGACGAAAGCAGCGCGAAGCCGATCAGCGCGGCGAGCGCGCGGCCGGCAGCGGTGCCAAACAGCGACTGCGCGGCTACCGCAAAGACATCAGGCGCGCCGCGCAAGGCGCCGGCGGGCGCGGCGTAGAACAGCAGGACATTCATCAGCAGATAAAGGATCGTCACCGCTAACGTGCCGAGCGCGAGCGAGCGCGGCAGATTGCGTTGCGGCTCCTCGACCTCCTCCGCGACGTACGACGATCCGTTCCAGCCGCTATACGCGAAGCTGGCAAAGAGCAGGGCAAGCCCGAACCCGGAGAGCGAGAAGCCGGCACTGCCGCGCGTGATGAGCTGTTGCCAGTCGCCTGCGCCGCTGAGGAAGCCGGCGAACAGGAATCCGAACATCAGCAGCAGCTTGAGCGCGATCAGCAGGTTCTGTGCGCCGGCGCCGAAGCGCCCGCCGCGATAGTGCACGATGGTGAGCAGCAGCACGATCAGGACGGCGATGAGCTTGCCGGCTACGGACGATGCCGGCAGCAGGTGTGCGCGGGTGAAGTACGCGACGGCGGCAACAGCGCTTGCCGCGATGGGCGCCGAGAAGCCGACGATGAAGCTCGTCCAGCCCGTGAGGAAGGCGAACGCCGGGCCGTAGATCTCGCGCAAGTAAACGTATTCGCCGCCGGCTTGCGGCATCATGGCGGCAAGCTCGGCGTAACTGAGCGCGCCGCAAAGCGCGATCACGCCGGCGACGAGCCAGCAGAGCAGGACGAGCGCCGGCGTCGGCACACCGAGCAGCATGATGCCGGTCGTTGTAAAGATGCCGGCGCCGACCATGCTGGCGATCACTACGCCCGTTGCCGTGCCGACGCCGAGGCGGCGCGGCAGCACGCGCCGGATGCTGGTTGTGTCGCTCGCGGCGGTCGCCGGTTCTTGCGACATCCCTTACTTCACTCGCTTGAGCCAGCCGTCAGGGTAGAAGGTCAGCATGAACTTCTCGCGGCTGTGGTCGATGATGAAGTTGTCATGCGTCTTCAGGAAATCGCGCACGCCTTCCATGGGTCCCGGGCCCCAGTCGGGCAGCAGCGGATGGCCGTTCACGCTGGTGTCCTGCACCACGATGTAGCTGCCCACCGACACCATCGGCGAATACGCCTCGAGTTCCTTCAGCACGTGGTCGCGCGTGTGCATCGAGTCGAGGGTGACCAGGACTCTCTTGCCGGCGGTATCTTTGGCGAGACGCGCTACGACGTTCGGATCGACGGAGCTGGCGGTGACGAGTTCGACGCGATCTTTCCACGGCTGCGTCTTCGCCGCGTCCGTCACCTGCGGCTCGATGTCGATGGTCACGACCTTGCCCGCGGGATTCACCTGGCCCAGGATGTCGGCGTAAAAGACCGTCGTACCGCCATAGAGCGTGCCGGTCTCGATGATGTAGTCCGGCTTGATGTCGCTGATGATCTCCTGCATGGACCAGTTATCGGTGGGCGTCTGGTCCGAGCGGATGCCGAGCCAGCGCGTGTTGTTCCACACGTCGCTGGCGTAGTACGCCGTCAGGAACTTGTCGCGCAGCGTGGTGTCGTTCTTCGCCACCTGCACCCAGATGCGATGACGATAAAGGTAGTAAGAGCCGGCGACGGAAACCGCCGTGATGGATAGCGAGAGCGCCAGCAGCGCCTTCAACATTATGTTCGAAGTGCGAGCCGGCGCTGCACCGGGACCTGAAGCCATCGTGAAAACCCGCCTTGCTAAAGGAATTCAGCCATTCTAGCAGGGCGAGAGGGGTTGACCCGACGCGTACGGGAACGGCCGGTTGCGCGTCCATTGATGATGTAAACAAGAACCGGGAGCGATGAGCTCCCGGTTCGATGCCACCTTACTGCTCTTACCCGACCTTGCGCTCTTCTTGCTGCTGGTCACGCTCGATGTCCGTGCCTTTGCGCTGACCGGGCTGCTGGTTGGGCTGGTTGCGGTCCTGGCCCTGGCCTTGACGATCCTGACCCTGACCCTGCTCTTGCTGCGGATTGCCTTGCTTGTTCTGCTGATCCATGTGACTAGCTCCCCTCGCGATGATTCGCAAATGATTGGATGTCGCGCCCGCAGTGGCTGATGGCTCGCCTAAGCGTCCGGGGCCTATGTAGGTTCGTGCGGTGCGGCAGAGATGATGGCGAGGTTAGCGTCGTTGGCAGCAGCGATGGTCGCGTCGCCATCGAGCAGCAGGCACTTGCCCGCGTCGATGGCGAGGCACGTTGCCCCCGCGTCGCGCATCGTGGCGATGGTGCTCAGGCCGATCACGGGAACATCGAACCGCATGTCCTGGTTCGGCTTCGCGACTTTCACGACCGTAAGCTCGCGGCTCAGCGTGCTGCCACTGCCGCTGAGCGTGCGCATCAGTTCGGCAGCTCGGCGGATGGTCGCGTCCGTGCCTTCCATGGCTTCCACCGCGACACACGCGCGCTCCGCGATGACGACGGTCTGCCCGATGTCGAATTGCGCGAGCTGCCGCGCGACGTCGCGACCGTACGCGATATTCGCGCGTTCAGCATCGGTGGGAGCACGCTTGGTCAGTACGCCAGGCTTGGCGAGTAGCGGTTCGAGCAATTCCGTCGAACTGACGAGCGTAATGCCTTCGTCTGCGAGCACCTTGGCGACCGCGCCGATGAGCGAATCCGTATTCCGTGTGCCCAGCGAAAGCAGCACCTTCGCGAGCTTCCAATCGGGCTTGATGCTCGAGAAGATCTGCTTGTGCTTCACCTGCCCGGCCATCACCGCGCGCGTTACGCCCTCGGCCTTGAACGTCTCGATAAGCTTCGAAAGTTCGCCGAGCGAGAGCCAGTGAACCGTCGCCTGTTGTTGCGCGATGTCAGGGTCAGTCTCCTCTTTGATGGCCGCGATGACCACTTCCAGGCCGCGCGCGCGCGCAGCGTCCCGAACGAGCAAGGGGAACTTGCCGTTACCCGCGATCAATCCGAGCTTTTGAGTTGGCAGTTGCCGGTTGTCAGTTGTCAGCCTCGACCTCCGGCGGCTGCGGTTGCAGCGATGCAATGAGGCCGTTGATGATGCGACCCAATTCGGCGGCGAGCGCAAGGATCTTTTCCGCCTTGGCAGTGCTCACATATTGCAGGTCGCGAGCGATTTGTATCTGGGTCTCGACTTCCAACAAGGATCCCCGCGCATGTCGAAGGAACATGCAGAAGCCACGCGGAAGGCGTCTGCCTTGCCCTTCTGCGATGTTGCTCGGGATGGAAACCGCTGCGCGCCGGATCTGGCTCGTCAGCCCGTAGGTTTCCTCCTTCGGGAAGTCAGCGCTGACCAGATAGCCCTGTTTCACAAATACCATCGCCTTTTGCCAAGCCACAAGGTCGCGATAATTGGTTCCCATCGGCTCTCCGAAATCTCGAACTGGCAACTGGCAACTGACAACCGGCAACTGACAACTGGCTACTTAATGAAGCCCCGCTCGCTGGCTTCGATGAAGTCGAGCAGCACCGCTACATCCTCGCCGAGCTCGCCTTCCGACTTGATCTTGGCGACCGCCTGCGTCGTGTTCAGGCTGGAGTTGAGCAGTGTGCGGAAAGCGCGCTTCAGTTGGCTGATGCGCTCCGCGCTGAAGCCGCGGCGCTCCAAGCCGATCGAGTTCACGCCATAAGCGCGGTTCTCGCGTGACGCGCTTGTCTTCGAGAACGGCAGCACGTCCTGCGTCACGATGGTCCCGCCGCCGATGTAGGCGTGCCGGCCGACGCGCGTGAACTGGTGTACCGGCGAGAAGGCCCCCACCGTGGCGTGCTCCTCTACGGTGACGTGGCCGGCGAGCGTGGCGTTGTTCGCCATGATGACGTGGTCGCCTACGTGGCAGTCGTGCGCCACGTGCACGTAATTCATCAGCAGGCAGTGGCTGCCGATGCGCGTCAGTCCGCCGCCGCCCGGCGTGCCTCGATGAATGGTCGCGAACTCGCGGATGTGGTTGTGGTCGCCGATCTCCAGGCGCGTGCGCTCGCCTTTGTACTTGAGGTCTTGCGGATCGAGTCCGACCGAACAGAACGGGAAGAAGCGGTTGTGGCTGCCGATGTTCGTTGGTCCGTGAATCACGACGTGCGCGATGAGCTCGCAATCCTCGCCGAGCTCGACCTCGCTGCCGATGACGCAGTACGGCCCGACCTTGCAGCTGGCCGCGATGCGCGCGCTCGCATGGATCACCGCTGTGGGATGGACACTCGGACCGCTCGTCGCTGAGCTGGCAGGCATACTTCAGGAAGACGACAGCGCCGGTTGCGGCTCGGCGGGGGTTACAGATGATGTGTCGCGCTCGCGGTCGATGATGGCGCAGCTCAGCACGGCTTCGGCGGCGAGCTTGTCGCCCACGTACGCGTGACCCTGCATGCGTCCGGCGGTCGAGCGCCACGCGAGCACCTCGATCTCCAGCCGCAACTGGTCGCCGGGTACGACTGGTTTGCGAAAACGCGCTTTCTCTATGCCGGTGAAGACCACGAGCTTGCGCTCGCGGTCGGGATTCTCCAGCAGCAGCAGTGCGGCGCCGGCTTGTGCGAGTGCTTCGATCACCAGCACTCCCGGCATGATCGGATGGCCGGGAAAATGGCCCATGAAGAACGGCTCGTTCGCGGTGACATTCTTGATGGCGACGATGCCCTGCTGGCGCTTGACCTCCACGATGCGGTCGAGCAGCAGCATCGGGTAGCGATGCGGCAGGATGGCCTGTATGTCGGTATTCTCCAGCGGTGCGCCGGCAGGCTTGTCGCTCATGGTTTCGCGAAACGGACTGCCACATTATAGTGGAGGGTCCTGCGGACGCCGACATTTTGAGATGACCACTCGCAGATCCACGAGCCCGGCCGCCAGCCTCGAATCTCATTTCCGCACCCGCCTTCCGGCCATGCTGGCTGGTTTGCGCGAACTGGTGGAGATGGAATCGCCTTCGAATAACAAGGCCGCGGTCGACCACGTGGGCTCGGTCCTCGAAGAGCGCTTTGCTGCGCTGGGTGGCAAGATCACGCGTCATCGCGCCAAGGACTACGGCGACCACTTGCAAGCGGACTTCGCAGGCCCCGGCGGCAAACCCGTCATGCTCCTGGGCCACTTCGATACGGTCTGGGAACTCGGCACGCTGGCGAAGATGCCGTTCCGCGTCGAGAAGGGCCGGGCCTGGGGACCGGGCGTGCTCGATATGAAATGCGGCATCGTGATGATGCTGGCTGCGCTCGAGGCGCTGCAGCAGCGACCGGGCGGCTTGCCGCGGCCCGTCACGGTGCTGCTCAACACCGATGAAGAAGTGGGGAGTGACTCGTCGCGCGCCATCACCGAGCAGCTAGCGAGGAGATCGGCGGCGGTGCTGGTGCTCGAGCCTGCCCAAGGTCCGCGCGGCGCGCTGAAGACGGCGCGCAAAGGCGTGGGCGATTACACCGTGCGGGTGACCGGTGTGGCGTCGCACTCCGGTGTCGATTTCGAAAAGGGCCAGAGCGCGATCCTTGAACTGGCGCACCAGATCGAGAGGATCGCCGGCTTCACCGATCGCAGACGTGGCATCACCGTGAATCCTGGCGTCATCCGCGGCGGCACGCGGACGAACGTCGTCGCGGCGCACGCCGAGGTCGAGGTGGATATACGGATCGCCCGTGCACGCGATGAGCAGGCGCTCGCACGCAAGTTCCGGGCGCTGAAAGCGCGCAACCGCAAGTGCAAGCTCGAGCTCTTAGGCGGGCTGAACCGTCCGCCGATGGAGCGCAGCGCGGGTGGGACGAAGCTATTCCGCCTGGCGCAGGAGATCGGTGCGGAGATGCAGTGGCGCGTGGAAGAGGCGATTACCGGCGGCGGCTCGGATGGGAACTTCACAGCTGCGCTCGGCATTCCGACGCTTGATGGCCTCGGAGCGGCCGGCGCCGGCGCGCACGCGCTGCATGAATCGGTCTTGCTGGATGAGATTCCACGCCGCACGGCGCTACTGGCTGAGTTGATCGCGCGGGTCGTTTAGTTCTGTCGCTGCGCTCCACACCGCCGGCGACTTGCGCTCGCCCGATGACTCATAAGGCCCGACGGCGCGCTCCGCGGGCTGGACCGCCCGCTCCGCTCAGACTAGAAGCCATCTTATAAACCCCGCAACAGAATGACCCAGCAGGCCAGGTGTAGCATCCCGAGAAAGTTCTCGGTGAATCGCTCATATCGCACGACCAGTCGCCGAAAGTTCTGGAACCACGCAAAGAGTCGCTCGATCTTCCAACGCCGTCGGTAGCGACGCAGTGGACGACCGTCTTGCGTTCGGTGCGTTCGCGTCTTCCGATGTGGTGCAACCAGCTCCACGCCTCGCCGGGCCAGTTCTGCATCCAGGCGGTCCGATTCGTATGCGTTGTCGCCGATGAGACGCGTGGGGAGCGACCGGACAAACCGCTGGGCAAGGGTCGCCCGCACCAGTGTCACTTCATGCTTGGTCTTGCCCACCGCGGCGCCTCCCTTTAGCTGGCGCGAAGCTCCCGTCGATGAACGCTTCCTGCAAATCCAGATAGCCTTCGTCGTGGAGCGCCTGCGCGAGGACTTCGAGGATGGTCCGCAACAGGCCGGCGCGGACCCAGTGCTGAAATCGCCGGTGGCAGGTCTGATACGACGGATAGCGGTTGGGTAAGTCGGCCCAGGGCGCTCCGGTCCTCAGGACCCAGAGGATGCCATTGAGCACCGGGCGGTTCGCCCGCCAGGGACGCCCTCGACCGTCCGGCCGGCGCGGCGGGGTGGGTAAAAAGGGCCCAACGAGGGCCCACTGCTCGTCCGTGAGGTCACGGGGATGACGCGGCGAAGGGGCGTTGGCCATCCAGACAGAATGGCTTCCCGGTTGCGCAGCCTGCCGAAACGCGGGCCACCGGGCGTTCAGTCAACATAGCGGCGTTGACCGAGAGTAATGCCGTCCGTCGTTCGGTCCCGCCCGTATAATCGCGTCACACTGGATCTTACTCCCGGCTCGCGCCTCGGCGTCTACGAAATCACCGCGCCGATCGGCGAAAGCGGGATGAGTATATCGGGCTGCCGGAGGCATGGGACCGGGGACCGGCCAGAAACACTCATCTCGAAAGAACAACGTGGGAGGCGGAATGACGAAGCCCTGCGCAGTGCTGGCTGCCGTCGGGCTGTCGGTAACGGTTCTCATCGCACAGGCTCCCGACGCTCGGCAGGCGCTCATCGCGCGCGCGAAGTCACTGGAACTGAATACGCCGTACGTGCCGCCGCCGGGCGACCCGCTGGAGCACTACGCCTCTGGCTATGCCAAGATCATGTGTTCGGCGGTCTTCGTCACGGGACTCGATCCCGCGTTTGCCGCAGAGAATGTCGGCTACTTCACGGCGCCGTACGCGGAGCGTGCCAAGCTCGGCACGCCGAAGATCGACCGCGAAAAGCGTACCGTCGAGGTGACGATGCCCAACGGAACGGTCCGGGTTGCGAAGCAGGTCGGCAGCCAGGGGTGCATCACGCTTCCAATCGGCAGAACTGACGTGTTCTTCAAGCCCTCGATCGTGAAAAGCGCCCTGCCGGATCCGAAGACGCAGCCCTGGCCGATGGGCGATCTAATGCCTGCGGGCGGGCCGCCCGCGAACGTGGATATGGCCAAGGTGCGGGAGGCGGTGGACGCGGCCTTCGATCCCGCCGGGATGACCGCGGCGTTCGTCGTCACCTACAAAGGGCAGATCATCGCCGAGCGGTACGGCGAGCACATCACGCCGACCACACCGCTCGAGAGTTGGTCGATGGGGAAGAGCCTGACCGGCACGTTGATGGGGATCCTGATGCAGCAGGGCGTCTACACACTGGAGCAGCCGGCCCCAATTCCTGAATGGCAGACCCCGGGCGATCCGCGCGCGAGGATCCGAATCATGGACATCCTTCACATGTCGAGCGGGCTCCGTATCATCGCGCCACAGGATCCGGACTACGACGAAAAGGGCCCGTACCCCGATCATTTCTATCTGTACACGGGCAGCGTTGACTCCTTCAAGTATGCGGCGACGCGCCCGCTGCAGTGGCCGCCCAACACCGTTGGACGCTACCGGAACACCGATCCCGTGCTCACCAATTACCTGATCCGCCTCGCCATCGACAAGCGCAAAGAGGACTACCATTCGTTCCCGCAGCGAGCCCTGTTCGACAAGATCGGCATCCGCACGATGGTGCTGGACACTGATCCCTACGGGAACTTCCTCACCCATGGCTACGAACTTGGATCGGGGCGCGACTGGGCCCGCATCGCGAACCTCTATCTGCAAGACGGTGTGTGGAACGGCGAGCGCATCTTGCCCGAAGGCTACGTGAAGTTCGTGAGCACTCTCGCGCCGGCGTGGAAGGCCGATGATCGACCGATCTATGGCGGTCTCTTCTGGCTGAATGGCGACAGCGCATTCCCGGCTCCGAAAGAAGCCTTCTACATGTTGGGCGTGGGCGGACAGACTGTGCTGATGATTCCCTCGCACGCACTCGCCATCGTCCGCCTTGGGCACTATAAGGGCGTGACGCCGGGCAGTGTGGCGCTAAAGAAGGCGGTCGGCATTCTAATGGGAGCGATTCCGCCGACATGAT
>CAYWSH010000131.1:0-10784 GCA_964460655.1 uncultured Terriglobales bacterium | reverse complement strand
ATCCGCTACGCGCGCGAGCAGAAGATCCCGTACTTCGGCATCTGCCTCGGCATGCAGACGGCGTGCATCGAGTACGCGCGCAACGTCTGCGGCCTCGCCGACGCCAACTCCAGCGAATTCGACCCGGCGACGCCTCACCGCATCATCTACAAGCTGCGCGAGCTGCGCGGCGTGGAGGAACTCGGCGGCACCATGCGGCTCGGCGCCTGGACATGCAAGCTCGAATCCGACTCGCACGCGCAGCGCGCGTATGGCGCGCTCGAGATCAGCGAACGCCATCGCCATCGCTACGAATTCAATCGCGAATACGAGGCCGTCCTGACCGGCGCGGGCTTGCACATCACCGGCGCAACACCCGATTCGACCTACGTCGAGATCGTCGAGATCGCCGACCATCCTTTTTTCCTCGGCTGCCAGTTCCATCCGGAGTTCAAGTCGAAGCCGCTCGAGCCGCATCCGCTGTTCAGCGCATTCATCGGGGCTTCTTACGAGGATGGAAAGCGCCGCCGCGCCGAACGCCATAAGGTGGAAGAGGAATTGTTCCTGCGGCGCGAGAAGGTCAAGGCCTAACAGTTTTGTTAGCGATACAGTAGCGACTCTTTTCTGCTGCTAGCTGCATTAAGACCTAAAGAGCCTGTCATGCTGAGCGTAGCGTCGGATCGCAACGCGAGACGACGCGCAGTCGAAGCATCCCTATTGAACCCCGAACGCCGCTATGCAATAGGGATGCTTCGACTCCGTAGCGCGACCTCTGGCCGCGCTACTCCGCTCAGGATGACATTCTTGCTAGTGCCTACTTCCCTGCCGCCAGCGCACCTATAGTTTCCCGCGTCAGCACGATCCGCTCCCGCTCCGCTGCATCGATGCGCTCCGCAAACCTGGCAAACTCCCGATACCGCTCCGGCTCGATCGTCTGCGCCGGCACATTGAAGCTACGCGAGATAACGATCTCGTTCGGTGCTGTCGCTTTGAACTCCGCTTTGTAACTGCCGAACGCCGTCCTGACCTCGTGACTCGCGGGCAGCTCGGCCACGCGCACGCCGCGCGGCAGGTGTACGCGGAACGTGCTCGCCTCCACGAGCACCGACTCGATGAGCAGCGGGAACTTGCGGTCATTGGCTTCAGCAAACATCTTGCGCAGGCCGAGTGTCGGCACGATCTGGTCGATCTCGACCGCGCCGCTACTGAACGCGACATAGTGCGGCGCGCGGCAGGCGAGCACCAGTTCCAACGGCAGCTCAGGGTTCTCCGCGTTCCGTATTTCGCCGTTCGCGTCGCTCACCCCCGCAAAGATCCTGCCCGCGAGCTGCTCGAAGAAGTGCCGCTGTTCGCCGGCCGGCATGCTGCGCAACGTGGCGCGTAGCTGCGTGCTGCGCCACCGCCCGAGCGTGATCCGCACTCTTGCACTGAGCGCGCCCTCGGCGTCGAGTGTTACATCGGCGTCGGCGGTGCTCTGCTCGCGTACAGAGGGCTGCGACAACGCAATGATCGGCGCATTCACCACCGAAGATCCCAGCTCGCCCACTTGCAGCGCATCGCTCATCGCCGTTGCTGGAGCCAGCTGCCCGAAGGCAAAGCCCTCGCTCTCCGCATCAACCAGCAGGCAGCGCGTTCCGAAGCGGAATTCCGCCAATGGCCGTGTGTACGCGCTGGTTGTCGCTACCTGCGGCGCCGAGATGCTCGCGCTGCGCGTCATCACGAGCGCCACACGCAGTCCCGCGATCCGTGCCGCGGCGAGAAGCACGGCCGTCCGATTCCCTTCGCGCGTCGCCAACGTCTCTTCCGCATTCGCGCCGCCCGCCGCGAGGCTGCCCTCTGACGCGGTGACGCGCTCCAGCACGCGCCGGTAAAGCTGTCGCGCACGGTCTTCCTCGCTGCCCGTCAAGCCGGCGGCGAGTTCGTGCACCCGCGGCCCTGCCTGCGACACTTCGATGGCCAGATCGCGCCAGTAGTCGGCGACGTCACTCCACGCGAGGCCCGAAGCCGCAGCCACCTGCACAGCGGGCAGCAACTCGCGTGCTGGTGGCATCGTCGTCTCGGCGACGGACTGCGCGATGTCGTTGCGCTCCCACACGCGGACCGTTGTATCGCCGGCGTTGCGCATCTGCATCGCCGGCGCAGCATGCGACGTCGTGATCGCAGGCGTGACTCCCGGCGGTGTGATGAACACGAAGCGCGCAGCCAGCATCGGTGCACTGAACGAACCAAACTCGCCGCGAAACTCCTCGGCATGGTCCTCGAGCCCGCGTTCGCGGTGATAGACGACGTATTCCAGCTCGATAGTGTCGCCCGGTGCGAGCGCCGGCATCGAGATGGTGCTCTTGGCATGCGTCAGCTCTGGTTCGAAGAACGTTCCATCCGGCTCGATCGTGCGCAGTTCGAGCAATCGCGCGCCCGCGGGCAACGCGACTTCGCCGTACTGCTCGATGCCATCGCGCGATATCACACGCGTGATCCTGTGGACGTAGACCGAGCTCGCGCCGTCGGCGCGCAACTGGGCCACCCGGTCGCTCAGCAGCACGACCGCCGGTCCGCCGCTGAAAACGCGGTCGACCGCACCGCGTACGACCTTGATGCCATCGCGCCGGTACGGCGTGAAGAATTCTTCGCCGGCCGCAAAGGCGGCGTCGTGCTCGCCGGCATCGTCGGCCAGCGACCAGGTATCGGCGGCCAAGCCGGTTGCGAGTCGCGCATACGCCGGCGAGTTGGGCGCGAGCGCATGCAGCTCGCCAGCCGCCGCGCGTGCGGCTTCGTGCTCGCCGGCAAGCAACAATTCGCGGACCAGCAGCGCACGTGCGTTGCGGTCGAACGGATGACTCTTGACGATTTCCCCCGCCGCCGCCGCGGCATCGGCGTGACGTCCCGCATCGGCGAGCCACTGTGCATAAGCCGGCGAGCTCGGCGCGCAGCCATGCAACCGCTCAAGCAGCGCTGCAGCTGGCGCATATTGCATCTGCGCCTCTGCCACGCGCGCCGCGGCCTGCAGGGTTCCACACGCCGGATGCTGCGCGAGCGCCGCCTCGTATGCCTGCGCTGCCTCCCGCATCAAACGCGATCGCTGCGCGACCTCACCGAGCAGCCGCTGCGCCTCCGCCAGTTCCGGACGCGCCTGCACGAGCGGGCGCAACAGGTCCGCCGCTTCGTCGTTGTGTTCGTCATCCGCGGCTTGACTCGCGAGCGCCAGGCTCGCCGCATACGCCCGCGGATCATGCGCCCGCACGGCAGCGGACTCCACCATCGCGTCAGCGTTATCGATGCGCAGCCATGCCTGCGCCAGTAACCAGCTCTCCAGCGCGCTGCGTTGCGTGATGTTCTTCAACAACGCGACCGCCGCCTGCGGATCGCCGTTCCAGAACGCCCGCGACGCTGCCAGGTAATTCGCCTCGCGCGGATTCGCCGCTACCACCTGCGCCTCGGGCCACAGCGGCGTCACCGACAGGCGTAGCGGTACCGCATTCGATAGGAACTTCGCCAGCAGGCGATGCTTCCCCACCGCCAGCCGCAGACTGACCGACACGATGGTCGGCCGTGCTTCCAGGCGATCGTCGCGCGTGAGGACGCGTGCGCCGTCAATGAACACCGCGACGGTCCCGGGCGACTCCAGCCGCACCCGCATCTCCGGCTGCGTGGTCTCGAACTCCGCAGCGGCGTAGAACACCCCACGGTCGCGGAAGTACGGCGGCAAGGCGAGCCGGCCACCGTCATCGCTCAAGGCCTCTGTGGACCGGCCGTTGTAGTTCGGCAAGAGTGCCGTTGCGCGCTCGGGCGCGAACGTACGATCAAAGTCAACGTTGGCATACTTGCCGAAGGGGCCCGCGAGCTTCCATTCCGTCAGCAAGCCGGCGCTGTGCGCGAGCGTGCGCGGATCGCCGACCGGGGCGCCATCCAGCGCTGCCGCCAGCAGCGCCGCGCGCAATGTCGAAGCGATGGGCGTGTTGTGGGCGGCGAACGCCTGCACGCGTGCGCTCACCGCCGCAAACGCGCGCGTATTCTGTGCCAGGTCGAGGATGCGAGCCGCCGCGATCTCCGCGCGCGTATCGGCTCGCACACCGGCAAGTTCACACAGCCGCGCTGCCGCGCGCAGCACTGCTGCATCGTCAGCTTGCAGCGCAGCCGCTTCCATCGCAATGAACAGGAGGTCGCTCTCCTGCTGCGGCGTCGGGCCTTTGCGCGCCAGCGCTATTGCCGCTGCCGTGCGCGCGTGTGCCGAATCCGATTCCACGAACAGCCGGCGCGCCGCCTCGCCTGCCGGCCTCACGGTAATTGCAGCCGGCGCCGGATGCTTCCGCTGCTTGGTGGGTCTAGCCAACGCCGGGACAGCGAGCAAAAGCAACATCGTAATGACGCCGCTCCGCCTCATCCGCCCACCGCCACTCTCACTTCCGCGTGGAAGGCGCGCTCCACACCCGCGCAGAAGTCGCGGAAGGCGCCGTACTCCTGCGGCGTGATGCGCAGTTGCCGGAACTGCACGTAGGTCCGCACGATGAGTGCGTTGCTGCGGCGCTCGTACCGGACGCTCGCCGAACCGAACCTCGTCTCCAGCAGGACATCGTTCGGCACCGCGCTGAAGCTCGCGGCCGCGGGCAGTTCGAAGCGGATCTCTTCTTCCGCTGTCCATGGCGCCGGCAGGAGCAGGGCCTCGGTGCGCGTAGCCAGCGGCGTCATGTTCTGCGCGAATTGTTGCGGCAGCCACGACGATGTCAGCGCCAGCGAACGTTTGCCCCGGCCGGGATCGAGCACGCCGCGGAAATTCACGGTGACGTCGTGCTCGAGGTCAGCATCGTCCACATGCACATCGTCCACCTTCACGCTGGGCAACACCTCCGCCAGCCGATTGCGGAAGAAGTCGAGTTGCCGCTCCGCGACCTCGTAACCGCGACGCAGGCCGGGAGCATCTTCGCCCCGTGTGTAGGAATTGCCTGAGAAGTGCACCGTGCCGTCACCCTGGATGCGTGCCACCACGCTGCGCCGGCTGTAGTTGTCGAGTGGACCGCTTAGCGGGATGTGGCGCAGCGCGGCGCTGCCGGCGGCATCCACGGTGAACGCGGTCGCGCCCTGGTCATCGAGCGGCAGTTCGCGCGCGCCGGCGTACTCCGCTGTGCCGTCGAGCCACAAGTCCTGCCCCGGTACGTACACGATCGCATGATTGAAGATCGCCACCGACGCCGTTTCGGGCGCGACTTCGCCGATGCGCCGCGTGCGCACCAGCGCCAACTCCGCTGGGATGCCGGCCGCGCGCAGCAGTGCGATCATCAGGCTGGCTTTGTCTTTGCAGTCGCCAAAGCGCCGCGCGTACACCTGCGACACCGCATACGGCTTGTAGCTGTAGATCCCGAATTCGAGCGCGACGTAATGCGTATTGCGCAGGACGAAGGCGTGGATGGCGCGGATCTTCTCCAGCTCGGTCTTCTTTCCTGCCACCAGCGGCTGCAGCGCGTCATGCAGGGCGGCGTCCATGCGGAACTGGGGCGCGATCAGTGCGGCGTACCACCGGCCCAGCTCGTCCCATGACTGGAACGTCGAAACGTGGATGTACGGCGAGACGTCGATCAGCGCGGGCGCTCGCGGCTCGCGCGCTACGGCCGGCAGGCCATGCACGTCCCACTGCCACGTCTTCTCGCCATTGCGTTCCGACGTGCGGGCCGTTTGCGGCATCCGGACTTCCTGCACGGTGAGCTTGCGCGACGCCGGCGCGATCAGGACGAACCGATTCAACCGCTGCGGCAACTCCGAGCGCATGACCAGCAGTTCGCCGAAGTAATCGCCGTAGGGATTCACCCGCGTCGCCGGCGTGATGCGGTAGTCGATCTCGAGCACGTCGCCGCGCTCGACATTGCGGAAGTGCACGCGGCGCGCGCGCACGTCGTAGTACATCGCGATGCCGGCATCGGAAACCAGCGTGTCGCCGCCGTCCTCGCCTTCGAGCACGCGGCCATCAGCCTTGTGCACGCGGAGATGCATGAGCCGCAATTCCTGGGTCGCGGGGGCGTACTGCAGCGTGCGCGTCGCGAACTGGCGGGCGCCCTCCTCACTCGCGATGTAGACGACCTGCTGGGTGCGGCTCGCGCTCAATCCATTCGACTGGACGCGCTCGATGCGCACCTCGGCCAGCGATGTCGCCGGCGCGCCCGCCGGCGGCGCGCGGTGCGCCGCTGTCGCCAGCTGCTCGACGTTCACCAGGTAGGGCGACTCCCAGTCTTCGTTGGCGGCGCCCGTCGCATGCACCTGCGTCAGGTGCGTCGCCGCTTCGGCCTTCTGCCCGGTCGAGGCCAGCAGCTCGCCCAACTGGCGATGCGCCTGTTCGTTGGCGGGATCCGTCTCCAGCGCGCCGCGCAGCTCCGCCGAGGCAGCCGTGGTGTTGCCGCTCCCTGCAGCGAGCGTCGCCAACCGCAATCTCGGCATCGCATAGCCGGGATGAAGTTCCGTCAGCGCGCGGTATTGCTGCTCCAGCGCTGTGGCATCGCCGCGGCGCTCAGCGATGCGCAGCAGCAGCGCGCGCTCCGTCGCGCCGTCGAAGTTGTCACCCAGCGCCGCGGTCGCGAGCTCGCTCGCGCGCTCCAGCAGGTTCGCCGCCTCGTAGCGTCCTGCCAGCTCACGCTGCAACCAGAGCGGGCTTGGGTATTCGCGTGCGAGCGCATCGTACTCGGCCGCCGCCAGGTCGGCACGGCCGCCCGCTGCCAGCACGTCGGCCAGCTTCTTGCGTGCGACGAAGTCGCCGGGGGCAAGCCGCAACGCTTCGCGATAAAGATCGCGCGCCTTCTCCAATTGATCGCGGCCAAAGTAGTACGCGGCCAGCGCCGTGTGGGCCGCCGAACTCTTCGGGTCGGCATGCAGCGCGGCACGTAATGCCGCGGCCTCACACGCCGCATCACCGCATAGTCGCGCAACCATGAGCCAGCGAGCCGCCGTGGGCGCGCGTCGCGCCGCGGCATCGGCATGTTCCAACGGCGTACCGGCAGCCCGCGCTTGCTCCAGCGCCGCCAGAGCGCTCAACCGCTGCGCAGCCGTCGCGTTGTTGAGTCCACTGGCTTCCGCCTGGAAGCGCGCCATCGCCAGCAGATCGTCCCCGGGTGTGGCCGCCGCTGTCGCAGCGGCCGCGAACGGTTGCTGCGGCGCTGCTTCCTGGCGCAAGGCCAGACCGCCGCCTTGCGGCGCCGTGATCCGCGCGGCAAAACGCCAAGCGCCGCTCTGATGCTGCGACTCGATGAGGACCGTGTTCCATCCCGGCTGCAACACGATGCCGTAGGTGTGCTGGTCGAACGCCGCGACCGCCGCTTGGGTCTCACGCGCCACCACCGCACCGTTCAGCCAGACCCGGAAGGCGCCATCGGCGCCGACGCGCAGCGCCGCCGGCCGCATCGTGTCGCTATGGACGAACGTGGTCGCGAACGCCACTGCCGGAGCGTTTGCCGAAAAGTAGTCCGCGAGGTCGATCCACGGCTGTGAACCGGGATCGAGCGCCGCGCGCCACGTGATTGGCTCGCCGTGCGCACCCGTGTAGCTCCGGGCTACAACCGTGCTCTCCGGACCGTAAGTCCCGTCCAGCCCATCGGCAGCGACGAACGGCCCCACGATCGACCATTTCCGCAGATATCCCAACGCAACGTAGCGCTGCCCGGCTGCCTCTAGTCGGCCGCGATGCCTGTCGATCTGCGCCAGCAGCGTCTGCGCCTCATCGCGCACCAGCGGATGCACGCCGCTGGACGCCACACGCTCGACGAGCTTCGTCAGCGCGGCGCGATCATCGAGGTAGTCCCGCAGTTCGTAGGCGCGATGCAGCAGCGCCGCCTGTTCGGGCGCGGAGATGCCGGCGCCGAGCACCTGCTGCGCGAGCTCACTGAATTGTTGCTGGTAAGGATTCTGGATTGCGGCAGCGCCGCGGGCTTCAGCGTCGTCCGCGCCGAGCGCCGCCACGCACAACGCGCACGCCACGATCGCGGATTGCAGCCAAGCCTTCACGGTGCGCTCGCATGCGGGGGCCCACTTTTACCCCATTTGCGCGAAACTCCCCGGCAGCATTGCCGCCGGGGAGTCCGTCACCAAATTGGATCCGCCCGTCTCCCCTGCACCGTTTCCCCCAGGTTTTTTAATGCAGAAGAGTCTCGCGAACTCACTTGGATTTGGGGTTAAGGTGAGCGGAGTATGGCGGCAGGAACCGCTTTCGCCAATGAAAAGAAAGCCCTAAGGTGGATGGGGAAATACCTTAGTCCTCTCGGTAGGAATGTCCCGGCTGCAGCGTAGGGAGGGACTAAGGCTTCTTCTTTTTTTTCAGCACCGGCGTCTCGGTGGTGCCGGTCTTTACCTCGGGTAGCGCGTTCGGCTTCCAGGCGCTGGCATTCTGCGGCGCTCGCGGATTCACGCCAAAATCCCACACATACAGGTTCATCTGCTTCGGCCCGAGCATCTCCACCAGCGCGTATTCACCCGGCGTGAGCTGCCCCTGCGGGATGATGCGCACCCAGCCGCCGGTCATCGGCTCGGATTTCGTCTTGACGTAGTCTTCCTGTTCGCTCACATGGCCCGTCATGGCGATCTTGATGTTGCCGACCACGCGCGTGTCTTTCTTGCTCTCGACGCGCACGATGCGATAACGCCCCGGATCCTGGTCCAGATCTCGTCCGGAATTGGGTGTGGTGGATTCCTCGGGCTCGGCCGCGCTGACATTCGCGAACAGCACCGGATCGCTGACGTGGGCCTGCACCGCCGCCTTCGGGCCCTTCAGTTCGATGGCCTGCTTGGCGGACGCGATGGGATTGATGGCTGCGCGCAGGATGTTCTTGCCCGTCTGCTTGTTGATCTCGCCACCGCTCTGCACCATCTCGACCAGTTGGGGCTCGTCGCGATACGTATCGAGCATGTAGACGCCGCCGGTCGCCGGCAGGCGGATACCGGGCGACGCCAGGGGCGAAGCTTCTTCTTCTTTAGCGCGCTCCGCCTTCAGCTCGGCCTCGGCCTCGAGCGTCGCGGCGCTGGGAGCGGAAAGGTCAGCGTTGAATTTCTCCGTCGCCGGCCAGTCCACGAGCGAGTTGGGCAACTCCTCCCACGCGAAGCGCTCGGCGCTGTAGTAGCGCACGCGCTCACCTTTCACTTCCCATTTAGTAGCCGGCTGGTACGAACCGTCTTTCAGGATGATGCGCTTCGTGCGTACCTGCGCATCGAGTGCCGGCGGCGCAATGATTCCGCCGGCCAGCGCCAGTACGCCAAGCAGGATGCCGTATTGAAAGACTCGCCGCATAAGGGATCGACACCATTTTAGATGCGACGCGCGGTTGCGCCGTCGCAATCATCCCTGTCGCTAGAACGCGCTCGGCGACGCGAATTGCGCTCAGCTGAGCGCGACCACGATGACATTGGCGAAGTCGCGCGCTCCGGGCAGGTTCGGATGCCCGGCCGACGCGAAGTGGCACTGCTCGCGCGCCAGGACATCCAGCGGGTCATGATGGAAGATATCGCACGACACCGCCCGCCCCGTGGCGACCTCATCCTGCGGCACGGGGCGCGGCGGA
The DNA here is from genome assembly GCA_964460655.1 of uncultured Terriglobales bacterium. GTDB lineage: Bacteria > Acidobacteriota > Terriglobia > Terriglobales > Acidobacteriaceae > CAVUAF01. The sequence continues at coordinate 1,278 of CAYWSH010000131.1, read as the reverse complement.
ATGCCCTGCAGTGAGACTCCGAACAACCGCGGATCGGACGCGAAGACGGCGTTCTTGTCAGTGAACGGACACGGCACGAAAACGAACCGCTTCGTGCCCAGCTCGGCATTCATTTGGCCTACTGCGAGCTTGATGTACTGCGTGGAATCGGTGCGGAACTGCATACACAGGCTGACGATCTTCCGGAAGATCGGGCCGAGATCAAGATGCAGCGGGAACGAGATGCCGTGCAACTGCAGCAAAGCCATGATGTGGTCGGCCTTGCTCAGCGAATCGAGACTCAGGATGGCGTAATAGCCGAGTACCGCGATGCGTGTCGCCGGATTCGTGAACTTCGCCGCGACCGCACGCAGTAACGTCTTCATGTCTTCATAGCAGTGCAGGCGCGTCCGATCGCCGAGATCGTCGAAGCTGGTCAGCGGGTTCAGGATGGTGCGCACGTTCACGTCGTTGATGCCGCCGTTGATCAGCACCAGTTCCACCGTGTCCGGCGGATCGTTGAAGTCGCGCACCTGCTCCAGGATCGTCGGATACGAATCCGGCACTTCGCCCGTCGGTGCCACCGTACCCGCCTCGCGGTTGACGCCGATGATGGCGCCGGAATGCGCCGTTACCTTGATCTCGGCTTCGGCGATGCCCAGCTTGGTGGCGACCAGAAGATCGGATTTGTGCGGGCGCTCCAGCCCCTGGCCCCAGGTGACCGAATCGCCCACGGTGACCATGCGTATGCTTGCCATGCGCGGCACGCTACGCTTCGGCGGTGCGATCACAACATATTTCTGGTTTTGTTCCGAAATCGGAACAGAGTGGCACCAAAGTGCGCTTAGACCATCTCGGTGCCCCACAGGTCGTGCAGGTGCACGATACCGAGCAGGCGCTTTTCCGCGTCCACCACGGCCAGCGAGGTGATCTTGCGCTGCTCCATCAGGGCGAGGGCCGTCGCAGCAAACGCATCGGGCGAGACGGTTTGCGGCGCGCGCGTCATGCAATCGCCGGCGGTCAGATCGAGGACATTGCGACCATTGTGGCTTTGCTTCTCCAGCAGACGTCGCAAGTCACCATCGCTGATCACGCCCGCCAGCTTGCCTTGCTCGACCACAGCCGTCACGCCAAGACCCTTGCGCGACATCTCGTAGATCACATCAGCCATGCGCGTCGTGGCGGCCACCTGGGGCAGCGCATCGCCCTTGTGCATGAGTGAATCCACGCGCGCCAGCCGCTTCCCCAGCTTGCCGCCGGGATGCAGGTCGGCAAAATCCTCTTCCTTGAATCCGCGCT
>CAYWSH010000130.1:0-10829 GCA_964460655.1 uncultured Terriglobales bacterium | reverse complement strand
GGCCAGGCGCACGCGATAGCCGGCCTTCTCCAGCATGTTGCCGACGAATTTCCGCACGCTGATCGAATCGTCCGCGAGCACGATGACTTTCTCGCGCGCCGGCGGAGCGATGGCCGCTGCCGGGATCTCGCCCGCGGCGACCGCGAGCGCGCCGGGCGCGAACAAGCGCGCTGCCGGGCTGCTGAGCGCCGCCGGTTGCGGCACGGCGCCGGCCATCAGGCGGTTCACGTCCATCAACAGGATCAGGCTGCCATCGGAAGCGATGGTGGTGCCGGGGAAGAGCTTCACGCCGCGCAGATACTCCCCCAGGCTCTTGATGACGATCTCGTCCTTGCGCAGCACGTCTTCCACGATCATGCCGACCTGGCGTCCGCCCACGCTGACGATGACCATGCGATACGTGCCGTTCACCGGCTCCACGCGCGGCAAGCCGAGCTGCTCATCGAGCCGCACGACTTCGGTGACGACGTCGCGGACTTTGGTGAGCAGCTTCCCGCCGACATCTTCGATCTCGGCGGCCGGCAGCAAGCGGATCTCCTCGACCACCGAGAGCGGCAGCGCGAAGGTGCTGGCGCCGCAGCGCACGAACAGTGCCTGGGAAATGATGAGCGTGAGCGGCACCTTGAGCGTGAACGTGGTGCCATGGCCGCGTCGCGAATCGACGGCGATCTCGCCGTTGAGCGCGCTCAGGTTCGCTTTCACCACGTCGAGCCCGACGCCGCGGCCCGCGAGTTCCGTCTTGCGATCGGCGGTGGAGAAGCCGGGGTGGAAGAGGAAGTCGAGCAGCGCGCTCTCGCTGAGCGCCGCCGCCAGGCTCTCCTCGACCAGGCCGGCGGTGACCGCGCGGCTGCGGACTTTCTCGAAGTCGATGCCCGCGCCGTCATCCTGCACTTCGATGAGGATGTGATTGCCGCGGTGATACGCGCGCACCGCCAGGTTCCCTTGGTCGGGCTTGCCAGCGTTGTAGCGCGCCGCCGGATCTTCGATGCCGTGCGCCACCGCGTTGCGTACCAGGTGCAGCAGCGGATCGGAGATCTGCTGGATGATGTTGTTGTCGAGCTCCGTCTCGGCGCCGGCGAGCGTGAGCTGCACTTCCTTGCCGGCGGCCTTGCCCGCGTCGCGCACAGTGCGCGAGATGCGCGTGTACAGGTTGCCGATGGGCACCATGCGCGCCTGCGTGATCTCGTCCTGCAGGCGATGGGCGAGCTTGGTGAACTCGTCGATGTCCTGGTCGATCTTGCGCACGAAGCCGTCCAGCTGCGTGAGGACTTCGGTGATGTCGGCCGAGATCTCGGTGAGCGACCGCGACAGGATGTTGAAATCGTCGTAGCGGTCCATCTCGAGTTCCGAGAACTCGCCGTCAGAATCGTTCGCGAGGAAGTTGCCCGGGATGTTCGCGCCCTGGAACGCGCTCGTGCGCGGCGCGGAGAGCGACGGCAACAACTTGCCGAATTCGTATTTCTCCTGGAAGCCGTCGATCTTCTCCGACATGCGGCCCTTGGAGAACGTCAGCACTTCTGCCAGCCGCTCCAGTTCGCCGAGGCGGCCGAGCATGCGCGTACGGTTGATCACCAGCTCGCCGACGGCATTCATCATGCTGTCGAGGCGCTCGAGCGCGATGCGCACCGACTTCGATTGCGGCACCGTGACCGGTTCTTTGCTGCGCAGCCCGGCAATGAATTCGGGCTCCGCTTCCGGTTCGTCGCCCGCATGCGGAACCGCGTGCTGATGAACCTGCGGCTCGTCGTGGTGCGCCACCGGCTCGTGCGTGTGTGCGACCGGCGGGGCAGGGACGTGCTCGAGGAAGACTTCGCCTTCCTCCGGCGCGTAGCGGTGGATGCGGCTGAACAGCGCCTTCACACTCTGCTGCAACTGCTCTTCGGATTCCCACTGGCGATAGAGCAGGCGCTTGAGCGCGTCGGTGGCTTCGAGGCAGATGTCGATGATCTCGGCAGACGGCTCGATCTCGCCGTCGCGCAGGCGTCCGATCAGGTCCTCGGCGCGATGCGCAACGCGCGCGATGCGCTGCAATCCGACCTGCGCCGCCGAACCCTTGACGGTATGGATGGAGCGGAACAGCTTGTTGACGTCTTCGACGTTGTGTTGCGTTTCGAGCGCGAGCAGGCATTCCTGCACGACCTGAAGGTGCTCTTCCGCTTCGGGCACGAAGAACTCGAGGATCTCCGCGGGAATGTCGCCATCGGGCGCGAGCGGGGCGAAGGCGGCTTCCTGCAACGTGACCGGGCGCGCTTCCTCGACCGGCACAGCGACCGGTGTCGCGTATTCATCGTGCGACGTAACCTCTTCTGCTACTGCTGGTTGGAAAGCAAAGGCAAACTTCTGCTTGAACTCGGCAATCTCGTCATCGTTCTCGTGTCCATTGGTGCTCACCATGAGCAGGTCGGACTCGAGCACGGCGATCGCTTCGGAGAGGAATTCGACGAGCGGCCCCGCCGCGTCTGCCGCGATGGGCGCGTTCATCGCGTACTGGAAGATGTGGTTCAGCCGCCCCGCGATCTCGTGGAACAGCGGGAAGCCGTACAGGCCCGAGCTGCCTTCCAGTGTGTGCGCGGAGATGTAGAGCCGCCGCACGTCCTCGGGCACAGGATACGGATCGAGCAGGATGCCGGAGTACTCGCGCAGGAACTGCAGGTGGTCGCTGGCTTCCTGGAGGAAGACCTCGACGAATTCGGGCGACGCGATGCTCATGCCGCACCTCCTGCCACATTGCGTTGTGCCTTGCGATAGATCAAGGAATCGCCGACGACGATGGGCTCAAGTCCCGCGCCAGCCTTCGCCATGGACTCCGCGTGTCCGAGGAAGAGATAGCCGCCCGGCTCCAGGTAATCGCTGAAGCGCTGGATCAGCATTGTCCGCAGCTCGTCGGAGAAATAAATGAGGACGTTCATGCAAAAAATGCAGTCGAAACGTCCCATGTAAACCATTTGCGCCAGGTTCATCGGCGAGAACGCGATCAGGTCGCGCACGCGCCGGCGCACGGTGTATTCGTTGCCCTGGATCTCGAAGTAGCGCGCGATCTGCTGTGGCGCCAGGCTCAGGAGCTGGCGGCGCGTGTAACGCCCGGCTTCGGCGACCTGCAATGCGCGGCGGCTGATGTCAGTCGCGAGCACCTGCAACTCCCACGCATCCGCGTTCTCCAGCGATTCCAGCAGCGCGAGGGCGATGGAGTAGGGTTCTTCGCCGGTCGAACAGCCGGCGCTCCATACGCGCAGCGAGCGCGGCATTTGCCAGAACTTGCGCGCATGGATCTCAGGGATCACGCGCCGCTGCAGTGCCTCGAAGATGGCGGGATAGCGGAAGAACGACGTTTCCTGCGTGAGCACGCGCTCCAGCAGCTGGTCGTACTCCGCGTTGGAGTTCTTCATCAGGCGGATCAATTCGGTGCCGTGGCCGAGCCCCTTGTGCTCCATGTGTTGGCGCAGCCGCGCATCGAAGAAGCGCGCGCGCGTCTCGTCAAAGACGATGCCCGAGCGCTGCTCGATGAAGCTGCGGATCTCCGACAGCTCATGGAGCGTGATCGTGGTTGGCGGCTGCGTGTTCATGTTGGTCACGGCTGCGTCCTGCTGGTTGCTGCGTTAACGGCGTGCGCCGACGAGCGCGAGTTCGCGCGCTTCGGCCGCGGGCAATGCCACGGGTGCGGGCGCGGACGTTCCGCTCACGCGGAACTGGGAAAGCGCCTCGTTCAGCTGTTCGCTCAGCTTCACCATGTTCTCGACGGTGCGTGCCGTCTGGCGCGCGCCTTGCGAGGTTTGCCGCGTGATGTTCGAGATGATCTGCATCGCGTTGGCCACGCCTTCCGTGCCGCGCACCTGCTGCTTCGACGCGAGCGAGATCTCCTGCACGAGTTCCGCGGACTGCCGCACCACGCTGGAGATGGCTTCCAGCGCGCGGCCGGCCTGATCAGCCAGGCGAGCGCCGACTTCCACTTCCTTCGTGCCTTCTTCCATGACCACGACGGCTTCGTTCGTTTCCGCCTGGATGGCCTTGATGAGCGCCGCGATGTCCTTCGTCGCGGTGCGGGAGTGCTCGGCGAGCTTGCGGACTTCGTCGGCGACGACGGCAAAGCCGCGTCCCGCCTCGCCTGCGCGCGCCGCTTCGATGGCGGCATTGAGCGCGAGCAGGTTCGTCTGCTCGGTGATGGCGTTGATGACGTTGATGATCTCGGAGATCTCGAGCGAGCGGTCGCCCAGCGACTTGATCTTCTTCGCCGTGGCCGACACCGACGAGCGGATGCGCTGCATGCCTTCCAGCGTGTCGCGCACGGCGCGGTTGCCCTGCTCGGCGGCGTCGAGCGCGCGGCGCGCGGCCTCGGCCGACGCTTCCGCGTTGTTCGACACCTGCTTCATCGAGACCGTCAGTTCTTCCACGGCCGATGAGGTGTTGGTGATCTCCTGGTCCTGCTGTACCGCGCCGGTCGACATCTCTTCCGACGCGATCAGGATCTCGTTGGCGCTGCTGGACACCTCGATAGCGTCTTTGCGCACGCGCTCGAGCACCTTCACCAGGTTGTCGAGCATGTAGTTGACCGAATCGACCACGTTGCCCAGCGCGTCATTGGTGACGGCGCCGCGCAGCGTGAGGTCGCCGCGCGCGATCTGGCTGACGATGGCGAGGAAATCGGTGACGCTGCGTTGCAGCGAGCGCTGTGCCTGCTCGTTGTTCACGGCCTTGGCCACGCGCTGGCAGGCAGCGCGCAGGTTGTCGCCGATCACGCCGAACTCATCGTTCGACGCGATGTCGGCCTGGCCGTTGTAGTCGCCCTTCGCCATGCGCGACGAGACGTCCTGCAGCTGGGCCACAGGCGTTGCGATCCAACGGATGAGCAACACGGCGAGCGTGCAGCTGGTGACGAAGCTGATGAGCGCGCCGAAGACGACCAGCGACCCGGCCCCGCCCGGCGCCGAAAAGACGTCGGTCAGTGCCACGCCGCCCGACTGGGCGCCGGCACGATACGCCAGCAGCAACACCGCGGCGAAAGCCACGGCGGCACAACTGGCCAGTAATTTGATCCGCGAATTCAAACTCTGCATATCCACTCCTTCATATGACTGGAACGGCGAAAGCTTCGACCACGCGCTTCAGGTCCAGCGCCAGCGCGAGTTTGTCGCCGTGCCGCAACATGCCGCAGCAGTGCGGCACGTCACGGGGCGCTTCGTCGCGCAACAGCGGCTCGCGCGTGGTGTAGGTGCCGATCACCTCATCGGCCGCGAGCCCAAGACGCATCGCTCCCTGATCTTTCGGTTGTCCCAGCAATCCCACTACGACGTGCCGCGGCCGCTGTTCGTGCCGCGCCGTGGCCGTAAAAGCAATGTCTACGATGGGCACGATCGCCCCGCGCAGATTGAAGATCCCCAAAAGAAAACTCGGTGCGAGCGGCAACGGCGTCACCGTCGGCCACTCGACCACTTCCTCCACGTCGTGCACCGGAACGCAGAAACGCTCACGGCCCGCGCGGAAGATGCAGTACTGGTGCTCGGGCAGCAGCGTTTCTTCAGCTGCCTCGGCCGCCGGCTCGGCGACGGGCTCCAGTTCGAGCCCTTCGAGGATCAGGTCATCGCTCATGCCACGAACCTCCCCACCTCGCGCAGTAACTGCTCCCCGGTGAACGGCTTGGTGATGAATCCATCAGCGCCCTGCTGCTGTGCCCAATAGCGATCGCTATCGGAATCCTTCGACGTCACGAGGACGACGGGGATGCGCTGGAAGAGCGCATTCGACTTCAGCTCGCGGCACACCTGGAAACCGTTGCGTACGGGCATCACGACGTCGAGCAGCACGAGCTGCGGGCGCTCCGCGGCGATGGTCTGCTCGACCACGCGCGGATCGCTGATCGCCACCGGGCTGTAACCGGCCTGCTCGAGCACGGCGCGCATCATGCCTGCCTGCGCCGCCGAGTCGTCGACGATGAGCACCTTCTTCACAGCTTCACACCTGCTCTCTCGGGCGGGGGGAAGCGCAGCACGCCGTTGTGCGCCAGCGTCTTCTGCTCGGCGGAGTAGATCTCCGACTCCAGCGACGAGAAGCGCTGCATGATGCCTTGCAGGCGCAGCGCCATCATCTGGATGGTCTTCACCTGCTCGGCGACCTGTGCCGGCGACTGCGGCGCGTGCAACTGCATCAGCTCGGTGGTGCCGAGCACGGCAGTCAGCGCGTTGTTGAAGTTGTGGCGCGCGTCGAGCACATAGCGGCCGAGCGCGACGTATTTTTCGTTGTCGTGCAGCTCGCGCTGGGCTTTTTCCAGGCTCTTTTCACTGGCGCGGCGGCGCAGCATCTCCTTGCCGACGGAGATCGCGACTTCGACCCTATCGGTGCTCTCGCGCAGCGACACGACCTTGGGGTGCTCGATGCGCACTTGCGGCAGCGAGACCGACGCGGGCAGCAAGGCCAGCGCGGCCGGCGCCGAGGCGGCCAGCACCAGGACGTGCGGCAACGACGCGCTGTAGACCGGGCCGACGATGGCCAGGTCGCAGCCCGCGACCGCCGAGTTTTGCCAGACTTCGCTGGTCATAGGATTGAAGTGCGGCACGTTGCGCTCGGTCTGCCAGCGGCGCTCGAGTTCACGAATGAACTCCGCGTCATCGCTGATCACCAGGACCCAGGGCGTCTCGGCGACTTGCTGCCGATCCGGCCGCGTCATTGCTTGGCTCCCGGTTGCGTGATCGCACGCGCGGCGACGATCTGCCGTGCATCGATCCAGTACGACGCCACGATGCGGACCAGCAGGTCGATCGATCCGTTGTGGTTGCGCAGCCGGACGACCTCATCGAACCGCAAATGCTTTTCCGTGTGGAAGATGAATTCCTGGCCGGTGCCGAACTCGATCGCCGTGTTCTCGGCCATGCCGTTCTTGCGCTCCAGGCGCACCGGGATGCGCATAGGAGTCGCGCCGGGGAAGATGCGCGCCAAACGTCCGGCTGCGCTTTCCTGATTGCTCGTGATGCCGACTTCCATCGATTGCCTCGTATGAATGCGGATGAATATGTGCCGAGGTGGGACCCGACGGTCCGACCGGTGACCATTCGGCCGGTGTCAGGTCCGCAGCCTCGCTGCTATTCACTTTTGCAATCGCTATGCCAAACGCGCGCCGTAGAAGAACCGCTGATTTACGTGGCGCGCGTGGCGAAATGCACAGCTGAGAGAGCGGGGAATCTCAAGAGCGAGATGCCGTCTCAGCGACTTACGAGGCGGAAGCGACGGGCGCTTCCAGTTCCGCGCCACCGATGTGGTAGCGCTTCAGCTTGCGATAGAGTGTGGCGCGGCTCACGCCGAGCAGCTCCTGCGCGCGCTCTTTGTCGCCGTGCGCTTGCTGCAGCAAGCGGACGATCGTTTCGCGCTCGACCTTCTCGAGCTCGGTGATCTCTTCCTGCGCGGGTGCGGCGGCAGGCATGGCCGCTGCGACCGCGGCTTCCGGCCCGCGCTGCACGTTCCACGGCAGGTCTTGCAGCTCCACCGTGCTCTGGTTGCCGAGCGCGACGGCGCGTTCCATGCAATTCTCCAGCTCGCGGATGTTGCCCGGCCAGTCGTAACGCATCATTGCATCGCTCGCGGCCGCTGCGATCGCCAGGTCGCGGCCGGCGAACTTGCGAACGAAGTGCTGCGCCAGTTGCGGAATGTCGGAGCGGCGCTCGCGCAGCGCCGGCAGTTGCAGGCTGACGACGTTCAGGCGGAAGAACAGGTCCTTGCGGAAGCGGCCTTCGCGATATTCGATCTCGAGGTTGCGATTCGTCGCCGCGATGACGCGCACATCCACCTTCACCTGGCGATGGCTGCCCACCGGACGGACTTCTTTCTGTTGCAGCACGCGCAACAGCTTGGTCTGCATCTCGAGCGGCAGCTCCCCGATCTCGTCGAGGAAGATGGTGCCACCATCGGCATGCTGGAACAGGCCTTGCTTGCTGGCGGCAGCGCCGGTGAAGGCGCCTTTCTCATAGCCGAACAGTTCAGACTCGATGAGGGTGGGCACCAGGGCGCCGCAATCCACCACGATGAACGGCCGCTTGGCGTTCATGCTGCTCTCGTGCAGGGCGCGGGTGACCAATTCCTTGCCGGTGCCGCTCTCGCCGGTGATCAGCACCGGCATGCGCAGGTCCTTCACGCGGTCCACCAGGTTCAGCATCTCCTGCACCTTCGGCGAGGAGCCGACGATGCCGCTGATCTCGGCCGTGCGACTCGGCGCCGCCGGCATCAGCGCGGCCACATTGCTGGCCTTGTAGTGCATGCGCGTCAGCAGCGACTTCAGGTCCGCCAGGCTGAACGGCTTGGTGATGTAGTCGAAGGCGCCAAGGCGCGTGGCCTGGATCGCCGTCTCAATGGACCCGTAGCCAGTCATGACGGCGAACTCGGCGTTGGGGAGGCGAGTGCGCGCCTGGCGCACCAGCTCGATGCCATTGATATCGGGCAGGACCATGTCGGTGAGCACGACCGCGGGCGGCTCGACCTCCATCATCTGCAGTGCGGTCTCGGCACAATCGGCCTGCGCGCACGTGAAACCTACTGATTCGGCCACTTTGATGCTCAGCTTACGGATGCCATCGTCATCGTCCACGATCAGGCACCGTAGGTTGCTCGGGGGTTGCACCATCGCTTAATCCTCTTTATTTTCTGTCGCTCCGCTCCAACACCGCTGGCGGCCAGTGCTCACCTTGGGACCCAGAAGGCCTGCCACCGCGCTTCGCCGCCTGAACCGGCGGCTCCGCTGTGTCTTCGCTGATAACGACTGTGGTGTTTGTGGGGCGCGCGAATAATCGCAATTTTGAGAAAGTCTGTCGTTGCGCCCGCGCAGTCTCATCCTTGCGCTAGCGCAAGGAGCGGATCGCCGTCGCACGCCTCCCCTGCGACCCCGGAGACGGTCTCAGTCTCCAGTGAGACTTCCACAGGCCGCTGATCCGCCGGCACGGGTACGCACGTAACCGCTAAAAGCCGCGTCCAGCAAGGCTTGCCGCGAGTTTCGCCGCGCCATCCCGGCGCTCCGCCGGGCTTGGCACGCCTCGTGCATATAGCACAGTCGCATTCACACTTCTTTGGAGGCAAGTTACTAATGGCTTCGATCCGCCAGATGTTCAACCGCCGGGCAATCTGCATGGTGCTCGCGCTCGTCTTCACTTTTTCCCTGTTCTCGTTCGCCGCTAGCGAGCGTCGCATTAAGAACAAGGTCAACCCCGCGTATCCCGAGATGGCGAAGCGCAACGGCCTCAGCGGCACCGTGAAACTGGAAGTGCTGGTTGCCGGCGACGGCAGCGTGCGCAACATCAAGGTCGTGGGCGGTCATCCGGTCCTCGCGGAAGCCGCGGTCAGCGCCGTGAAGCAGTGGCGCTACGAGTCCGGTCCGGAGAGCACCCAGATCGTCGACGTGAAGTTCAACCTGCAGTAACCCGGTCCCAATCATTCTTTGGTTCGTGAAGGCAGGCAGATGAGTATCGGTAAAAAACTGTACTACGGCTTTTTCGGAGTCATTGCGCTGGTGTTCCTCCTCAGCCTGGTGAACTTCGCGGCGCTTTTGCGCACGCGCAAGGCCCGGACGAACACCGCCACCTCCATCCAGGTGCTCGACACCATCGCGCAGGTCAAGCTGCAGATGTCGTCGAACCGCCTGAACCTCGGCAACTACCTGCTGAGCGGCATCCCCGACGACGCCCGCAAGGTCGAAGATGGGGTTGCCGCCCTGCAGGCCAAACTGACGGCGGTCGCGGCCCTCGAGCCGCAGCAGCGCCCGTATTTCGAGCGTGCCGCGCAGGCAGAGAAGGACTGGCGCACCAACTTTGCGCAGGTCCTGGTGGAGAAGCGCAAGCAGGTGGACGAGGGCAACGGCACCGTTGCCGACCTGCAGGTCTATTACCTCAACCTCGATCCGGCGAGTTGGCTGAAGAAGTCGACCGCGCCGCTCGTGGAAGCGGAGAAGGCCACGCTGGACGCGCTCACCGCGCAGAGTGATTCCGACAACCTTGCCAGCAACCTCATGCTGCTGCTGTCGATCGTGTTCGCACTATCGGCCATCGGCGGAGGCACGGCCATCGCCTACTTCACGGCCAAGTCCATCACCGTACCGCTCGGCAAACTGATCGGCGCCGCGCGCGAGATCGCAGAAACCGGCGACCTCGACCAGAAGATCGACATCGACCGCAGCGACGAGATCGGCGTACTTGCCGGCACGTTCGCCCGCATGGTCGTTTACCTGAAAGAGATGGCGGCGGTATCCGACGCCATCGTGGGCGGCGACCTCACCACGCAGGTGACGCCGCGCTCCGAGCGCGACACGCTCGGCAACGGCTTCGCGCAGATGGCCACCGGGCTGCGCCGCGTCGTCCGCCAGATCCGCGACAGCGCCACGCAAGTGGCCGGCGGCTCCACGGAAGTGGCGAGCGCTTCGGAAGAATCCGCCAAGATCAACGTCCAGGCGGCCTCGGCCATCGACGAAGTCACCAGCACGATGCACGAGATCAGCGTGAACGTGCAGAACATGGTGAAGAACACGCAGGTGCAGGCCGCCAGCGTGAGCGAGACCTCGGCTTCGATCGACCAGATGGTCGCTTCGATCCAGCGGGTCACGGACACGGCCAAGTCGCTCGTGGACATCTCGCAGCGTTCGCGCGACGAGGTACAGAGCGGCATCGGCACCATGGAAAAGGCCACCGACGGGCTGAATCGGATCAACCAGTCCATCCAGCAATCGTCGGCCATCATCACCGAACTCGATACCAAAGCCGACAACATCGGCAAGATCATCGAGGTCATCGACGACCTCGCCGAGCAGACGAACCTGCTGGCGCTCAACGCCGCCATCGAAGCGGCGCGCGCCGGCGAGCACGGCC
>CAYWSH010000129.1:0-10902 GCA_964460655.1 uncultured Terriglobales bacterium | reverse complement strand
TTCGTCACCGTGCTCGAACTCACGCTCGGTGGGCCGGAATCGCGGGAAGCCATGCGCCGTGCCATCGAGGAATCGGCGCGTCGCAATCCCGATCCCCAAATCCAGGAGATGATGCAGAGGTTCCTCTCGCCCGCAGGCATGGCGCTGGTCGTGACCCTGGGTTTCGTCTTCGTACTGATCATGTTTCTGGTGCTCGGCTCCATCGGCGGCGCCGTCTGGGCCGCCATGCAGCCACGTGACGATCGCTAGCGGCCCCACTGCTTCCGTTCATTGTCTTGCCAACGGCCAAAGACCAACGACCGACGACGCTTTTGTATAATGCCCTTCGGCATGTCCACCACCACCACCTCCCGTGAGCCCAACCTGCGCGTCAAATCACAACTCATGTCGGCGTCCGAGATCGAGCGCACGCTCGTCCGCCTGGCGCACGAGATCGTCGAAAAGAATGGCGGCGTGGAGAAGCTCGGGCTCATCGGCATCCGCCGGCGCGGCGTGCCACTGGCGCAGCGCCTGGGCAAACTGATCGGCGACATCGAGAAGAAGCCTGTGCCCGTCGGCACGCTCGACATCACGCTCTATCGCGATGACCTCTCCACCGTCGGCCCGAAGCCCGTGGTGCAGCGCGGCGACATCGGCTGCCCCGTCACCGACATGAACGTCATCCTGTGCGACGACGTGCTCTACACCGGCCGCACCACGCGCGCTGCGCTCGATGCGCTCTTCGACCACGGCCGCCCGGCGCGCGTGCAACTGGCCGTGCTCATCGACCGCGGCCATCGCGAGCTGCCCATCGAAGCCGCCTTCGTCGGCCGCATGGTGCAGACCACCGCGCGCGAGATCATCGAAGTGAAGTTCCAGGAAGTCGACGGCGCAGAGAAGGTCCTGCTGGTGGAGCGGACCGACTGATTTCGTAAGGGCGCAGCTTTAGCTGCGCCGTTTGTCGCTCTCAACCTATTGCGGCTTTAGCCGCTGCGGGATGAAGTTACAACGCCGCGTGCCCCATCCTTCGCGTAGTCGAGCAGCGCGCGACGAGCGAGGGTGGGAAATAACTAATAACGAATAACAAATAGCTAATAAATGCGCTCTCCGCGGTCACTGCTCGGTATCGAGTCGCTCGATCGCGCCGCTATTTCCCGTCTGCTTTCTCTCGCAAAAAAGATGGACCGGCCCCGCCTCCGCCCTCTGCTCCGCGGACGCCACATCGGTCTTCTCTTCTACGAAGCCTCGACGCGCACGCGCGTCTCGTTCGAGCTGGCCGCCAAGTCACTCGGCGCCTCGACGTATCTCGTCAACGCGACCGCCTCGAGCATCGAGAAAGGCGAGTCGCTCATTGACACCGGCCAGACGCTGCGCGCGCTTGGCGCTGAACTCATCGTCATCCGGCACCCTTCATCCGGCGCGCCCCACTTTCTCGCGCGCCACCTCGATATCCCCATCATCAACGCCGGCGACGGCATGCATGAACATCCATCGCAGGCGCTGCTCGACGCTTACACCATCCTGCGCAGCAAGCGCTCCCTGAAAGGCCTGCGGGTCGCCGTCATCGGCGATATCTACCACTCGCGCGTCGCACGCTCGAACATCCACCTGCTCTCGAAGTTCGGTGCGCGCATCACGCTCTGCGGCCCTCCTTCCCTCGTTCCCGCGGTCGCCGTCTCGCTCGCGCCCGCGCTCGAGCTCACGCGCAGCGTTGAGAAGGCCATTCGCGGCGCCGATGTCGTTATGCTGCTGCGTGTCCAGAAAGAGCGCTTCGCCGGCGCCGATTTCCGCGCCGAGGATTACGCCGCCGAATACCAGATGACGCCCGAGCGCCTCAAGCTGGCCAAGCGCGACGCCATCGTGATGCACCCCGGCCCCATGATCCGCGGCATGGAGATCATTGACGCCGTCGCCGACAGCTCGCGCGCCGTCATTCTGCAGCAAGTCCACAACGGCGTCCCCATTCGTCGCGCGATCCTCGCGCATGCTCTGGGGGCCGCATGAAAACCTTTTCGCCGCAGATCAACGCAGATCAACACAGGGTTTTTCAAGTGTTTGATCTGCGTTCATCTGCGTTCATCTGCGGCATGCCCCTATGACTTTGCTTGTCAAATCCGCCCGCGTCATCGATCCGTCGCAATCACTCGACGCGACCACCGATGTCCTGATCCGCGACGGTCGCATCGCCGAGCTCGGCTCCAAGCTCAAAGCTGACGAGACTCTCGACGCGCGCGGACTCGTCCTCTGTCCCGGACTCATCGATCTGCACGTTCATCTGCGCGAGCCCGGCCAGTTCCACAAAGAGACGATCGCCACCGGCACCGCGGCAGCGGCCGCCGGCGGATTCACCAGCGTGTGCTGCATGCCGAACACGAATCCGGTGAACGACCTGCCGGCCATCACGCGCTGGATGCAGCAGCCCGAGCGCGGCGCCGTGGTCAACGTCTTCCCGATCGCTGCCGTCACGCAGGCCAGCGCCGGTGAGAAGCTCACGGACTTCGTTGCGTTGCGCCAGGCCGGCGCCGTTGCTTTCACCGACGACGGCAAGCCCGTCCTCGATCCCGAGATGATGCGGGCCGCCCTCGAGCGCGCGGCCGCGCTCGATGTGCCGATCATCCAGCACGCCGAAGACACGCGCCTTACCGGCGGCTGCTCCATGCACGAAGGTCCTACGGCGTTCCGCCTCGGCCTGCGAGGCATGAGCGTTGACGCCGAAGCCGGCATCGTGGAGCGTGACATCGCGCTCGCCCGCGCCGTCGGCGCGCACATGCATGTTGCGCATCTCTCGACTGCGACCGCGCTCGCCGCCGTGCGCGAAGCCAAGCGTGAGAAGAACAAAGGCACGATCACCTGCGAGGTCACGCCGCATCACTTCGTTTTGACCGATGAAGACGTCGGTGACTACGACACCAACTGCAAGATGAATCCGCCGCTGCGCTCCCGCGCCGACCGCGAAGCCCTGCGCCGCGGCCTCGCCGACGGGACCATCGACGCCATCGCCACCGACCACGCACCGCACGCGCTCTTCGAGAAGCGCCAGGAATTCGACCGCGCTCCCTTCGGCATCACCGGCCTCGAGACCGCGCTCCCCATCGCGCTCACCGAGCTGCATCACCGCGACGGCGTGCCGCTCACCCGCATCGTCGAGCTGCTGTCCACGAATCCCGCGCGCATCGCCGGCCTGCACGACCGCGGTACACTGCGCCCGGGCGCCATCGCCGACGTCACCGTGTTCGATCCCCATGCGCGCTGGACGTTCGCCGTAGCACAGTCGCGCTCGCGCTCGCACAATTCACCCTTCGATGGCTGGAAGTTCACGGGCAGAGTGGCAGCCACGATCGTCGGTGGAAGGATTGTTTATCGGACGAAGGACAAACGCGTGGCACAGGCGCCCTCGGCTGTGCGCTCGCGCGCAGCACGACGCTAGTCAGAAAACAACGCTGTCATCCTGAGCGGAGCGAGTCCGCCGCGGCGGACGAGCACAGTCGAAGGACCCTATAGGACCACCGAAGTCGCGCGCGTTATCACTACTGCAGCCGGAATCTCTCGTTCAGCAGCCGCTGGAGCCGCGGCCTGTACAGGATGTCGAACACGAACTCCTTGTCGGGAAACATCGCCAGCGCCGCCTGCTTCGCTTGCGCCGCCATGCGCGACGCCTGCTCGAGTGTCAGGTCTTCATCCTGACTGATCACCGACATCACCATGTTCATCAGGAGCTGCAACCGCCGTATCTTTCTATTCTCCTCGTCGATCTCCGCCTGGTCCTGGATCCGCGTTCCCTGGCTGTGCTCCTGCAGTTCCATGGTCACCTCTACAGATTCGATGTCGAAAAGCCGCTTCGGCTGCGGATTTCTGACACTCAGCCGCAAACTGCGCGCATCTTACACCCGTTTTTTAGACCTCCTGCGTTACTGTCGTGCGTGCGGTCGGTATCTTTCGGAGGGGCACGCCTTCGCGCGCAACGCACGCTTGCGCATCCGTACCGGAAAGCATCCAATATCTTTATGGACGATCGCTCTGAGGAACTCGCGCCCGCTGTTCCGGATTACGACCCGCTGGTCGCTGTCTTTGACACCCACCAGGAATCCGAAGCGATGGTCGTGCGCGGCCTGCTCGACTCCGCCGGCATCCCTACACTGATCGCCGGCCGCGAAGCGCCGCAAGACGTCCTGCCGGGCGTCGGCGGCGTGACCGTGCGCGTGCCGCCGCAACAGGCCGAGGAAGCGCGCCGCCTCATCGCCGAATATCGCGCCTCGGGTCCCGAGCCGGTCGATGATGGACCGGACTCCGACACCCTCAACGAAGACTCGGCAGCGTAGCCTCCACGCTGCGCCCATTCAGAAGGAATGTGACCGCGCCATTCGTGTCCGTGCGATACGTGCGCGCGTGTGCCGCCGCCAGCCGTGCCACCACGTCGGCGCGCGGATGTCCGAAGGGATTACGCGGCCCCGCCGAGATCACCGCATAGCGCGGGTGCACAGCCTGCAGCAACTCTTCGGAAGATGACGTCGCACTGCCGTGATGCGGTACCTTCAGCACGTCGGCGCGGCAATCCTGTTGCGCCAGCACGCGCTCCATTTGCTTCTCGACGTCACCCGGCAGGAGCACCGACGTCGCGCCATATTGCACGCGCAGCACCAGTGAATCGTTGTTGCGCGCCTGCGCCGCGACTTCCCAATCCGCCGGTGGCTCCAGCACTTCGATCTGCGCGCCGCCGAACTCGAAGCGCTGGTCTTGTCGCCGCTCGGCGACCGTGACGCCATACTCCCGCGCCGCTGCCAATAGCTCGCGCATCGCCGGCGTCGCCGGGTTCTTTGCCAGCCACAAATATCGCGGGCGGAAATTCCGCAGCACGGAGCGCAGCCCGCCGATGTGGTCCTGGTGCGCGTGCGTCAGCGCCACCGCATCCAGCCGCGTGATCCCGCGCTCCCACAGGTACGTTGAGACGACTTCTTCCCCGTAGTCGAACTCGCTGCGTGCGAATCCCACCGCCCCGCCGCCATCTACCAGCAGCGTCTTTCCCTGCGGCGTGACGATGAGCAGCGCGTCGCCCTGCCCCACGTCGATCGCCGTGAACTCCAGCACTCCGGCCGTGGTCGCAGGATGCGGCAACGTCAGCAGCCACGCCGCTGCCCCAAGCACCACGACACTCGCGAATGCTGGCACTCGCCGCCGGCGCACCCCGAGCGCCGCCACGATCAAAGCCGCGGCACAACCGAGCGCGATAGCCACCGTCGGTGTTGCCACGCGAACATCCGCGGCGTGCCATCCGCCCAGCCAGCTCATCGTGCCCGTCACGCCATGCAGCAGCAGCGCCGCCAGTGCCGCCGGCAAAGCCGCGAGTTTGAGCGATACAAAGCTCAGCGCCAGCGCCAGCGCCGCCGCCGGCAACATCGCCGCCGCCAGCGGCACCGCCACGATATTCCCCGGCAGACCCAGCGTGATCGCACGATGGAAGTACTGCGCCATCGGCCACGCCAGCGCGAGCTGCAAGACGGCCGAAACCACCAGGATCTCCCACACGCTCAGTGCCACCCGGACGGTTTGCACAACGATGAGTCGGGTGCCCCACCCGATTTGGGTGCCCCACCCCGGGGTCCCCGAAAAGCCCGTTGTTGGCTTGGCGGGGTGGCGCACAAGCCGGTTTTGCTTGGGTGGGTCTTTTTTGTTTGCGCCACCCAAATCTGCGGGTGCCCCACCCTGAGCGACAGCGAAGGGTGGGATACGGTCCAGTCGCCCAATCAACATTCTCAGGTCCAACCGGAACTGCGCCGCTCGCGGCTCCAGGTGCAGGTCGTACTCCGTCGCCTCCAGATTCCGCAGCGCCCGCCGGTACGGCGCCGACGTCCGCTCCAGGATCGGCAGCGCGATCCCGGCGATCGCCAGCACCGCCAGCAGCGAGAGTTGAAAGCTCGCGCCGAACAGCGCGCGCGGATCGAGCAGCAACAGCACCAGTGCTGCCACGCCGATCGCATTCAGCCGCGCATGCTCGCGATACCACAACCGCGCCGTGAGATACACCGCCAGCATCAGGGTCGCGCGCCAGATGGGAACACCGTCATCCGCCAGCCACGCATATCCAACCGCGACCAGCACGGTGGCGAGCGATGCCACGATCTCGCTCGCGCGCAACCGCCGCAACGTCCAGTACACAAACCCCGCGATGATCCCGAGGTGCAGCCCCGCGACCACCAGCAGGTGGTACGTCCCGCTCCTTTGGAAGTCGAGGCGCGACTCCTGCGCCACCAGCGAACGCTCGCTGATCAGCATCGCCGAGAACAGCGCTGCATCTGCCGGCTGCCACAACGCCGCGATGCGCGCCAACAGTGCACGCCGCACGTTCGCGCGCCAAGCTCCCGAACGTGTTCCCGCAAATCCCGGCAACGCTTCGACGCGGTCCGCACGCGCCGACCCCAGCGCCACGACACCGCGCTCCGCCAGATACCCGCGATAGTCGAACGCGCCCGGATTTCCGAAATTGTGCGGCGGCCGCAGCCGTCCGGTGAACGCGATGCGCTGCCCGTACGTGAACTCCGGCCGCGCTGTTTCTTCCTCTGTTTCTTCACCACCGCGCGGATAAACGCTCAACCGAATAACGAAAATGGGATGAGAAGAATCTCCGGGTGCCCCACCCTTGTCCGCCTGTATTTGGCGGACAGGGTGGGATTCCTCGTCTGCAAACTCCACCGCTTCCGTCTCGACATCGAGCGTCCGTCGCTCCGCCTGACTCGCCGCGGCCTCGCGTACCACGTGCGCGACCACGTACACATCGCGACCTGTGGTGAACGTCGCGACATCCGGCAACTGTGCCGACGCCATCTGCCCCGCATGTGTCAGCGCGCCCACCGCCGCGATCGCCCCCAGTCCGACCACAAACGCCGCGCGCGCCCGCGTCCGCGCTAGCACCGCCGCGCAGACCGCGAGCGCGATCGCCGCCACCAACCACCACGACGCCGGTCGCCACACGTAGCGCGCCACCATGATCCCCGCCGCAAACGCGGACGCGATCCACAGCGCCGGCATCCGCTCGCGCAGCTGCGGGCGTTCCATCCCAAATGTCGGGTGCCCCACCCTTGTCGCGCCCGCTCTTGGCGCGACAGGGTGGGACGAAACGTTGGTGGTGATTCCTGGACTCGGCGCGGCCATTTTCAGCGCGACAGGTGTATCACGCTTTCCAGGTGAAACGTCTGCGGAAACAGATCGACCAGATGTACCTCGGCCACGCGGAACCCGCCTTCCAGCAGGCCTTTCAAGTCGCGCCCTAGCGTCGCCGGATCGCACGAGACATACGTCAGCCGCCGCGGCGCCAGCGCAACCAGCGACTTCACCACGCTCGCGCCCAACCCCGCCCGCGGCGGATCCACGACCACGAAATCCGGCCGTCTGCCCTTGGCCTTCTGCAGATACTCCTGCGTCGTCGCGCGCACGCACTTCACGTTCGCCGGTGCATTGTGCACGAGATCGGCGTGCGAGTTCTCCGCCGATTCCACCGCGACCACGCGCTCGAACGTCCGCGCCAGCGGCAGCGTAAACAATCCGACGCCCGCGTACAGATCAAGCGCCAGCGCACCGCTTTGACCAGCGGTCACAATGTTGATCAACTCGTCGATGAGATGCCGATTCGTCTGGAAGAACGATCCCGCGCTGACGCGGTAGCCATCATTCTGTGTCGCGTACTGGAGCGCTTCCTGCCCGGCAGACTCGTGTGGCACAGCCGCCTCGGCTGTGCTTGCTTGCCGACGCACAGCCACCGTCGACACTTCCGGCACGCTTGGCTGCAACGCGTTCACCCATTCGGTCGCTCCGGCTTCCGCGTAAACCTCCACCAGCAAATGCCTGTCAGCCGCATCCGCAAAGAACTCTATCTCGCTTGCGCCCGCCGGAAGCTGCCGCGCACGCCCCGCCTCCAGCACCGCCCCGATCGCCCGATTGATCAGCGGCGAGCTGATCGGGCACTGCTCCACGGGTAACAACTCGTGCGACCCGAACTTGTAATATCCCAGCATGAACTCCGGCTCGGTCCTGACTTGCAGCCGCGTCCGGTTCCGGTAATTCCACGGCGGCGAAGGATGCACCACGATCTCGCCCGGCCACTCCAGCTTCGCCAGCCGCCGCAGGTTCTCGCGCAGGATCGCTGTCTTGATCTCCAGTTGATGTTCATAGTCCGTGTGCTGGTAATGACACCCACCGCAGCGCTGGTAGTAAGGACATTGCGGCTCGACGCGCAGCGGCGACGAAGAAACGACGCGCTCCGCCTGTGCCCGCGCGAATCCCGGCTTCTCTTCAACGATGCGCGCTTCCACCTGCTCGCCCGGCAGTACGAACGGTACGAACACGGCCTTGCCACGCTCGTCCCGCATAGCGGGATCGGCCGGCAAGCGCGCCAGTCCGTCGCCGCCATAGATCATCTTTTCGATCGTTAACAGCACGCTCGCATACTACTCACCCCGCTCATCCTGAGCGAGTGCGAGGTGAGCGCAGCGAGCCGAGCACGAGTCGAAGGACCCCACGGACGCCCCTTCGACCCGCGCGTCAGCACCTTTCTCACAAAAACTCTCGCTCCGTCATCCTGAGGCCCTCTCCCGAAGCTTCGGGATGGCCGAAGGATCTACGGGTTTGTAACAGAAAAAGGCCCGGCGCATTTCGCACCGGGCCTTGCTCGGAAACCACAGATTACTGCTGCGGATGCCCGCCCTGTCCCTGTCCCGCGTTCGTGTTCTGTCCCGCGGTCTGCGCCCCGGTGTTCGGCGGCGCCTGGATCACCTGGTCGGTCGCCGCGCGCTGCGCGCCCGGAGCCGGCGGCGGAGGCGCGATCGCCTTGCGCGGCATCTTGCCGTCGCGCTGTGCCGCGTTGTATACGAACGCCGCCACGATCACGGCATTCTGCATCATGTCAGCCGGCTGCAACCGCTCGTACACGTCCATGTTCGAGTGATGCGTCCGCGAGCTGTATTCCACTTCATCCTGGATGAACTGGAATCCCGGGATCCCGACCGCGTCGAATGACAGGTGGTCGGTGCCACCGGTCGTCCGCATGGTGATCGTGCCCGCGCTCAGGTCGCTGAACGGCTGGAACCACTTCTGGAAGATCGGCGCCACCGCGGCATTCTCCTGCGTGTAGATGCCGCGGATCTTGCCCGTGCCGTTGTCCACGTTGAAGTACGCCGAGATCTTTTCCTGCTCCGGCTTCAGTTGCATCGGCCCCGTCGCCACGCGCAGGAAGTCAGGGACGTTCGGATCGGGATTGCGATCCGCTGCGCTCTGCTGCCGCTCACCGAAGTGCTGCTTCGCATACGCGCGCGAACCGAGCAGGCCCTCTTCTTCGCCCGACCACAGCGCGATGCGGATGGTGCGCCGCGGCTTGATCGCGCCAGAATTCTTCAGCGCCTGCAGGATGCGGACCGCTTCCATCATCACGCCACAACCCGCGCCGTTATCGGTCGCGCCTGTGCCCGTATGCCAGGAATCGAGGTGCCCGCCGAGCATGATGACTTCGTCTTTCAGTTTCGGATCCGAGCCCGGGATCTCCGCCACCGTGTTCCACTGCTCCGGCGAATCGTAGAACGTGGTGCGCACGTCGAGTTCCAGCTCCACCGGGATGTTGCGCGCCAGCAGCCGCGAGATGCGACCGTAGTGCTCGATCGCCATGCTCAACTCCGGCACCGGGAATTCACGACCCGGCTGATAGTTACCGCCGCCCTGCACGAATACCGTGCCGCCATCGCCGCGGCCCGGCACGATCACGGCCGCCGGCTTCTCGTCGGCCCACAGCTTGCGGACCGCGTCCTGCAGCTCGCGCGCCTGCCGCCCGAACGGATTGTTGCGCCCGCCGAACGGATTCTGTCCCGTCGGGATGTTGTATTGCGCCACATCTTCCAGGCCCTTCTCGTCGTAGCGCGAGAGCTCGGCCTTCTCGTGCGGCTTCACTTCGCGCATGTCGCCGTACAGCACCACGGCGCCCGCGAGTTTGCCTTTGTACTTCTCGATGTCGTCCTTGGTCTCGATCTTCACCGCCACGGCCTTCGCCTTCACCACGCCGTTCGTTCCCGGCGTCCACGCCTGCGGATAGGCGATCACGGGGAAAACGTCCGGCGACGTCATCCGCACGTTCACGTATTCCTGCGACCAGCCCTTGCCGTACGGGCCCCACGATTCGAGGTGCGCGTTCTGCAAGCCCCACGCGGCCAGTTGGTCGCGCGTCCACTCGTTGGCGCGCTTCATGTTCGGCGACCCGGTCAGCCGCGGCCCGATCTGGTCCGTCAGTTGGCTCATTGTCTCCATCACGTGCGAATGCTTGAAGCCTTCGTCGCGGATGCGGCCGATCGCGTCGTAGTCCAGGTCATCACCGGCGGCCCACGCCAAGTTGGGCGCCACCAGCAGGACACAAAGCGCGAGCGCCAGCACGCGGTGTGCGAGCGTTGCTTTCATATTGATATCCCTTCTGTTTTTTGACACGGGCGGAGCCAAACGGCGGTCCGCGTCGGATAGGTATTTGGGCCTGCGCAGTTTAGCGCAAACCTCGCCCACAACGCTACGGCACGCCCGTGGGCCCTCGGCACAGCCCGTGTGGCACAGGCGCCTCGCCTGTGCGCACCCCTCTTGGTTGTCATCCTGAGGCCTGTTTTTGGCCGAAGGATCTACGGGTTTGTTTGCTCTTCCCCGCTCATCCTGAGCCTGGGTGCCCCAGACGAGCTTCTTGTTCGTCTGGGAAACCATATACACATCGTCGGACGTATCTTGGCCGGGTGCCCCACCCTGGCCGGTTTTGCCAGGGTGGGATTGCTGGCTTGAAAGATGACGGGGGACAAGAAATCGGGTCATCCTGAGGCCTGTTTTTGGCCGAAGGATCTACGGGTTTGTTTGCTCTCTCCCCGCTCATCCTGAGCGAAGCCGGAATCCCGCTGCTGCGGGATGACGGCGCAG
>CAYWSH010000128.1:0-11138 GCA_964460655.1 uncultured Terriglobales bacterium | reverse complement strand
TTCGCGAGATCGAACGTCCGGTTGTTGAAGGTGATGAGCTGGCCGAGTTCGCGCGCCGCATCGTTCAGCCGGATGATGGCGCCGTTGGCGACGAGGAACCCGTCGATCTGTTCGGCGATCTGTGGGTTGGTGAGCTGGCCCGGACGCGGCTGTGCCTGCTGCTGTTGCGGGAACTGCTGCGGATTCGGATTGTTCGGATCGTACTGGTTGCGAAGCTCGGTCTCGTCGCGGCGCTTGGCCGGCGGATTGAAGCTGACCGGGATGACTGCCGGCTTGCCAACCAGCACGACTTTGCCGCGGACTTTGTCCTTCACGGAATCGAGGTAGGCCGCCAGCTCTTCTTTTGTCGGCCGCTGCGGCGGAGTGATCTGTACCGCCGTGCCGGTTACGGTGCCGTTGGTACTCGGTGTCCAGGCCAGGACTTCGCCGACAAGGCGTGCGTGCGCCGGCGCGAGCATGTAGGCCGAGAGTCGCAGATTGTTCCAGCCCGGATGGCCGAAGTTCCAGCCCTCGAGGTGTCCGTTGCTGAATCCCCAGCTCGTCATCTGCTTGATGGCCCATTCGCCCGCGGCCTTCAACTGCGGCGAGCCGGTGAGGCGCGGCCCGTAGATGTCCGTCAAGAAGTGCAGGGTGCGCATGATCTGCGAGTTCTTCGCTTCTTCCGCGCGGATGCGCCAAAAGATGGCTTCGTTCAGGGGCTCCTGCGCGGTGACGGGCGTGACGAGCAGGACGATGAGCAGGATGGCGGAGAGCTTTTTCAACATGGTCGGCACCTCGATGTGATGGGCGGGAATTTTTATCACGCCAATCGCTGAAATCGAAGTCATTTCACCGCGCAGGCGCGGAGGACGCGAGAAGAAGGCGAACCCGTAGATCCTTCGGCCAACACAAGGCCTCAGGATGACGGAAAAAGCAAGAACCCGTTGATCCTTCGGCCATCCCGAATCTTCGGGATCAGGCCTCAGGATGACGAGAGCCCGTTGCTTTTGATCCGCGATGATCTACGTTGATCTGCGGGCAGGCATTAAACTGATTTCATGCGCTCGCCGTCGCCCACCGCGCCGCCGCCGAAGAAGGTTAACGTCAGCGTCACCGCCGGCACGGGTGTCGACATTCTGTGGGGCGATGGCCACCAGAGCCACTATTCGTTCCAATACCTGCGTGATGCCTGCCCGTGCGCAATGTGCGAAGAGAAGCGCGACCAGGCGGGCACGAAGCCGGGTGACGCGCCGAAGCCCGCGCCGGGCGCGCTGCCCATCTTCAAGGAAGCAGCGAAGGCGAAGGCGGCGGAGGCCGTCGGTAAGTACGCGCTGCGCTTTGACTGGAGCGATGGGCACGAGTCGGGGATCTACTCGTGGGACTTCTTGCGAGAGTACTGTCCGTGTGAGGAATGTCGGGGGCGGCGGGCGGCCTCTACGCAACCCATGTCATCCTGACCGGAGCGAGGCGAAAGCCGCAGCACAGTCGAAGGATCCCTATCGCTACCCGACAGTCCCTATGCAATAGGGATGCTTCGACTTCGCGATCGTCCCGCGTTGCGCGCCGACCGCTTCGCTCAGCATGACATCGTGCTTAAATGAGTCTTAGGTTCCTGCATTGACGCATCTCGACCAACTCAACCCGCAACAGCTCGAGGCCGCCACGCACGTCGACGGGCCGGTGCTGATCCTCGCAGGTGCGGGCAGCGGAAAGACGCGCGTCATCACGTATCGCATCGCATACCTGATCGACGAAGTTGGCGCGCTGCCGGATTCCATCCTCGCCGTGACCTTCACCAACAAAGCTGCCGCGGAGATGCAGGAGCGCGTCCAGCAGTTGGCGAGGCCGGCGCTGGCGCAGCCGTGGATCTCGACTTTTCATTCGTTCTGCGTGCGCGTGCTACGGCGCGACATCGAAGCGATGCTGGTGAACGGCAAAGGCCTGCGCAAGGACTTCGTCATCTACGACGAGGCAGATCAGCAGAGCATCGTGAAACGCGCGCTCTTGAAGTTCGGCTTCATTGATAAGAGGACTGCGGAGAGAACTGAGCAGCCGCTGTCGCGTGCGAACAAGGAATTGACTCCGCGTGCGGTGTTGGCGCGCATTTCTTGGGCAAAAAACCACATGTTGAGCGCCCAGGACCTTTACCTGCAGTCTTCTGACCAAAAGGGCGAAGCAATCGCTCAGCTCTGGGCCGAGTATCAAAGCGAACTGCGCAAGTCGAACGCGATGGATTTCGACGACCTACTGCTCGAAACGGTGCAGCTCTTGCGGACGATCGGCGACGTGCGCGAGCGCTATGCGCGGCGTTTTGAGCACATCCTCGTAGACGAGTACCAGGACACGAACCGGCCGCAATATGAGCTGCTGCGCCTGCTCGCCAGCCAGCACCACAACGTCTGCGCCGTCGGCGATGAAGACCAATCGATCTACTCGTGGCGCGGCGCCGATATCCGCAACATCCTGGAGTTCGAGCGCGACTTTGGTGGGGCGAAGATCGTCCGGCTGGAGCAGAACTACCGCTCGACGCAGCCGATCCTCGAAGCTGCTTCAGCGGTGGTGAGCAACAACGTCAAGCGAAAGGGCAAGCACTTGTGGACGTCGCGCCAGGGCGGCGCCAAGCTCGGCTACTACGAAGCGCCTGACGGCGAGAACGAAGCGCTCTTCGTTGCCGACTACCTGAATACCTTTCTCCGGAAGTCGGAAGGCGAGAAGGAGCGAGTTGCGGTCCTGTACCGCACGAATTCGCAGTCGCGGCTGTTCGAAGAAGCGCTGCGCCGCTACCAGCTGGCGTACAGCGTGGTCGGAGGCTTCAGTTTCTATGAGCGCGCCGAGATCAAGGACATGATCTCGTACCTCAAGGTGATCCAGAATCCCGACGATTCCGTCGCGCTGCTGCGCGTGATCAACACGCCCGTGCGCGGCATCGGCCGGTCGACGCTGGAGACGCTCGAGCGCATCGCGCTCGAGACCGGCATGTCCATGTGGGGCGCGATCGGCGAAGCCATTGCGCGCCAGTTGCTGCCGGGGCGCTCGCTGACCGCGCTTGAAGGCTTCCGCGACTTGATTCTCGATGCGCAGGCGATGCTGCGCGGGGAGTTTGCCCAACGCTTGGAAAAGACGACTAACCACGGAGAGGCGGAGGCGCGGAGTGAAGAAGGCGCCGAGACGCCCGGCTCTACAGAAGAAGAACAGGTCGGGTTTGAGTTCGGCGCGCTGGCGGCAAGCGCGGAAGAATCAACGGGCGAGTCCCCCGCGTCTACCCAAACGGAGGTTGCGAGCACCGCCGAGCTCCTCAAGTTCCTCATCGATCGCACGGAATACATCAAGCGGCTCGAGGAAGAAGACTCGCCGGAGTCGCTGGCGCGCATCGAGAACCTGCGCGAACTGGTGAACGCGGCGATGGATTCGCGCGACCGCGCCGAGACGCTCACCCAGTTCCTCGACCACGCCGCGCTCGTCAGCGACACCGACCAGTACGACGCGCGCGCGCGGGTCACGCTGATGACGCTGCACTCCGCCAAGGGCCTCGAGTTCCCGCTGGTCTTCCTTGTCGGCATGGAAGAGGGTCTGTTCCCGCATTCACGCACGCTCCTCGCGCCTGACGACATCGAAGAAGAGCGGCGTCTTTGCTACGTAGGCATGACGCGCGCCATGGATTCACTAGTCCTGACCCGCGCGCGTTTCCGCCGACGCTACGGCAGCGAGCTGCCCGAAGCAACCGTCGCGTCGCGCTTCCTGGACGAAGTCCCACCGCAGCTGATGGACGACCTCGGCTCCCCGCGCCGCCGCGAACCGGTTTTCGCGTACGGCCCGCGCGCCGCGCGCCCGGAATCCGGCGGCCGGCGTTACGAGTACGACGAAGCTGGCTTCAAGTACGAAGACGAAGACCAGAGTCTGCCCACGCCCGGTCGTGGGCGACCGGGCTCCATGGGCAAAGGGAAGCTCGGTTACTCCGGCGCGACATACAACTCCATGGAAAACATCGCCGAGTTCTTCGCGTCGCGCGGCAAGAAGTTCTCGATGCCCAAGGTCGCGGTCGAAAAGCCGAGCGGGCGCACCGGCTTCCGACCTGGCCAGAAGGTACGCCATCCGAAGTATGGTGAAGGCACGGTTTACAAACGTGAAGGGGACGGCGACGAGGCCAAGATCACCGTGTCATTCGCGCGACACGGGCTGAAAAAGCTGGTAGAAAAGTATGCACAGCTGGAGAAGGCTTGATGCGCCGAAACACTACATTACTGCTCGCCGCGGTGACGCTGGCTGCGCTTGCCAGCGCGCAGCGCACCGGGCCGCCCGTCGAAAAGGACATGGACGAGGTCACCAAGCTCTACCTCGCGCCCTTTACCACCGAAGATCCGCAGAACGCGGCGTTCCGCGCGGCGCTGAAAACGCAGCTGGTGCACGAAGGCTTCGTCGTGTTCGAGAAGAAGGACAACACGGATGCGACGCTGCTCGTCGAGATCACGTCCGGCCAGGACGGCAAGGGTGCGAAGCTGGAGTTTCACGCCTTCCTCGACGCCGGGCCGGACAGCAAGGCGCGCTGGAACCTGTCGCAGGACAAGCAGGGCGCGGACCTCGGCAGGCTGATCGAGAACGCGGCGCGCAACATCGCCAGCAACCTGCACTCGTATCGCACGGATGTAAGGACCAAAAAGAGAGAGGAAAACGAGAAGAAGAAGAATGGCTAACACAAAGAACCTTTCGCGCGATGAGCGCAAAAAAGCGAAACGCGCCGCCCGCAAGAAGCGCGCCACCACCAAGCCGCTGGGCAAGCGCACACACGCGCGCGGCTCCGCCAAGCGCAAGATAAAGAAGATGGCACGCGGCCAGGCCAAGCGGTAACAAATCGGTCGTTGGTCGTTGGCTCTTGGTCGTTGGCGATCACCTCGTCACGGCCAAAGACCAACGACCAATGACCAACGATGAGGTTTGCTTCTGGCGAGCCAACTCTTTGCCCGCAAGTCGATCGACAAGCTCATCTCCGACTCGGAGAACCCCGAACATCGCCTGAAGAAGACGCTCGGCCCGTGGTCGCTCACGGCGCTGGGCATCGGGGCGATCATCGGCAGCGGTATCTTCGTGCTCACCGGCACTGCGGCCGCCGGCGAGCACTTTGCCGTACCCTCGATCTTGCACGCGCAGGTCCTCGACCTGATCGCCAACCTGATCCAGCATGGCGGTTCGGGCAATGTCCTGATGCACGGCCGGCCGCCGGCGGGTCCGGCGATCGCGATCTCGTTCTTTCTGGTCGCGGTGGCGTGCAGCTTTGCCGGACTTTGCTATGCCGAGCTGGCGTCGATGATCCCCATCGCCGGCAGCGCCTATACGTACTCGTACGCGACGCTCGGCGAGATCTTCGCCTGGATCATCGGCTGGGACCTGATCCTGGAATATGCCGTCAGCAACGTGGCGGTCGCAGTCGGCTTCAGCGGATACCTGAAGGCGCAGCTCGCGGCGTTCGGCATCGTCCTGCCGGACGCGTGGTCGAGCTCTGTCTTTGCCAGCGGCCACGCCACCGGCGCGTACTTCAACGTGCCGGCGTTCCTCGTGGTCATGATCCTCACGGTGCTGTTGGTGCGCGGCGTGCGCGAGTCGGCCGAGGCCAACAACGTGATGGTGGTGGTGAAGATCGGCGCCATCATGACATTCCTCGTCGTCGGCGGCATGCTGGTGAAGCCCGACAACTGGCATCCGTTCGCGCCTTCAGGGTTTGCCGGAATCGTGACCGGCGGCGCGATCATTTTCTTCACCTACATCGGTTTCGATTCGGTCTCGACGGCGGCAGAAGAGGCCAAGACGCCGCAACGCGACATCCCGTTCGGCATCATCGCCTCGCTCATCGTTTGCACGCTGTTGTACGTCGGCGTCGCTCTCGTGTTGCTGGGCATGATGCGCTACAGCACGTTCGTGGAAGGCGCTGCGGCGGAAGCGCCGGTGGCGTACGCGCTGAAGACGCTGGGCGCGAGCCGCCTGTGGCAGTCGGTTATCATCATCGGCGCGCTGACGGGCATGCTCTCGTCGCTGCTGGTGTTCCAGTATGGCCAGACGCGCATCTGGTTCGCGATGTCGCGCGATGGACTCTTCCCCAAGGTCTTTTCTGCCGTTCACGCGAAGTTCAAGACGCCGCACTGGTCCACCTGGATCGCGGGATTCCTCGTCGGCATTCCCGCCGGACTGGTGGACATCGGCGACGCGGCTGATCTCTCGAACATCGGCACGCTGTTCGCGTTCGTGCTGGTGTCGCTGGGCGTCATCTTCCTGCGCAAGACGCAACCCGAACGCCCGCGCGGCTTCCGCGTCCCCATGGTGCCGCTCTTCCCCATCATCTCGGTGATCTTGTGCGGCGGACTGATGACCGGATTAACCGTCATCACCTGGCTGCGGTTCGTCGGCTGGCTGTTCCTCGGGCTCATCATCTACTTCGTCTATAGCCGCCGCCACAGCGAGTTCGCAAAGCCGCGCTAGCTCAGCCGACCGTTTACAATCAGAGCAGCAATGTTCCAAGTCACCGTAGAACGCACGTTCGCCGCAGGCCATTACCTGCGCAATTACAAGGGCAAGTGCGAGAACCCGCACGGCCACAACTACAAAGTGCGCGTTACGCTGCAGGGGCGCGAACTCGACAAGGCCGGCCTGCTGCTCGACTTCAAGGACCTGAAAGACGTGATGAAGCAGACCATCGAGCGGCTCGATCACCAGATGATCAACGACCTCGAGCCCTTCACCACGCTGAATCCGTCGGCGGAGAACCTGGCGCGCTATTTCTACGAGCAGACGAATGCGCAGCTCAAGCAGGTGACGAACGGCCGCGTCGCGGTGAAAGACGTTACGGTCTTCGAGACGGACACCACCACCGCCACGTACTTCGAGTAGCTGTGCAGATCACCGAGATCTACGCTTCCATCCAGGGCGAATCGTCGTTCGCCGGCCTGCCATGCGTCTTTGTGCGCACCACGGGCTGCAATCTGCGCTGCACGTGGTGCGATTCGGAGTACACCTTCACCGGCGGCAAGAAGATGTCGCTCGATGAAGTGATGGCGGAAGTAGAGCGGCACGCGCCCATCAAGCTGGTCGAGATCACCGGCGGCGAGCCGATGCTGCAGGCGCGCGAGGTGGTTCCGCTGATGCAGCGACTCATCGACGCGGGCTTCACTGTGCTGTTGGAAACCAGTGGCGAGCGGCCGCTGGCCGAAGTGCCGAAAGACGTCCATAAGATCGTGGACGTGAAGTGCCCGCACTCCGGCGAGCCCGACACCTTCGATCTGCTGAACCTTGACGCGCTCACGCCGCGCGATGAAATGAAATTCGTGATCAGCGATCGCGAGGACTACTGTTTCGCACGCGATTTCACGCGCGCACACAAGCTGAACGAGCACGCGGGCAGCGTGATCTTCTCACCTGCGTTCAGGAAAGACGCGGTCGGTCGCACTGCCGAGAATGCCCTGCTCGATCCGCGTGAGCTCACTGAGTGGATACTCGCCGACGGACTGAATGTGCGGCTGGGACTGCAGCTCCACAAGTTCGTCTGGGACCCGCAGCTCAAGGGCGTCTGATCCCGCAAGATCAGGCCGCGCGCTTTCGCTCTTCCTCGTGCAGCGTCTTCACTGCGACGTTCGCGCCCAGCCGATACAGCATCGCCCGCGTCCCGAACCAGGCGCGGAAGAGGAACGGGAACATCGCCCAGCCCTTCGTGTAACGCTTCATCACGAGTCGCATCCAAACGTCGAACCCTGCGCGCAGGTGCGCCGCGTCACTGAAGTCGAAGCCCTTGGTGCGCAACGGCAATAGGATCCAGTCGGAGAACGCCTGCATCATGGCAATGCGCTCCGGTGTGGCCTCTGCGTCCGTCATGTAGCCGCCTTCTTTGGCGAGCCGCGGATAGACCGCGGGGTCGTCGAGGTACTGCTCCCCGAGCATATTGAACGCCCATTCCTTCTCGTTGAAGCGCCACAGGCAGCCGAAATCGATCAAGCCGAGCCGTCCATCGGGCAGGAAGATGAAGTTGCCGGGATGCGGATCGGCGTAGTTCAGCCGGCCGGCGTAATAGACGCGGAACATGGCGCGATACAACAGCGTGCCGAAGCGGTCGCGTTCGGCCTGTGCCGGACGCGACGCCATGAATGTTTCCACGTCCACTCCCTCGATGAATTCCATCGTCAGGACGCGTTTGCTGCTGAACTCAGCGTAGACGCGCGGAATCACGATGCTTTCGTCGGCGGCGAAGAACTGGCGCACCGTGCGCAGCGTGGCGGCCTCGTGCTCGTAGTCGGCTTCGGTGGCGAGCATACGGTGCATCTCGCTGAACATCTGCGCCATGATGTCCCAGTCCTTGGTCAGGCGCAGCGGGAAGAGCAGCCCGCTCAGGCTGCGGAAGTCCGCGTCGATGGCGCGCGCGATGCCGGGATACTGCACCTTCACAACGACCTCTTCGCCCGTCTTCAGCCGCGCCCGATGAACCTGCCCGAGCGATGCAGCGGCAAAAGCTTCCGTATCGAAACGCGCGAAGATCTCCTGCGGGTCGCCGCCAAGTTCGTTGCGCAGAGTCTCGCGCAGGAGCGAGTAATGCATCGGTGGCGCCTGAAAATGGAGCCGGTCGAGCGTCTCGACGAATTCGTTGGGGACAACGCTCGGATAATTCGCCAGCGTCTGGCCGACCTTCATCACCGCGCCGCGCAGGTACGTCATGCTGCGCAGCAGGCGCAGTGCGGTGCGCAGGTTCGCGCCCACCAGTCGCTGCTGGCGTGTGGCGGAGTCGCCGAACCACCCCTTGATCCACCAGGCCGTGTAGGCGAAGCAGATGTAGGCCTGCAAGCCCCCCACGGCCCACAGGCGGTGCAGGGCCGACGTCGGTACTGGTTTGCGCGCCGCTTGCGCGAGAAGTTCGTGCAGCTCGGACTCGGCGGGAGAGGCGTGCTCACGCGCTACGTTCGATTCAGGTGGAAGCGCGGCGACGAGTTCATTCAGGCTGGGATGCATCGCTGGTCTCCTCTTCCGATGAAGCAGCGGGCTCCTCGGAGGCAATTTCGTCTTCCGGCAAGTCGTATTGTTCGCGCAGCGCTGCCACGAACAGGATGACCGACTGGTCGAGCAGCGCCAGCGTGTCCTCCTGCTGCGGCGAGCTGTCGGCGGTCCAGTAGTGGAGCACGCCGAGGTAGAGCGTCCAGTAGATCTGCAGATGAAGGCCCGACACCATGCTGAGCCCGTGGCGCACAAGCACCTGCTCGATCTCCTCGAGGTGCTCGGCGCGCACCGCCGCGCCCGCATCCGACTGCGGCGGCTTCAGGAGCGGGCTCAACATGGTATCGAGGGCCGCGCCGAGGAAGCCCCGGTAGGGCGCAAGCGCGCGCAGGCCAGTCCAGATCAGGCTAAAGAGCTCTTCTTCCAGCGACTCGTCCGGACGGAGCTGATCCAGGAAGTCCTGGCGGGCTCCGGTAAGGGCCTCCTGGATGAGCGTCGCCGCCACGGCTTCCTTGGTGGGGAAGTAGTTAAACAGGGTGCCGGTGGCGATGCGGGCAGCTAGCGCGAGGCTCTTGGTAGTGGTGGCCTCCCAGCCGTCCCGGCCCAGCCGCTCAGCGGCAGCAGCAAGGATTCGGGTGCGAGTGCGCTCCTTTGTGGCCTCTGATACCCGCATAAATGACTATAGTCATATTATTTAGTACAAGATAATAATGATTGTCAACAATAAAATGACTATGGTCAGTTAATTAGTTGTGATGCCCGAAGAATCGCTCGACGTCCTCGAGTCGCGTTGAGCGTTGATAGTCGGGCAAGCTGTGCAGGAAGATCCTGCCGTACTGCTTCTTGAGGATGCGGTTGTCGAGCAGGGCGAGCAAGCCGCGGTCGTGCAACGAACGGATTAGGCGCCCGAAGCCCTGCTTGAGCGTTATGACCGCGGCAGGGACCTGGTAATCGAAGAAGGCGTTGCCGCCGGCCTCATCCACCGCCCGGACGCGCGCGGCGACAACGGGGTCGCTGGGAACTGCGAACGGGAGTCGGTCGATGATGACGCAGCTCAACTGTTCGCCCTGTACGTCCACGCCCTGCCAGAACGATGACGTGGCGAACAGCACGGCGTTCGGCGTGTGACGGAACTCATCAAGCAGGACGGAGCGTGGGGCCGAGCCCTGCATCATCATGGGGAATTCGAGCTCGCTCTCCAGGCGCTCGAAGATGTCGTGCATCTGCGCGTAGCTGGTGAACAGGCAGAAGGCGCGGCCGCGCGTGATCTCGAGCAGTTGGCGGACGCGGGCGGCCGCCTGCGCTCCGAACTGAGGCGTGCGCGGGTCGGGCAGGTCCGGGGGGACGTAGAGCAGCGCCTGGCTGGGAAAATCGAAGTGCGAAGGCACGACGAGGTCGTGGGCACGGTCGAGTCCGAGGCGCGAGCGGATGTAAGTGAACGAGCTGGAGTTTTCGGGGTCTTCCTGCAGCGAGGTGCGCGGGCCGGCGACGGCGAGCGTGGCCGAGGTCAAGACGACCGTTTCGATGTTGTCGAACAGCACCTGACGCAGGATCTGCGAGACGTCGATGGGAGTGGCTTGGAGGAAGACGTTCTCGCGTCCGCCGCGGCCCCGCTCGAAGCGGCGGCGCTCGATCCAGACGACGGTGTTCGGGTCCGTGTTCTCCAGGATGAAGCCGAGCTGCACGCGCAGCTCTTCGGCGCGGCGCACCAGGTTGTGGACCTCGTCAGGCTTCTGCGGGATGGATTGCAGCTCGGTTACCAGGCGCGTGAGGCCGCGTTGGATGCCGATCCACTCGTCGCCGTTCTCTTCGAGGAATTCCGGACGCGCGGTGAAGGCGAATCGGCCTTCGCCGGGCGGCAGCACGGCAAAGAAGAACTGCGCGCGCTGGCGCAGCGAGCCGAGCGTGCTCTCGATGGTGCTGGTCAGGACCCTCTTTTGGCGCAGCGTGATCTCGACGTCGCGCGCCAGCTCGTCGAAGCGCAGGTTCGATACCTGCACGCCGAAATAGCTGCCCGCGACTTCTTCCAGCTCATGCGCTTCGTCGAAGACGACGGCGGCGTACTCCGGCAGGATGCCCGCGTCGGGCGCGTCTTCGGCGGCGCGCTTCACCGCGAGGTCAGCGAAGAAGAGGTGGTGATTGACGATGATGATGTCGCTCTCGGCCGCCTTCCGCCGCATCTCGGTGATGAAGCAGCG
>CAYWSH010000127.1:0-11143 GCA_964460655.1 uncultured Terriglobales bacterium | reverse complement strand
GCCTGGGCTTCATCGCCGCCTTCGTGCTGCTGGTGTTCGTGCTGGCGCTCGTCTCGTACGTGGAAGGCATTTACCACGAGATGGGCAAGTTCCTCTCGCGCGAGTTCCAGGAGAATATCGAGTCCTTCGAACAAAAGGTCGAGCCCCATCTGGGTGTGAGCCGGCCCCGCGCGTCGCTCTCCATGAGCTTGTGGGCACAAATGGCCACGGCAGCGCTGGCGGCTCTGCTCGCCTATGACGTTTTCAAGGATGCCACGTGGGGTGCCGGCGAGATCGCGCAGGCCACGGTCGTGCTCCTGCTTGCCGTCGTGATCTTCAATCGCGTGCTGCCGTTCGTGCTCTTCACGCGCACCAAGGGCGAATGGCTGGTGTACTTCCTATGGCCGCTGCGGGTACTCATCTATCTGGCGTTGCCGGTCACGCTCGTGTTGAACTTCAGCGTTTCTGTCGCTGCCCTGACGAAAGAACACGCTTCGCAGGAGCCGGAGACGAATGCCGAGGCCGTGGATGCGCTGATAGAGGCGGGACAGGAAGAGGGCATCCTCGAAGAGAGCGATCGCGAGCTCATCCAGTCGGTGGTCGAGTTCGGCGACAAAACGGTGCGCGAGGTCATGACACCTCGTCCCGAGATCTTCGCCATCCCGACCGCGACCACGATCGAACAATTCACCGAGATGTTGAAGACCAAGCCGTTCTCGCGTGTGCCCGTGTACGAGCAGGACATCGACCACATGCGTGGCATCGTGATCGTGCAGGACATGCTGCAGATCGCGGACGCGGAAGCGCGGTCGAAGACCGTTGCCGAGGTCATGCGTCCGCCGTTCTTCGTGCCGGAGACGCAACGTGTGAGCGCCTTGCTGAAACAGATGCAGCGCGACGGCACCAATATGGCGATCGTCATCGACGAGTACGGAGCTCTCGCCGGCGTGGTAACGATCGAAGACATGCTGGAAGAGATCGTCGGCGAGATCCGCGACGAACACGAACGCGGCGCCGATATCGTGCGCGAAGGCGAGCACCGCTACGTGGTACCGGGCAACATGGACGTCGCCCGGCTCAGCAAACTCTTCGACGTGCGCCCCGATGTGCTGGCATCCACCGTGGGCGGACTGGTGAGCGAGGTGGCCGGCCGCATTCCCGCGGCTGGCGAGGTGGTGGAGCACGAAAGCCTGCGCTTCGAGGTGCTGCAGTCGACCATCTACAAGATTGAGCGCGTGCGCGTCAGCATGAAGCCGCAAGCCGAGCGGTTGAGAGCATAATCACTACTCCATGCCCCTCCGCTCCGGTTTTGTCTCCATCATCGGCCGCCCGAATGCAGGTAAATCCACGTTGCTGAACGCGCTCGTCGGCGAGAAGATCGCCATCGTCACGCCGAAGCCGCAGACCACGCGCAATCGCATCCAGGGCATCGTCAACGTCGAAAAGGCAGGTCTGCCGCCGGCGCAGATCGTTTTCATTGACACGCCCGGCGTGCACAAGCCCGACTCGATGCTCAATCGCAAGATGATGCAGGAGGTACACGACGCGCTCGAAGGGCGCGACCTGCTGCTGCTCATCGTGGATGTTACGCAGAAGTTCGGCGCCGGCGACCGCTTCGTGCTCGACATGGTGCGCAAGGCCGGCGGGCGCGTCTTTCTGCTGCTCAACAAGATCGACCTCGTCGACAAGCGCAGGCTGCTGCCGCTGATCGAGCACTATCGCAAGGAATACGAGTTCGAAGAGGTCATCCCTGTTTCTGCCAGGAAGAAGGACGGACTCGACGACCTGCTCGCGACCGTAGTCCGCGCGCTACCAGAAGGCCCACGCTATTTCCCGACGGATCAGGCCACGGATTCGCCGGAGCGCTTCCTCGTCGCCGAGATCATTCGTGAAAAGGTACTGAACGCGACGTCGGAAGAAGTCCCGTATGCGAGCACCGTCATGATCGATCAGTATGGGGAAGAGGCGAAGCTGACGCGCATCGCGGCCACGATCCTGTGCGAGCGCGAAGGGCAGAAGCGCATCATCATCGGTAAGGGCGGAACCATGCTGAAGAGAATCGGGACAGACGCGCGGCGTGACATCGAACGCCTCGTCGGTACGAAAGTCTTTCTTGAGCTGTTCGTCAAAGTGCGCGAGGGCTGGCGCGAGCAGCGCGGTTTTGTGGAAGAGCTGGACTGGCGCAAGCAGATGAGCTGAGGCTATTCCTTCACCGCGATCGCCAGCGTCTTCATCTTGCGATACAAGTGGCTGCGCTCCAGGCCCAGCACTTCGGCGGTACGGCTCACGTTGCCGTGGTTCTCGTCGAGCTTCTTCAGGATGTAGTCGCGTTCATAAGCGGCGCGTGCCTGATGCAGGCTGGTGAACTCGGCGCCGCGACGCGCCCCATCCCGGTAGACGAGCGGCGGCAGGTGCTTGCGTTCCAGCTTCGTCGTTGCCGGATTCATGATGACCATGCGCTCGATCACGTTGCGCAATTCGCGTACGTTGCCCGGCCAGGCATAACGCATCAGGGCGTCGATAGCATCGTCAGCGACTTCGCGCGCGCGCCGTCCATACGACCGCGAAAACTCCTTAAGGAAGTGGATCGAGAGCAGCGGGATGTCTTCCTTGCGCTCGCGCAGCGGCGGCACGAGGAAGGGAATGACGTTCAGCCGGTAGAACAAGTCTTCGCGAAAATTGCCTTTCGAGATCTCGTCTTCAAGGTCTTTGTTGGTCGCGGCGATCACCCGCACATCGACCGTCGTCATCTCGTCGCTGCCCACCGGTGCGATGCGCTGCTCGTCGAGCGTACGCAGCACTTTCGACTGCGTTTTCAGGCTCATGTCCCCGACTTCGTCGAGGAAGAGCGTGCCGCCGTCGGCCTTCTGGAATTTGCCTTCTTTGTCGGTCGCGGCGCCTGCGAAAGAGCCTTGGCGATGGCCGAAGAGCTCCGATTCGATCAGGTCTTCGGGGATGGCGGCGCAGTTCACCTCGACGAACATCGCCTCTTTGCGCAGGCTTTGCTGGTGGATGGCACGGGCGACCAGCTCCTTGCCCACGCCCGACTCGCCATAGATAAGGACGCGCCCGTTCGTCGGCGCCATAATGCCGATCTGCTGGCGCAGCGCCTTGATCGGCACCGAATCGCCGACGAGCACGCTGCGCGACTGCAGTTGGCGCTTGAGTTCGCGGTTCTCCACGCGCAGCTTGCGCGCATCGACGGCGTTCTTTACCACGATCAGCGTCTTCTCGAGCGACAGGGGCTTCTCGAGGAAATCGAACGCGCCGAGCTTCGTAGCGCGCACCGCGGTCTCGATGGTGCCGTGGCCCGAGATGATGATGACCTCCGGTGCGTCATCACTCTGCCGGATGCGCTCCAGTGCGTCGAGGCCGTCGATGCCCGGCAGCCAGATGTCGAGCAGGACAACGTCAAAGGTCCGCTTGCCGAGCAGCTCGAGGCCCGCTTCGCCGCTCTCGGCGACTGCGACCTTGTAGCGCTCGTCTTCCAGGATGCCGCGCAACGAATCGCGGATCGCGGGCTCGTCATCAACGATGAGGATGTTATGCACTGGCCGCGGCCCCTTCGGTCGCCACTGGCAGTTCGATGACGAAACGTGCTCCGATCGGCGCGTTCTCTTCCACGCGGATGGAGCCGCGGTGCTCTTCGACGATGCGGCTCACGATCGCCAGGCCCAGGCCGGTGCCGCGCTGCTTGGTGGAGAAATAGGGAAGGAACAGCTTCTCTTTGAGCTCCGCGCTGATGCCGTGGCCCGAATCTGCCACCACGACTTCCACCATATCGCGGCTCGCCAGCAGGGAGGTGGAAATGTGGATCTCGCGGATCAGCGACTGCTGCATGGCTTCGGCGGCGTTATCCACCAGGTTGGCGACGGCGCGCTTCATCGCCTCCGGATCGGCCATCACCCGCGGCAACGTGTTCGTGAAATGCGTGGAAACATTGATGCCGTCGAGCCGCCCATTGAACATGTTGAGCGCATTCTCGATGATCTGGTTGATGTTCGTCGGCTGTGGCTGTGCGCTCGGGAAGCGCGCCAGCGTGGAGAACTCATCGACCAGCGTCCGCACGGTCTCGACCGCGCCGGCGATCGTGGAGGCGCAACCTTCGATCACGGCGAGCGAAGAAGGATCGGGCGCAGTGCCGCGCTGCAGATGCCGCTGGATGCGCTCCGCCGAGAGCGCGATCGGCGTAAGCGGGTTCTTGATCTCGTGGGCGACACGCCGCGCCACCTCGCGCCACGCTGCCTGCTTCTGCGCGCGCAACACGTCAGAGAGGTCCTCGAAAACGACGACGTAACCCAGCCGCTGCCGGTCATGTTGGAGCGCGGCAACCGTTACCGCGACATCGAGCCGCGAACCGGCGACCACGATCTCGAACTGACTGATCGATGTACCCATGCGCTCCGACTTACGAATCAGCCGTCCGAGGTCGGCAGCGACGTCGGCGGGGAAGACCGCCTTCAGCATCGCGCCGGGCTTGCTGGCATCCGCGCGGAACATGCGGGTGAACGCGTCATTCGCGTGCGCGATGCGGAGCTCGGCATCGAGCGACAGCACACCGGTCGGGATGCTCTCCAGGATGGTCTCGATCTGCCGCCGGCGCTGCTCGAGTTGCTGGTTCGCGGCGCCGAGATCACGCGACGATGCCTCCGCGCGCTGACGTTGCGATTGCAGGTCGGCCGCCATCGCGTTGAACGAGGAGACCAGATCGCCCAATTCATCCGCAGCGGCGAGTTGCACGCGTGCTTCCAGGCGCCCGCGCGATATCTCTTCCATCGCGTCGGCCAACGCCGTTACGGGACGCGTGACCAGTCGCGAAAGGAACAACGCGAACCACGTGGCGACGAACAGCACGAGCACCGTGAGCAGCAGCAGATAGCCGAGATACGTGCGCTGCACCAGTTTGCGTTGGGCGTAGAGGCTTTGGTAGTTCTTCTGACTGTTGTCGAGGGCTTGCAGCGTGGCGGTGAACTGCTGCGGCAGCGGCATCGCCACTACGATGCGGCCGGCATCGCCTGCCGGCGAAGAGGCCAGCATGTAGGGCCGCCCGTTCAGCATGAAACGCTGCGGCTCGTCCCGCTGGAGCGCAGCGAGCGGCAGGTGCGTGCGCAGCGCCGACCATGCGTCGGGAGCATTGAAGGCAGCCTCGGCGCTCCAGTCTTCCGGCCGCTGGCCTTCGCCGCTGCGTTGCAGGGCGAGCGCGAAGCCTCCCTTCAGCGTGATGCTGTGCCGACGCAATTCGGCGATCACACCGCCGAAGCTGCCAATCTCGAAGGCGCGCTGCACCTCCGGCAGCGCCGCCACCGACTGTGCTTCCAGCTGAGCGTCTTCGGCCGCGTACCTTTCCAGCAACTGTGTGACCTTGAGCGTGTCCTGCCGCACTTCGTTCACCGGCTGCGAGAACCAGGTGTTGATGGAGCGGTTCATCAGCCCGTAAGCGAACAGGAACAGAAAGATGACGGGCGTGAACGAGATCACCAGCGCACCGATGACCATGCGGGTACGGAATTTCGAACCGACCACGCCGCCGCGCCGCTCCGCGAACAGCTTCACCAGGTTGCGAAAGAGAATAAAGATCAGTGTGACGAGCAGCAGGAAGATAAGCGCCGAGAGGGCCGCGAAGGTCAGAGTTTGGGCGCCACCGGGTTGGAGGAAGCTCAGGAAGAACCACTGCTGCGAGAAGACCACCGCGAACAGCACGGCGGTGCCGACGATGAGGCCGATGAGCGCAGTCTTGCGGCGTTCGCCGGAGGGCGGATTGGGCGCGCTGTTCTTCACGAAAGGCCGCAAGACGTTACCTCATTATAGGCCGTCAACCGCGCTGACCCGCTGCCCGACGCGGCTTTGGGGACGGCGGAAGCGGACGCGGCCTTCCGTGCGGCAGGAAAGGCTCCAGCGGGCAGCCTTCACAGCGGGGCGCGTGCTTATGACAATGCAACTTGCCGATGTTGACCAGCAGGCCGTGCATCTCGTTGTACCGCCGAGCGACTTCCGACGACCGCGCGCGCGACATACGCGTGGGCGGGTGCGGGACCGGCGCCGCCATCGCATTCCTCTTTCGGTTGTCATCCCGAGCGAAGCGAGGGATCTGCTTTTCCTCTGTGTTCAGTTCGCTCTCAAAGCGTTCCCGGACCGCGTCGTAATCCGCGTCGTAGGGAAGCACGCCGTGCCGGTGCGCGACCCGGCGGGTGTACACATCCACGACAAAGGCAGCATGGCCGCCGGCGTAGAGCAGGATCGAGTCAGCAGTCTCGCGGCCGACACCATGCAGCGCAAGTAATTCCTCGCGCAGCGCCTCGGTCGGCTGCGCGAACATACGGGCGAGCGAGCCGCCATAGCAGTCATCGAGGAATCCGACAAAGCCTTTCAGCCGCTGCGCCTTCTGGCGGAAATAGCCCGAGGGGCGCACGAGCTGCTCCAGCTCAGCGAGCGCAGTGCGGCGGATGCCGTCCACGCTCAACACACGTGCGCGTCGCAGATTGCGCATGGCGTACTCGACGTTGGTCCAGGCGGTGTTCTGCGTCAGGAACGCGCCGACGATGACTTCGAAGCGCGACTGCGCGGGCCACCAGTGCTGTGGGCCCCACGCGGCTGCGAGCGCTTCGTACCAGGTGCGGATGTTCTGCGGGCGAGTCGCGCTCACCTACTCAAAGCCTTGTGCGCACGCAGGATCTCCAGGGTTTTGTCCAGGGGTAGCGCTTCGACCGTGCGTCCGCGGCTGGTCGTCGTCGTCGCCTTGAACAGCGAGTTGTAGATCGCCTCCTCGGTCGCTTCGATCACGGCCTCGAAGAGGGGCGACATCTCCTCGTTACTCGATTGGACGAACCACGGGCGCTCGGTGTTCCGTCCGCCACGGATGCGCAACTGCTCGTTCGTGCTGAACGCGATCACGTAGTCGCCCGAGCCGTTCGAGCCGGACGAGCCCGTCCGCGCCATGCCCATGATGGCGCGCGCTGCCAGCCGCCGCAGGTTGCGCGCGTCCACCGGCGCATCGGTGGCGACCACGATCATGCAGGAACCGTCGGCTCGCTCTTCGGCCCGTGGCCGGCGGTCGTCGGCCGAGCGATTCATTAAGTAGTACTGACCAAGCTCCTGCCCGACCGGAGCCCCATTGATCTGGAGCACGCCACCGAAGTTGGTTTGCACGAGCACGCCCACGGTGTGGCCGGCCGGTGTCTTGCGTGACGCTGTGCCGATGCCGCCCTTCCAGCCGAACGCGATCGTTCCTGTCCCGGCGCCGACCGCGCCTTCTTCGACAGCGCCGTCTTTCGCATTCTTCAATGCGGCGAAGACGTCATCGCGCGTCACCGGCCGCGAGCGGATGTCGTTCAACTGGCCATCGTTCGTCTCGCCGACTACGGGGTTGATGGACTGCACGTCTTCATTTCCCGGCAGCGCGAGCATGTAGTCGATGAGCGCGTCGGCGGCGCGCGGCACATTCAGCGTCGAGGTGAGCAGGATCGGCGTTTCGATCTCGCCGAGTTCCTGCACCTGCGTCGAGCCGGCCAGTTTGCCGAAGGCGTTGCCGATGAAGACCGCGCCCGGCACCTTCTCGCGGAACAGGTTGCCGCTGTGCGGCAGGATGGCCGTGACGCCGGTGCGGATATTGTCGCCGCGCACGATCGTTGTTTGTCCGACGCGCACGCCCGCCACGTCCGTTATGGCATCCAGTGGCCCCGGAGGCAGCACGCCCACGCGGACACCGGCGTCGCGCGCACGGGGACGCGGTGTCTGCGCAACAGCAACGCTCGCGCATAACAGAAGAGAGAGGAAGACGCGACGCAACATAGCGCTGAATCTTATCGCACGGGCAGGGCAGGTCAGATGTCGTACTTCTTCAGCAGGTGGCGGAAGCTGCGATACGAGAGCTTGAGCAGATCGGCGGCACGCGTCTGCACGCCGCCCGATTGGCGCAGCGCCGTCTGGATAAGGTTGCGCTCCAGGCTGGCGATGTAGCGCTCCAGGTCGACACCCTCGGGCGGGATCGACGGTGTCTCGTTCGCGCCGGCAGCGGCGGCGGCGGCACGCGAACGTGGCCGGTCCTGGGGGACTTCGACGCGCAATTCGTTGCTCGTCTCCAGCGCGACCGCGCGCTCGATGGTGTTCTCCAGTTGCCGCACGTTGCCGGGCCAGTCGTATTGGCACAGCTCGCGCAGAGCATCCTCCGAGACGCGCAGGATGCTCTTGCCGGCCGCGGGCGCGTATTTCTTCAGGAAGCTGTTGGCCAGCAGCGGGATGTCTTCACGCCGTTCGCGTAGGGGCGGCACGTCGATCGGGATGACGCTGAGGCGATAGAAGAGGTCCTCGCGGAATGCGCCGTCGGCCACGAGCTTGTCGAGGTCTTTGTTGGTGGCGGCGATCACGCGGACGTCGATCGCGGTCTCTTCCGCGCCGCCCACCGGGCGGATGGTGCGCTCCTGCAGCGCGCGCAGCAGCTTCACCTGCATGGCCAGCGACATCTCGCTGACCTCGTCGAGGAAGATGGTGCCGCCGTGTGCGACTTCGAACAGCCCACGATTATTGTGCGTCGCGCCGGTGAAGGCGCCCTTGACGTAGCCGAACAGTTCCGATTCCAGCAGTGTCTCGGGGAACGCCCCACAGTTCACGGGGACGAATGGTTCACCCGCGCGCGGAGAGCACGCGTGCAAGGCGCGTGCCACCAACTCCTTGCCGGTGCCGCTTTCGCCGTGAATGACCACAGTGCTTTGCGTGGTAGCGACGGTGCGGATGGTGTCCTTCAACTTCTCCATCGCCGCGCTGACGCCGATGATGTTGTCCAGGGAATTGCGCGAAGCGGCGTCGCGCTTGAAGGCGAAGTTCTGGCGGCGCAGCGCGACTTTGTCGAGCGCGTTGCTGATAGCGACGCGCACGGCATCCACGAGGTCCGGACCCTTTTGCAGGTAATCGGACGCGCCGGCCTTCACGGCGTGGATGGCGGCGTGCACGTCTTCCACCGCGGTGATGAGGACGACCGCCGAATCGGGCGAGACGGCGCGCGAGTGCTTCAATACGTCGATGCCGTTCGTGCTCGGCATCTTCACGTCGGTCAGGACGATGTCGTAGAGCGCGCTATCGATCTTGCGTTTGGCCGCGTCGCCGGAATTCACTGTCTCGACGCGGTGGCCATCCTTGCGCAGGGCGATCTCGAGTAGTTCGCAGATGCTGCGTTCGTCGTCGCAGACCAGGATGTTAGCCATGCGCCACCTTCGCCAGGCGCGGCTGCACGTCTTCTGTGGCGGTGATGCGCGCCAGCTGCTTCAGCTCGAGGATGAACTCCGCGCCCCGGCCCACTTCGGAGCGCACGCTGATCTTGCCTTCGTGCGCCTGCACGATCTGGTACACGATCGCCATGCCAAGGCCGGTGCCGCCTTCGAACCATGACTGGTACGGCTCGAAGACTTTTTCCATCTGCTGCTGCGTCATGCCCGGGCCGTCGTCGGCGAATGAGATGCGCCAACGTTCCTCCTCGGCACGCAGCTCCACGGTCAACGTCCCGCCTTTCGCCATGGCGCGCGCTGCGTTCTCGCAGATATTCCAGAAGACCTGCTTCATGCGGTCGGGATCGGCCATGGCGGGTGCATGTTGCACACCGTAGCGCCGCACGATGCGGCAGCGCCCCGCGCGCTCACTGGCCGCCTCCGGCAAGCGGTTCTCCAGCAGGGTGAGCGTGTCATCGAGCAGGACGCGCAGGTCGCACTCGCTGAAAACGTAGTTCTTCTCGCGCGCGTACGCCAGGAAGTCGGAGATGATGCCGTTCAGCCGCACCGACTCGCGCCCCACGATGTCCACCAGCCGGTTCTGCTCTTCGTTCAGCGCGGAGAACGACGAAAGCACCTTCACGGAGCCGGCGATCGAGGCCAGCGGCTGGCGGATCTCATGCGCAATACCCTCGGCCATGCGCCCGAGTGCAGCCAGGCGATCGCGGAGCCGCACCTCGCGCTCCAGGCGGCGGATCTCGGTGAGGTCATTGAACGTGTAGAGATAGCCGACGCGGCCGCCGTCGGAGACCACGATGTTCGCCGATGACATACCCAGCGTCTTCTCGCGGCCGCTGGGCGTGAGATAACGAATGTCGGACCGTACGGGCGCGCCTTCGGCGCTGGGCAGGCGGTCGAGGAAGAGCTGCGACACC
Organism: uncultured Terriglobales bacterium; assembly: GCA_964460655.1. Lineage (GTDB taxonomy): Bacteria > Acidobacteriota > Terriglobia > Terriglobales > Acidobacteriaceae > CAVUAF01. The sequence continues at coordinate 1,032 of CAYWSH010000127.1, read as the reverse complement.
GAGCGGCCTAGCGTTTCCTGCTCATCGCGCTCCAGCAGGTTCGCCGCGGCGGGATTCAGCACGCGTACGCGGCCTTCCAGGTCCGTGGTGATCAAACCGGCGGTCATCGAGTGGATGATGTTCTGGTGCAGCGCTTGCAGGTCCTGCAGCGCGCCGCTCTTGTCCTGCAGTTGCACGTCGGCCTGCCGCAACTTCGCCATCAACATGCTGGAGAGATAGGCGATGGCGACGTACGCGAACAGGTTGATGAAGATGATCGCCTGCAGCGACTTGGGATCGGGATGCGTGGTCGAGTACGACGGGATCACGTCGAGGTACGACGCTTCCAGCATCGCGCCGAAGAAGATGAACGCCAGCAGCGCGGTGCCATAGGCCCACAATCGCGACAGCATGATGCTGGCGACGATGATCAGGACGGGGAACAGGAAGTTGAACGACGTATCGATGCCGCCGGTGACGTAGAGCACGGCGGTGCCGAAAGCGAGGTCGGTGATGACCTGCAGCTTCGCCTGCAATTTGACGGCACGCCAGCGTCCCAGCAGGCCGTAGTACGCCGCCGAAGCGCTGTACCACAGGAAGATGACGCCCAGGAACAGGTCGATGGGTACGCGCGTGGGCGTGATGCGGGTGATGGCGAGCTCAATGGCGAGCAGGCAGGTGATGATCAGGATGCGGACCTTCACCAGCCACGACAGCCAGATGCGCTCGTTCGAAGGGGTATCCGTCATGGCAGCTCTCAGAGCGTTCAGCCGTCAGCAACTCGCCAGCCCAGGGCTGACTGCTGACGGCTGATCGCTGACTGCTTCCTTACCCGGCCAGTTTGCCGATGAGCGAGAACAGCGGCATGTACAGCGAGATCACGATGCCGCCCACGAGTACGCCGAGCACGCCGATCATGACGGGCTCCAGCAGCGTGAGCATGTCTTTCGTGGCTGCATCGACTTCGTCTTCGTAGAAGTCGGCGATCTTCTGCAGCATGGCGTCCATGGCGCCCGTGGCTTCGCCGACGCCGATCATCTGCGTCACCATGTT
>CAYWSH010000126.1:9723-11166 GCA_964460655.1 uncultured Terriglobales bacterium | reverse complement strand
TTCGCGGTGGAGAAAGCGACGAAGAGATCGCCGGAGCCGTTGCCGCTGTAACTGCCGTTGCGGCCGAGTCCCAAGGTTGCGCGGCGGGCGAGGCGCTTGAGCTGCGTCGAGACGAGCGGCGCGTCGGTGGCGATGACGATGATGATGGAACCGAGGTCTTCTTCGCCGGGAGTCGTTATCCCACCCTCCGCTGCGCGGAAGGGTGGGGCACCCGGGTTGAAGACGTCGTCGGTCGTCGGTCTTCGGCCGTCGGTGCGTGCAGGTGCAGGCATGGGAATCTCCTCGCCGACGGGGACGCCGGCGATGCGGAGCCACTGGCGGCGTCCGTAGTTGCACTGCACGAGCACGCCAACGGTATAGCCACCTTGCGCGGCGTCGAGCTTGCGTGACGATGTCCCGATGCCGCCTTTGAATCCGTTACAACTCATCCCGGTGCCGCCGCCAACGCTGCCTTCGGGCACGGCCCCGTTGGTCGCTTTGTCGATCGCTTCGAAGGCGTGCTCGGGCTTCACGTGCATGCCGTTGATGTCGTTGAGGAAGCCGTCGTAGGTCTCGGCGACGAGCGGCAGCATCCAGGGTTGCGCTTCGGGCGCGGTGTGGTTGATGCGCCATTGGATGACCGCGTCGCGCACGACGCCGACGCTGTGCGTGTTGGTGATCATGATGGGCCCTTCGAGGAAACCGGATTCCTCGATCCAGTGCGTGCCGGTCATCTCGCCGTTGCCGTTGAGCGAGAAGTAGCCCGCGAAGACGGCGTCGTTCCAGTTCTTGGCGCGCGGCAGGACGGCGGTGACGCCGGTACGCACCGGCCCTTCGCCGACCTTGAGCTTGCCCTCGCCGCGGATGATGGTGCTGTGTCCGACCTCGACGCCGGCGACGTCGGTGATGGCGTTGCGTGCGCCGGGAGTGCCGTCGAAGGGGATGCCGAGATCGCGGGCGCGGGGCTTGGTTTGGGCGCAAAGAGTGGTGGCGAGAAGAACAACAAGCAGCGTTTTCATGGCGCGATGAAGGTAGCAGGGGAGTGCGAAAGTGCGGAAGTGCGAAAGTGCGGAATTCGCACCGCTTCGCGCTCACTTTCGCCGTCACTGTGTTCCGGCGCGTTCGCGCTTGTATGCGTGTTCCGACGGCACGGTCGCGCTGAAGCGCGAGTCAGGGCTGAAGCCCTGACCTACCGAGCCGTGCTCCTCCGAAAGAAGTATGAGTGGTTGAAAGAGGCGATGACAGTTGCGAATCAAACCCGTAGATCCTTCGGCCAACAGAGGGCCTCAGGATGACGATGCTTACGGATTTGGGCCAAAAGCTTGCGACGGCGTCGCGGTGCCGGCGATGTTGGGGTCCTTCGACTGCGCGCGCTCTTCGCTGCGCTCAGCACGTGCTCGCTCAGGATGAGCGGGGCTAATTGTTTTTGATTACAAAGACAACATCATCGTTGCGCTGGCGGCG
>CAYWSH010000126.1:0-9623 GCA_964460655.1 uncultured Terriglobales bacterium | reverse complement strand
TGGCGTATCGCGGCATGGCGGATGGAAAGCGCGGGCTGGTGGTCGCGAAGCCGGATGGCTCGGCGCCGCACTTTGTCGCGGCGATCGAGGGGACGAATTCGCCGCTGCAGATCGTGGGGCGCGACGTTGCGTGGTCGCCCGATGGGAAACGCATCGCGTTCGTTTCGGCGGTACCGGGGCCGGAGACGAAGGATGCGACCGGCGATCCCATCGTCATCACGCGGTATCTCTACAAACCGGAGGCGGATGAAGGGCTGTCGCATTTCAACGACAACAAGCGGCTGCATATTTTCGTGGTGGATGCGGCGGGCGGCACGCCGAAGCAACTGACGAACGGCGACTTCTTAGAGCACTCGATCGATTGGGCGCCGCAGGGCGAGGAGATCGTCTTTGTTTCGAATCGCGAGCCGAATGCGGACGAGTTCTTCAACAACGACATCTTCACGGTGAATGCGACGACGGGCGCGCTGCGGCGGCTGACGGCGACGGAGGGCGTGGAGTACGAGCCGAGGTGGTCGCCGGACGGGAAGCGGATCGCGTATCGGGCGACGAAGCGCGGGCTGACCGACCTCGAGACGAATATGGAGGACACGCACGTCTGGGTGATGAACGCCGACGGCAGCGAGCGGCGCGAGATCGGCGCGAGCGTGGACAATCGGCAAGGGGCGCCGGTGTGGTCGGCGGACGGCAAGGCGTTGTGGTTCACCGTGCAAGAGCACGGCAGCAACAAGCTGATGGCATTCCAATTGGCGCTGGGACGAGGGGACAGCGAGAGCGAGCGCGGGACCGTAGGCGGTTTTTCGCTCGGCAAAGACGGTACGTACGTTTATTCCTTTGCAGGAATCACCGATGCGGCAGAGTTGTTTATCCGAAAGCCGGACCGGGGATCCCTCCTCGCGAAAGGAAGCCAAGGTGCGCAGCAACTAACCCATCTAAACCAGCAATTCTTCGCAGGCAAGGCAATCGCCGAGGTCGAATCGTTCACATTCACGTCGAACGACATGAAATTCGAAGTCGAAGCATTCCTGACGAAGCCGGTCGGCCTGGGTCTAGATCCAAACAAGAAGTATCCGCTGATCGTGAACATCCACGGCGGGCCGCACGGGCAGCAGGGGCCGAGTTTCAACTTCAAGAACCAGGTGTACGCGGCGCGCGGCTGGGCGACGTTGATGGTGAACTTCCGCGGGTCGACAGGCTACGGGCAGAAGTTTGCCGACGCGGTGTTTGCCGACCAGAACGGCGCCGAAGGTATGGACGTGCTCTACGGCGTCAGCGCGGCGCTGCGGCGGTATCCGTGGATCGATCGCGAGCGACTGGGCGTGGAAGGCACGAGCTATGGCGGGCAGCTTTCGGCGTGGCTGATCACGCAGACGCCGATCTTCCGCGCGGCGATCCCGGCGGCGGCCATCACGAACCTGATCAGCTACAACTACATGACGTATTACAACCAGTACGAGGAGATGGAGTGGGGCGCGCGGCCGCACCAAGGGAATCTCATGGACGTGCTGTGGGAGCGCTCGGCGCTGAAGCACGTAGCGGCAGCGAAGACGCCGACGATGCTGATCCACGGGGAGAACGATCCGGATGTGCCGATCGCGGAGGCGGAGCAGTTCTACATCGCGTTGAAGGATGTCGGGGTCGAGACCGTGATGGTGCGTTATCCGCGCGAAGGGCATGGATTGCGCGAGCCGAAGCACCAGGTGGATGCGCTGGAGCGCAGCATCGCGTGGTATGAGAAGCATTTCGCGGCGCCGCAGCCAGCGGCGGCACGGGCGCCGAGATAAGAGTACGGCATTGCGGTGGCGCAAGCCGGCGTGCGCAGGGGCCTCCTCCGCCGACGAAGGGGCATCTAAATAAGCGCCCCGTTTTGTGCTCTGCTCCGAACATTAAACAGGGCGAGAGGGATGCTAGGAACGACCAGCATCTCTCTCTTCATATCAAGATGCGAGCCGGCTCCATGTGGGCCGGCTCAATATTTTTGCGGAGCAAAAAAAATCGCCCGGAGGCGATGGCTCGGTTCGTCCTGTTGGTTAGTAAGGTGTGGGCGGGGTGCAATGACTACAGCATTACGTTTTCCCCAAAACGCCAGTGCAGCCGTGGCCCCGCCCGCACTGCTTGGAACTATCTACCGGTTCGGCCCAACAACAAAACTGGGGTTTGGCCCTATAAAGCCGCAGCAATTCACTTAATCACAAACACCCTAAAGACGGCTCTGGACGCCGGTTCCCGCGCGCTGCGATCAACCGGACAGCCCACCAGGGAGCAGAGCGAGCCGACTTGGCTGCGACAGAATGGTTCCGCGGTCGCCAGCCAAACCACAAATATATAACACGTGGCGGCTAATGAGGGGCTGTCCGGTAAAAAGATTTTAATGTGGCGTGACGGCCGCAGGAAGTGGCGGAGTAGGAACGCTCGGCGAGCCCGCCCTACACCGGGCCGCGGACGAGGCGCATCGCTTCGGTGACGGCGTTGCCGGCTGCCGGGCCGCGGCCACCCGCGGCGCCACCGTTCTCGGGGATGGTGTCGCCTTCGCCGGGAGCGAGGAAGAGATTCGCTTCGAGGCCGTGCTGCTTGTCGTAGAGCTCGCGGTAGCGCCCTTCGCGCTCGTAGAGCTCGGCGTGCGTGCCGCGCTCGACGATGCGGCCTTGCTCGACGACGAGGATCTGGTCGGCGCGGCGGATGGTGGAGAGGCGGTGCGCGATGACAAAGGTGGTGCGTCCGGCCATGAGTTCGGCAAGGCCCGCCTGGATCATCTGCTCGGATTCGGAGTCGAGGCTCGACGTAGCTTCGTCGAGGATGAGGATGCGTGGGTCAGCAAGCAGGGCGCGCGCGATGGAGATGCGCTGGCGCTGACCGCCGGAAAGCTTGACGCCGCGCTCGCCCACGATGGTGTCGTACTTCTGCGGAAACTTTTCGGCGAACTCGTCGACGCGCGCGATGCGGGCAACGCGCAGCATGTCGGCTTCGCTGGCTTGCGGGCGGCTGAACATGATGTTGTCACGCACGCTGCCGTCAAACAGGAACGACTCCTGCAGCACGACGCCGAGGCGCGTGCGGTAGGAATCGAGCCGCACGGTCGAGAGGTCGACGTTATCAGCGCGGACGACGCCCGCGACCGGCTGATGGAACGCCGCGACAAGACTGATCATCGTCGACTTGCCGGAACCCGAGGAGCCGACGAGCGCCGTCACGGTGCCGGGAGCGGACGAGAATGAGACTTCGTGCAGCACGGGCTTGTCGGCTTCATAGGCGAAGCTGACGTTGTCGAACTCGATCTCGCCGACGATGTCGGGCAGGGCGACGGTACGGCGCGGGTCGGTGTCTTCCGGATTCTCGTTGAGGATCTCGCGGGTGCGGTCGAGACCGGCGATGGCTTCCGTGATCTGCGTACCGATGTTCGCGATCTGCACGACCGGCGCGACCAGGAACGCGAACAACATGGTGTAGCTGAAGAAGCCGCCCACGGTCATGTTGCCCGCCGCGATTTGGCGCGCGCCGATGTACATCACCACGGCGCCGACCACTCCCATGAGGACGGCGGCGCTGAGATTCATGAGTGACATCGCGGTCAGGGTACGGAGAACGTTATCGAGCAGGCGCTTCACGCCGCCGGCAAAGACGCCGCGCTCCTGCGCTTCCGCGTGATAACCCTTGACGACACGCACGCCGCCGAGCGATTCGGTGAGACGCCCGGTGACCTCCGCGTTGATCTTGGCGCGTTCGCGGAAGATGGGGCGGATGGTGCCGAAGACGTTCTGCATGACCACGAAGAACGCCATCAGGAAGAGGACGGCGACGCCCGTCATGAGCGCGCTGATGCGGATGAGCAGCACGAGCGCGATGACGGCGGTGAGCAAACCACCGACGAACTCGACGAGGCCGGTGCCGACGAGGTTCCGCACGCCTTCCACGTCGTTCATGATGCGCGAGACGAGCGTGCCCGTCTTGTTGGTGTCGTAGAACGCGACGGGCAGGCGGCCGATATGCGACTGCACTTGCATACGCAGGTCGGCGATCATCTTCTGCGCGGCCTTGGAGAGCAGCTGCGTCAGCGTGAACGAAGAGGCGCCCTGCACCAGCGTGGCGCCGAGTACGGTGCCGACGAGCGGTAGCAGCATGTCGCTGCGGTGCTTGCCGATGACGTCATCCACGAGGAACTTGGTGGAGGCAGGCAGCACGAGCCCAGCAACGCGGTTGATGGCCATCAGGACGAGGCCGACGGCGAGCAGCGCGCGACGGGGTTTGACGATCGTCCAGACCGCGGGCCAGGCGTCGCGGAAACTCTCGCGCACCGACTTCTTCGGCTTCGGGGGAGTAGGAGGCATGGAAGACTGACGTTATCGCGACCGCCACCGCGCTGGCAATCGCGAAGTGAATTGGATGTAGGGCGGCGGCGCGCGATTCAATTAAGATTCAGAAATGCACTACCTGCTCTTCTACGAAGCCGGCCCCGATTACATGGCGCGGCGCGCGCAATTCCGCGATGAACACCTGCGCCTGGCGTGGCAGGCGCGCGAACGTGGCGACCTCGTGCTGGCGGGCGCGCTCGGTGACCCCGTGGAAGGCGCCGCGCTGCTTTTCCGCGGAGACACGGATGCCGCTGCCGTCGCTTTCGCCAAGGCGGATCCTTACGTGACGAATGGGCTCGTCAAACAGTGGAAAGTGCGTCAGTGGAACACCGTAGTCGGGGAAGCGGCCGAGAATCCGCTGCGTCCCGCCAAGTAGCTTTCCTTCGTTTCCTTTAGGGGCTTTTCCACAACTGGGCGAGGAATCTCGACCCATGAGGTCAGGCCCATCGTCATCTTGGCTCTCGCCGCGCGCGCGCGCATGATTTGCGCATGGCACCGCTCACTGGGGTCTTCAATCTTCTGACCTGCGCGCACCGCTTCTCGTGGCCGTTCCGCGGCGATTCTGGAGCCTACTACCAGGTGTGCGTGGATTGCGGCGCCGAGTACAGCTACGACTGGGAGCGCATGCGCCGCGTGGAGCGCACGGAACGGCATTCCAAGCCCGCCCGCGCTTCGGGACGTGCACGCCCGCACCGCACCTGGAAGCCGCGCGAGCGTCGCCACAAGCTGGCCATCCCGCTGCGCTTCCGCTTCGACGCGCCGGCGTGGTTCGACGGCACGGTGGAGAACATCAGCAAGTCGGGCATCCTGTTCCAGTGCGAACTCGTGCCCGAGATCGAGGAAGGCGCGGCCATCCAACTCGTCTTCGAGATGCCCGAGGCGATCAGCGGCATCGCCTGCGCACGCGTGCTGTGCCGCGGGCGGGTCGCCCGTAGCACGGCCAGCTCCGATTGCGTGCGCGTCGCGATCGCGATGTACGGCTACGACTTCCTGCCGGACGCCAAGCTGACGGTTTAATTGCCTTGCCGGCTTGCCGGCGGGATGATCCCATTCATGCGCAGGTACTCGACCATCTGCCCGTAGTGGTCGAAGGAGTGCGCCGTCACCTGGATGCCCATGCCGAGGCGCGTGGTCTTGCCACCCCAGGGACCGTCCACGATCACGCCCGCGTTATCGGCCGTGATGGTCTGCAGAGCCTTGTGCGTGTACGCGCACGAGTCTTTCAGGTACTTAACGATGTCGGCCTTAGTCTTCAATTCATCGGGACCGAGGTCCTTCTCGGCGCCGGCGGGCGGCTTTTCGCCGAGGATGGATGACGCCCACATGTAATTGGTAGCGGCGACGTGCTTCACCTGCTGCGCGAAGGTCTTCACCGTCTTGAATTCGCCCTGGGTGGGGACGAAGTCGAACTTGTTGTCGGGCATCGCTTCCGCGGCGGGAACGAACTCACGCTCCATCCCGCCGAAGTTGCTGTTCAGGATCTGCGCGATCGTGCGCGGGCCGGTTGGTTGCTGTGGCGCCGTTTGGAACGCGCAGAGCGCGGTCGTCGCCAACAGGATGAGTGAAATGGTCAGTTGCTTCTTCATGTCGTGATTCCTCCCAAAAGAATCGATTGAACTCAGGCCGTGCTGCTGACCGTGGGTGACGGAGCCGCTTCCAGAGGCGCGGGTGTCCAGGTGGCACGCAACGGCACGACGAGCGCCAGCAGCACGCCGCCTGCAAGTCCGGCAGCGGCGATGCCGAGCGCGGTGGCGATACCGAGGCGCCCGGCAAGCGCTCCCCACATCGCGCCGCCAATCGCCATGCCGCCTTGCAGCATCAGCAGGTACATCGAGATGGCGCGCGCGCGCACCCAACTCGGAGCCATCGTCTGGGCGGCGAGGTTGAGCGTGGCAAGGATGCTGATCCACGCGCCTCCGCCCACAATGAGCAGCGACGCCAGCACCGCGAATTCACGCACGATACCGGCGGTGATGGTAACGCCGCCGAATATGGCGCTGCCAATCGCCACCAGCACACTCGGCGAGATACGCCGCCGCACGAAGGGCAACAGCGCTGCACCGGCCACGGCGCCCGTGCCGAGGCACGCCAGCAACAAACCATAGCCGACTGAACCAAATGGCGCCGCGATCAACGGCAGCATGGCCCAGAGCGCGCTGGCGAACAAGCTGAAGCCGCCGGTGCGGATGAGCACCGCGCGACCTGACGCCGCGCGTCGCATGTACTGCAAGCCCGCACGCACGGCGGGCCCGATGCGCTGCTTGCCGTTATCCACGTGCGGGGGCCGCTTCCAGCGGAAGAGGAACCCGATGACGCCGAGGAACGACGCGGAGTTCAGCAGGAACGCCGCACCGGAGCCCCACGCCGCTACGACCGCGCCGCCGAAGGCCGGACCTAGGGCACGCGCGACATTGAAGCCGGCAGAATTCAGCGCGACGGCGTTGGTGAAGCGTTCGTTGGAAACGATCTCGGGCGTGATCGCTTGCCACGCCGGGTCATTCATCACCGCGCCGAGGCCGAGCGTGAAGGTGAAAGCCAGAAGCGTCCACGGCGTGACCCAATCCAGGAGCGTGAGCACGCCAAGCGCGCCGGCGGCCAGCGCCATCCATATCTGCGTAGCAAGCAGGAGGCGACGGCGGTCAACTAGGTCGGCGAGCGCGCCGGCGGGTAGGGCGATGAGAAAGACCGGCAGTCCATTCGCCGCCTGCACCAGGCCGACGAGCAGCGGGGCGCGCGCCTGACCCATGGTGAGCGACGTCATGAGCCAGCCGGCGCCGACGTGCTGCATCCAAGTACCGGTGAAGGAGATGACGGCGGCGATCCAAAGCGAGCGGAAGAGCGGCTCGGAAAGCGGCGACCAGGCGTGGCCGTGCGCTGTAGCCGGCGCACCGGCGCGCATCACTGCCGCACCTGTTGTGGCTTCCGCCATCTCGTTCCCCGCTGAACCAAGTTAGACCGTCCCTCTGTTGATTCGTTATCGGACAAAATGTTTTCGGCCGCAGTGGTGCGATGAACTTACCGATTCGTACGCTGAAACGCCACCTGCTAACTGCCGGTCGCAGTGTTCGCAAACGGCCACTCGCGGCGGCGCTGCGCGCGCACCAGATAGACCAACGTGCCGACGACCGCGATCACGACCGCGTAGCGTATCTCGCGCAGGAAGTTCGGGCGCGAGACCAATACATAGAGGAATCCCGCCGTTGCCAGCAGCGCCGGGACCGGATACAGCCACATGCGGAACGGACGCGGTAGCTCAGGCTGGCGCACACGCAGCACGATGACGCCGACCGTCTGCAGCAGGAATTGGATCGAGATGCGGATCACCACCAGCGCCGCGATGATGTCCTGCAATTCCATGAAGCAGACGACGACCGCAACGCCGGCCAGTGCCAGCAGCGAAACGTGAGGGAACTGATGACGCGGATGCAGGCGCGCGAAGGCGCGGAAGTAATTGCCGTCGGCCGCGGCGGCGTAGGGAACGCGCGAGTAGCCGAGCATCAGCGAGAAGACGGACGCAAACGCCGTCCAGATGATGAGGCCGGCAACGAGGCGCCCAGCCCATGGCCCGTAGATGCGCTCCATGAAGACGGAAATGATGTAGCGATTGTGCGCGACCGTCGGATCCATCATTTCCTGCCACGGGATGACGCCGAGCACGGCGATGTTCATCACGATGTAGAGGGCAGCGACGGCGACGATGGAATAAATGAGCGCGCGCGGAATGGTCCGGCCCGGGTCCTCGACTTCCTCGCCGAGAAAGCAAACGTTGTAGTAGCCCCAGTAATCGTAGGCAGCGATCAGCAGCGCAGCGCCGAGTCCCTGGAAGAACGCGGGCGACGGCGTGAATGCGCCGGGCGGGAAGCTGAACGCCCGCGCGGCGTCGAAGTGTGTGACGCCGGCGAAGATGATCCACGCGATCGTGGCCATCACGCCGAGCCACAGCAGCTTCGATATCTGGGCCACCAGTGTGATCCGCCGGTACAGCAGCGCTACGGCGAGCAGCAGCACCGCGAGCCCCGCGAACGACGCCGCGCTGGCGACCAGCCGCAATTGCAGCGGGCCGAGGCCAGGGATGGCGAGCGAGAAGCTATGCGCTGCGTAGGTGGTCCGCAGTCCCGGCCAGATGTAGGACGCATAGTTCGCCAGCCCCACGCTGCCGGAACCGATGGAGAGCGGCGCGCTGAACGAGAGCTGCCAGATGAATAGGAACGAAACGAGGCGGCCGAGCGAGCGCGGCCCGTAAGTATTCTTCAGATAGACGTACGAGCCGCCGGCGCCGGGCATGGCGGCGCCCAGCTCCGCCCACACCAGGCCGTCGCAGATGGCGAGCAGAGCGCCCACGATCCAGCCCAGCATCGCCTGCGGCCCGCTGATCGCGCTTACGATCAGCGGGAGCGTGATGAACGGCCCCACCCCGATCATGTCGATCATGTTCAGGGTGGTCGCGCTGGAAACGGTGAGGCCGCGGACGAGCTGGGGTGAGTCACGACTTAAAGCGGGTCCCGTCTCAGCGCTCACGGTATCCCCCGGGTCTGTCATCCCGAGCGGAGCCGGAACGAAGTGACGGCGGAGTCGAGGGACCTTGCGGCTCTATCCAATCAGCGGCAAGATCACGCCAGGTCGGATTCTCCCGCTCCACCAGCCAATTCTTCTTCTCGCGACGCCACCGCTTCAATTGCTTTTCGCGAGCGATAGCGCGATGGACATCCGAGAAGACCTCGTAATACACCAGTCGGGTCGCGTTGTAGTCATCGCTGAAGCCGGCGATCAAATGCAGCTTATGCTGCGCCACGCGGCGTACCAGGTCGCGTGCGACGCCGATGTACATTGCGCGACGCGATGCGCTCACGAGGATGTAGACGTAATAGCGATGTTCAGACAAGGAACTCCTTCCGCACAACAACCGCAGACGCAAGGTCCCTCGACTCCGCCGTCACTTCGTTCCGGCTCCGCTCGGGATGACAGGGAACCGCACCACAACAGCGGACGCAAGGTCCCTCGACTCCGCCGTCACTTCGTTCCGGCTACGCTCGGGATGACAGGGAACCGCACAACAACCGCAGACGCAGGGTCCCTCGACTCCGCCGTCACTTCGTTCCGGCTACGCTCGGGATGACAGCGAACCGCACAACAACCGCAGACGCAGGGTCCCTCGACTCCGCCGTCACTTCGTTCCAGCGGCGCTCGGGATGACAAGGAACCGCACAACAACCGCAGAAACGCAAGGTCCCTCGACTCCGCCGTCACTTCGTTCCGGCTACGCTCGGGATGACA
>CAYWSH010000125.1:5052-11189 GCA_964460655.1 uncultured Terriglobales bacterium | reverse complement strand
TGAACCGATGTGGTCGCACGACGGCAAGGAACTCTACTATCGCCGCGGCAGCGCTCTCTTCGCGGCGCGCATTACGAACGCGCCGCTCGCCGTCAGCCGGCCGGTGAAGCTTTTCGACGCGAATGCCGCGACCGGCCAGGTGACGAACAAATCGGGCTATGGCGTCGCGCCCGATGGCCGCTTCCTCATGCTGCGGCTCGAACCGCAAGCTGTTCCCACGCACATCAACGTCGTCCTGAACTGGTTCGAGGAGCTGAAGGCAAAGGTCCCGCCGAGGTAACGTCAGGCCGAACGGAGAACCGCGTTCACATGATCAGTTCTTCGCTGCGGCGCACGATGGGGTGCTGGCGCTCCTGCAACTCGTTCTTCACGAGATTCAGTCCGTAGACGCAGCGCTCGAACTCGCGTGAGAGCTGTGCGAACAGCGGCGCGACCTTCGCGTACTCGAAGAACTCGAACTTGGAGACGATGTAGTAGCTCTCCTTGCCCGCCTGCATCAGGTCGACAAAGTTCTCCAGGCGCTGGCGGCGCAGCCGGCTGTGGTTGATGGATTCGGGAAACATGCCGGCGAAGAATAGCGTGTAGTCGCCGATGTGCTTGCGCACTTCGCGCTCGTGGTCGAACGAGGGCGCATCGCCGTAAACAGGATCGGATTGGAGCAGCATCTCGCCGACGTCACTCAGCGGCCGTCCGGCGAGGTTACGGACCTTGTGCAACTGCTCGTTCTCGCAGAATTCGGTGAGGATGTTGGCGACGTACTCGGCGATGCCGGCGTCGTGCAGGCCCACCCCCGCGGAGAAGTTCACTTCCACCAGCTCACGAAACATCTGCCGTAGCGGATGCCCTTCCGAGATCATCGCGTCACCTCAACCCGATGCACGGTCGTTGCGCTTATGTAGCGCAGCTTGGCACGACGCGCAATAACTCACTCGATTACCTTGGGGCACGCGCCGGTCACCTCCGGTGCGAATGCCACGCCCCACGCGCCTTTGCGCGCCTTACCAAAGTACTGCTTGATTAGAGAACGCGACGCGGAGGCAAGTTGCGGGGACGTCGCATGACCAAAGGGAGTGTGTCAGCCAACCTGCGGCGGGGCTGCTAGTCCGCCTTTGGCTTGGCGGCGACGAGGAACCACCAGTGCTCGCCGCGGCGACCGCTGCTCGTCGGTTCGAAGCCGGGCTTGTCTTCGAGCGCGGTGAAGCCGGCGCGCTCGAGGTCTTCGCGCACAAAGCTCTGCGGCAGTTCGTGTCGCTGTTCGTATTCGGTGCGTTCTTTGCCGGGAGCAGCGTCTTTGTCGATGATGCCGAGGACGCCGCCGGGTTTGAGTGCGCGCAAGATGCCGCGCAGCATGGCGTCGTGCTGCTTGAACTCGTGGTAGGCGTTGACGACGAGCGCGGCGTCGAGCGAATCGGGCGGCAGCATCGGGTCGTCAGGCTTGTTCTCGATGGTCTCGACTTGCTTCAGGCCGGCGTCCGCGGTCTTCTGCTTCAGGTCGCGCAGCGTGCTGCGGTCGAGATCCACGGCGTAGACCTTGCCCTCTGCCCCGACCCGGTCAGCCATGCGGAACGTGAAGTAGCCCGGCCCTGCGCCGATATCGGCGACTGAACTACCCGCGTGCAAATGCAGCGCGTCGAGCACATCGGCCGGGTGCTGCCACTGATCGCGCTCCTTCCAGTTGGGGTCGCGATACTGCGCCGGCGCAGCGAGAACGAGCGCGAGGACGAACAGAAGAGAAAGAAGACGGCGAGGCATGAGGAAACGACGCGCAGCCATATGGGAAGGTTAGCGGGAGGCAGGCGCGAAGGGAAGCTAGTTGGGCCGGTCGTCGGACTTGCGCTCGGGGTTGAAGCGCTCGTCGAGCGGCTTGCGGCCGGCGTAGCCCTCGTCGGTGCCGTGGTAGTGCGTGATGGCGCGCTCGCCCATCCTCCAGCAGAGCAGCACGATGCCGTCGCCCAGGCGGCAGGGAAAGTCGAGCAGGCCCATATCGAGGTCTTTCACCTGGACGCCGGTGGCGTGGATCTCGGCAACGGCGTCTTTGGCGCGCTGCGCGGCTTTTTCGGCTTCGGCTTTGCGGCGCGCGGCCTTGACAATGTCGACCCTGGTCCCGCCGTTCAGGAAGATGCGGTTGGTCAGCAGTTGCTGCTCGGCTTCCACCTGCTCGATCAGCTTTTTGCCATCCATCGCGACGCGCAGCAGCGACTCCAGCACGGGCAGGAGGGTTTGCGCTTCGGTGAGGGTGAAGATGCGTTCAGACATACGAATTAGAAATGCAAAATGAAAAATGCAAAATCAACCTCAAGACCCGGTCATCCTGAGGCCTCTGTTGGCCGAAGGATCCCACGAATGCCGGCACCACGATGTCGTCCGTCACTCTTTTCGGTCACAACCCCAATGTCTTTCCGGAAAAGCTACCTGCCCTTTCGTTGTGCCGACAGCAGCGGGATCCTTCGGCCAAAAGCAGGCCTCAGGATGACGTCGTTGAGTTCTTCTCTGCTACCTACTGGATCTCCAACATCCGGTCGAGCGCGACGCGCGCCCAGCGCTTCACCTCGGGCGCGACCTTGATCTGGTTTACGACGTTGCCGTCCAACAGGTTTTCCAGCGCCCAGCACAGGTGCTGCGGCGAGATGCGGAACATGGTGGTGCAGAGGCAGCCGGAGTCGTCGAGCGTGATGACGGACTTGTTTTCGTGCGCGAACTCCTTGCCGAGGCGGTTCACCAAGTGGATCTCGGTGCCGACGGCGAACTTCGAGCCCGCGGGCGCGTCTTTCACCATCTTGATGAGCTTATCGGTGGAGCCGATGCCATCGGCCTTCTGGCAGACCTCCCAGCGGCACTCGGGATGCACGATCACCCGGATGCCCGGGTACTTGGCGCGCACGTTGTCCACGTGCTCGGGCAGGAAGCGCTGATGGACCGAGCAGTGTCCCTTCCACAGGATGACCTTTGCTTTGCGCAGGCGATCGGGCGTGACGCCGCCACCGATCATGTACGGGTCCCACACCACCATGTCAGTGAGCGGGATACCCATGGCGTAGGCCGTGTTGCGGCCGAGGTGCTGGTCGGGCAGGAAGAGGACGTGCTCGGATTTCGAGTAAGCCCAATCAAAAGCCCCGCGCGCGTTCGACGAAGTGCAGACCACGCCGTCGCGCTCGCCGCAGAACGCTTTGATGGCGGCGCTGGAGTTCATGTAGGTGATCGGCGTGATGCTCTTTACGCCGGCGCGCAGGAGCTGCTCCCAGCAGTCTTCCACCTGGCCGATTTCGGCCATGTCGGCCATCGAGCAGCCGGCGTTCAGGTCGGGCAAGATGACTTTCTGTTCCGACCGCGAGAGCACGTCGGCGCTTTCGGCCATGAAGTGCACGCCGCAGAACAGGATGTAGCGCGCGCGCGCTTCGCTGGCGACCTTCGACAAGCGGTAGGAATCGCCGCGCTGGTCGGCGAAGCGTATGACTTCGTCGCGCTGATAGTGATGTCCGAGGATGACGGCTTCGCCCGCCAGGGCCTGCTTGGCCGCGGCAATGCGTGCGTCCATGCTGCGGTCAGGCAGCACGAGGTAGTTATCAAGCGAGCAGGCTTCAGCTTGTGCAAATGTCGCCACGTTATGTCCGCCTTCAGTCCCATGCGGCCGTTGGGCCCATGGAACGGGGTTGTTGAAAGCTTCCGCGAGCTCCAGTAGGAGGTTCCGGGCATTGCGCCTGGCTGGTTTCCTACGGGGTTGTTGAAGCCCGCAGCATTGCTGCCTTGATTAGATGCCGGCCACCTGCGGGGGACGCAATTTCCCACGCACGCGCCTGACGCCAAACCGTTGGGAGGCAGCAGGGTTATTGTCGCAACCGGAGGCGGGGATTGCAAGTTACGCGCGGCCTCTCTTCTATAATTGCCCGCTTCCCAGGAGAACCGCACATGCGCAGAGCCATCATTATTCTTGTCCTCGCCCTCCCCGTTCTTCTTTCCGCCGCCGCGCCCGATGAACCCAAGATCATGGGATTCAGCGAACAATCGTCCCGCACCGAGCGCGAGTGGGAGCAGAAGTTTCGTGCGCTGCCGAAGGCTGACCTGCAGAAGCAATACTCGGAGCGGCTGGCGGCGCGGCCGCATCACGTCGGGTCGCCGTATGACAAGGACAACGCCGAGTGGCTGCTCGCGCTGTTCAAGTCGTGGGGGCTGGATGCGCAGATCGAGAACTTCGACGTCCTGATGCCGACGCCGAAAGAGCGGCTCGTCGAGATGACCGAGCCGACGAAGTTCACGCTCAAGCTGCAGGAGCCGCCCGTGGTGGGCGATCCCACGTCGAACCAGCAATCAGAGCAGCTGCCGACCTACAACGCGTACTCCGCCGACGGCGACGTCACCGGTCCGCTGGTCTACGTGAATTACGGTGTGCCTGACGATTACGAAGAGCTGGCGCGGCTCGGAGTGAACGTGAAAGGTGCGATCGTGATCGCGCGCTATGGCGGGTCGTGGCGCGGCATCAAGCCGAAGGTCGCGGCTGAGCATGGCGCCGTGGGCTGTCTCATCTATTCCGACCCAAAAGATGACGGCTACGCGCAGGGCGACGTCTTCCCACAGGGTCCGTTCCGCCCAAAGGACGGTGTGCAGCGCGGCAGCGTGATGGACATGCCGGTACATCCGGGCGATCCGCTCTCGCCGGGAGTCGGCGCCGTGCCGGGCGCGAAGCGGCTCGACCTGAAGGAAGCCAAGACGCTGACCAAGATCCCGGTCCTACCGATCTCTTACGGCGACGCGCAGCCGCTGCTCGCCGCGATGCGTGGGCCGGTGGTGCCGGTGAGCTGGCGTGGCGCGCTGCCCATCACGTATCGCGCGGGCGCGCCCGGGCCGGCGAAGGTCCACATGCGGGTGTTCGCGAACTGGGCGACGGCGCGGCTGTATGACGTCATCGTGAAGATCCCCGGTTCGCAATCCCCCGATGAGTGGGTCATCCGCGGCAATCATCACGATGGCTGGGTGAACGGCGCGCAGGACCCCATCTCGGGCCTCGTCGCCGAGATGGAAGAGCTCCACGCGTTCGCTGAACTCTTGAAGCAGGGCTGGAAGCCGAAGCGGACCATCATCTACGCGGCGTGGGACGGCGAGGAAGAAGGCCTGCTGGGTTCGACCGAGTGGGCGGAGACGCATGCCGACGAGTTGCAGCAGAAGGCCGTCGCCTACATCAACAGCGACGTGAACGCGCGCGGCTACCTGAACATCTCGGGCTCGCACACGCTGGAGCGCTTCGCCAACGGCGTGATGAAGGAGATCACGGACCCGGAGAAGAACATCACGGTCTGGAAACGCGCGCAGTTGCACGACATCTCGACCGCGCGCAACGCCGAAGATCGCAACGAAGTCCGCTCGCGCGCCGACCAGCGCATCGATGCGCTCGGTTCGGGCAGCGATTACACCGCGTTCCTCGACCACCTGGGCGTGGCGTCGTTCAACTTCGGCTTCGGCGGCGAAGACCAGGGCGGCATCTACCACTCGATCTACGACGACACCTACTGGTACTCGCACTTCAGCGACAACGACTTCAAGTACGGCGTGGCGCTCTCGCAGACCGTTGGTACAGCGGTGATGCGGCTGGCGAATGCCGATCTGCTGCCGTTCGAGTTCACCGACCTAGCCGACACGGTGAAGAAGTACATCGGCGAGATCAAGAAGCTGGCCGACGACCAGCGCGCGCAGATCCGTGAGCGCAATCGCGAGCTCGAGGAAGGCATGTTCGAAGCCGTCAGCGATCCGCGCGACCCGCGCGTCGCGCCGAAACGCGAGCCCGTGCCGCCGTACATGAACTTTGCGCCGCTCGATAACGGGCTCGACGCGCTCACGCGCGCTGCCGAGCGCTACCAGCGTGCGCTCGCGAAGGCCGAGCAAGCGAATGCGGCGTCCGCGGCTGCGGTGAATCGCATGCTCATCCAAAGCGAGCGCAAGTTCGCGCTCGATGAAGGCCTGGCGCTGCGGCCGTGGTTCAAGCACCAGCTGTACGCGCCCGGTTTCTATACCGGCTACGGCGTGAAGACGATCCCCGCCGTGCGCGAAGCCATCGAACAGAAGCAGTGGAAGGACGCGGAGGCGGCGGCAGCGCGCGTGGGACGCGTGCTGGAAGCCGAGGCGACGCTGATCGAGCAGGCAGCGCA
>CAYWSH010000125.1:3611-4952 GCA_964460655.1 uncultured Terriglobales bacterium | reverse complement strand
ATCCCTCCTTACGCGGGCGCCTGCTCGCCCGCCGATGCGCAGCGCGTCGGACTCAACGTTGCCGATTGCGCGCTGCGGCTGCGGCGCTTTGCCTACACCATGGAGCGGCTGGCGTTCATCTCCACGGCGCACCTGAATGCCACGCCCGAATGGGAGATCAAGAGCGCGCTGGCGTACCACGCCTGGCTCGACGCCGAGCACGTCACGGCGCTGCGCGAACGCATCGTCGAGCTGCGTGAACCGGAGGCGAGCCTGGAGCAAGCGCCGGACGCGCGACTGGCGGCGCTGCTGGAAGAAGCATTGCACTCGCGCGGCAGCGTAGAGGTGGTGACCGCCATCTACGGCGTGCTGCGGCCGGCGTTAGTCGAAGCGATGGAGCGGTATTTGCGTGAAACGAATCCTCTTGCCGACCAGCCGAGTTGTCGCGAATTGAAACTAATCCTCGCGGAAGAGCGCGACGCGGTGGACTGGGGGAAGGAAGCCCTGGCGGCGCTGACGGAGACGGGGCATAAGCCGTCTCTATCGCAGAGCGAAGCCTGGTCTGAACATCTGGGTGCCTATCTTGCGGCGGCGCGCGGGATCGACGGCTCACAAGTCGCGCCGGAACACGCCGTGCCGCCGGCGCGCGCGCAGCAGCCGTTCCATCCCGAGGTCATGCCACGGCGCGATGAGCGCTTCAGCGGATTGTTCGATCAATCGATCCCCGCGGACACCATCTACGCGGACGAATCGCGTCCCATCGACGAGCGCAACCTGGCGCTGTTGTTCAAACGCCTGCGCGAGATGGATGTGCCAGAGGCGATCGCCGGCATCCTCGCTGAGACGCCGGGCAAACCGTGGCCGTTCTATCACGACATGTTGCGGCAGATGTGGGACGAAGCGCGGCACGCACTGCTGGGCGAAGCGGCGCTCGAAGCGAAAGGCGTGGCGTGGACGCGCCTGCCGGTGAACGTGACGTTCAGCTACAAGCTGGCGAAGTTCTGCACGCCGCTGGAGCGGCACGTCCTGCTCTTCGCCATCGAGCAGTCGCTCATGCCCGCGCCGCGCGGCAAGCGCTGGGAGTGGAGCATCGCGCAGGCCTCGGGCGACCGACTCTCCACCAACTTCCACGATTTCGATTGGGCGGATGAAGTCCTGCACGCCGCGATCGGCAAGAAGCATCTGCGCACGGTCTTTCACGGCGATTACAACGCCGCGTTTCGTCATGCCGAGGACTTAGCGAAGCGAATCGCTGAAGGACTCGAACGCGACCCGATGCCGCACGATGCGCCTCCCGCCGATTGGTGGGAAAAGTTCGCGTCGTCGGTGCTCGGCCGGCCGGTCGCTCCGGCGCCGGTGACG
>CAYWSH010000125.1:0-3511 GCA_964460655.1 uncultured Terriglobales bacterium | reverse complement strand
CTGCCGACAAGAAGCCGCAGCAGTACACACGCGTCTATCAATGTCCGGCCCAAGGTGTCGTCACCGATGCGGCAATCTCGCCTGACGATCACTGGGTCGCGGTGGGCGCGGTGATTCCGCAAGGCGGCAGAAGCGTCGAACAAAGTGTTCGCCTGTTCGAGATGCGGCGCGATTGTCCCGTCGCCGAAAAAGCACCGGAGCCGCTTGGCCTCCTCAACAACGACCGTCGCCGACTGTCGAGCATGATCACCGGCATGCAGTTCACCGGCGACGGCAAGTTGCTGGTGTTCACCGATGGCGCGGTCGTCAACGTGCTGCGCATGCCGCTGCTGCAGCGCGTAGCGCAGTTGGCGGTGCAGGCAGTGGACCATCCGACCGCGATCTCGCGCCTCGCGCTGGCGCAAGACGCGCATATCGCCGCTGTCGTCGCGGTGCCGGTGGCCGCGGCGCCAGCGGAAGATCCGAAGCTCATCCACCGGCCGGGATTCCGCGCTCTGTTCCGCGTTTTCGACCTCGATACCGGCAAGCCGATCAGTGAATTCGACGTCGGCCGTGACTTCAGCGTGCGCGGCCTCGCACTGAGTGCCGATGGAACGAAAGCGGCTATCGTGGTCCGCCCGCGCAAAGAGGTCGAGAAGAACGAGCCCGATCTGCTGATCGTCGATACGAAGACAAGTACGGTCGAGAAGCAGTTCCACACGAGTGCTGCCGGGCCGATCGCGTTCGCCTCGCCCACGACAGTGCGCTTTCTTGCCTGGGGCAAAGACATGCAGTCGTTGTTCCGCGAGGTCGGCGTGGCGCAAGGCGTGCCGGTGAATGAACTCGCTCTGGGGAAGGAAGATGCGTCGAGCGGCTTTGCGGTTTCGCGCGACGGAAAGTACTTCGTCACGCCGGTGTGGCGCAGCAATCATGTGCTGCTGGGCGAGTTGCTGCTTTCCGCCGATGCGCTCGAGCCGGACGAAGCCGCGGTGTGGGATGTCGCGACCGGAAGGATCATCGCGCGCGTCGCCCCGGTAGACACGCCCCGGTTGCATTTGAGTGCAAACGGTAGATTTCTGGTCGTGGGGTCGCGTATCTTCGAACTCGCGCTGCCACAGAATCCAAGCGGGGACCACTGATGCAACTGACTGCGCTCGATTGGTCGGCTGTTGTTGCGTACCTGCTCATCACCCTCATCCTCGGGCTGTACTTCCGCAGCCGGTCGGGCAAGAGCACCGAAGATTACTTCGTCAGCGGCCGCAACGTGAGCTGGTGGCTCGCGGGGACGTCGATGGTCGCGACGACGTTCGCCGCCGACACGCCGCTGGTCGTCACGGGTCTCGTCTTTCGCCAGGGCATCGCCGGGAACTGGCTGTGGTGGGCGTTCCTGCCGAGCGGCATGATGACGGTGTTCCTGTTCGCACGCTTGTGGCGGCGCTCGGAACTGCTCACCGATGTGCAATTCGCCGAGCTGCGCTATGCCGGCAAACCGGCGGCGTTCCTGCGCGGCTTCCGCGCGCTGTATCTCGGGCTGCTGATGAATTGCCTCATCCTCGGCTGGGTGGCGAAGGCGATGATCAGCATCATCCACGACCTGTTCGGCATGTCGAACCTGGAAGCGACCCTGATCACGGTGTTGGTGCTCATCCCATTCACCGGTTTCTACGTCGCGCTCGGCGGGTTGTGGGGCGTCCTGTGGACTGATCTGTTCCAGTTCGTGCTGAAGATGGGGATCGTGATCGGCGTGGCGTACTTCGCGGTAAAAGCATGCGGCGGCTTCGACCAACTGATCGCGCGGCTTGACGCGCTGCACGCGGCGGCGCCGGGCACGGGACGCGCGCTTTCGTTCTTTCCGGATTTCTCCACTGGTCTTACGCGTGAAATGTTGTGGACTCTGCCCGCGCTCACGTTCCTGGTGAACATCGGTCTGCAGTGGTGGGCGGCGTGGTATCCGGGCGCGGAGCCGGGCGGCGGCGGCTATATCGCGCAGCGCATCTTCAGCGCGCGCAATGAGCGCGAGGGCATGCTTTCCGTGCTCTGGTTCAACGTGGCGCACTACGCGCTGCGGCCGTGGCCGTGGATCCTGACGGCGCTGGCGGCCATCGTGCTCTTCCCGCAGTTGCCGCCGGACCAGGGCGAATCGGGTTACATGCTGGTGGTGCGCAACCACGTGCCGCATGCGTGGATCGGCATCATCGTGGCAGGATTCCTCGCCGCGTTCATGTCCACGGTGGCGACGCAGCTGAATTGGGGAGCGTCGTACCTGGTCGCCGATTTCTATCGGCGCTTCCTGAAGAAAGACGGCAGCGAGCAGCACTACGTGGTCGTATCACGCGTAGCTACCGTACTGCTGGTGGCAGTCTCGGCGTACGTCTCGTGGCAACTGACGTCGATCGGCAGCGCGTGGCAGATCGTGCTGGAACTCGGCGCGGGTACGGGCGCGGTCTATCTGCTGCGCTGGTACTGGTGGCGCATCAACGCATGGAGCGAGATCTCAGCGATGGCCGCGTCGCTGGTCTCGGTGCTGGCCATCCACTGGCTCGATCCATTCCACGGCGAGCCGGCGCCGGTGCTGTTCGCGAAGACCTCGATCGCGACGGCGGCGATCACGTCCGTAGTGTGGATCATCGTCACGCTGGCGACGCAGCCGGAGAGCGACGAAGTGCTCCTCGCGTTCTACAAGAAAGTCCGGCCGGACGTCCGCGGCTGGGCGCCGATCGCTGCCAAGGCCGGTGCCGTGCCGGCGACGCGCGATCTAGGCGTGAACTTGACGTTATGGGTGCTAGGCTGCGGCATGGTGTACGGCGCGCTGTTCGGTGTCGGCAAGATCCTGCTCGGCCGGCCGCTGCTCGGGCTGATGCTCTCCGTAGTGGCAGTGGCGTGCGCCGTCGCGCTGAATTCGCTCCTGAAACGCCAGACCTCGCAAGCCTAGCCACGCAGTACGGCACCTTTGTGCTCTGCTGGCTGGCACTTTCATGCGCTACGCTGCGTCTGGAACGTCAGCAAGTTGCCGCCAGAAAGTCCAAAGCGAGCCCCGGAACGCCTGGTCGTCGAAGGCGTCCAATTCCTGCGCGAACAAGATGGCAAGCCGGAACGCACGTTGAAGCTGGCGCTGGTGCGGCGCTTCGCGGCGCTCCCCGGGATCCTGCGGGCGTATCTGGCGCTCGTGGTGCACGCGGAACCGCGGCCGGGAGTGGCACTCTGCCTGCGCATGACGGAGGCGTCCGACGCCGTCCAACGCGTGATCGTCGGCGCGGCGGCGGCGGAATTCGGCCGCATCTTTGGCCGCTCGCAGCACCTGGATATCCTCTTCATCGCGGAAGAGCAGGAAGTCCGGTTGGCGCGCGTGTGCAAGCCGTTCTTCAGCGCCCGGCGCGAAACGAAGCCGGTCGAGAATGAACGACGCGCAGCGCCGCGTGACCTCGATTAGACGTGAAAACCTACAGGGAGGAGGGGAGGCAAGAAGCTCATCTTTCACACCCATTACCCGATTCCCATCCTCTCCTCCTCCCTGTAGAAGTGCGGTTTGACG
>CAYWSH010000124.1:0-11257 GCA_964460655.1 uncultured Terriglobales bacterium | reverse complement strand
TGACGCGCGAGTGGGCGGTCGAGCTGCTGCCCTATGGCATCCGCGTGAACGCGGTCATCCCCGCCGAAGTCATGACGCCGCTATACGAGAAGTGGTTGAAGACGTTCCCGGATCCCGAGACAAAACTGAAAGGCATCGTGTCGAAGATACCGCTCGGCAAGCGGATGACGCTCGACCACGAGATCGCATCGGCGGTGGTCTTCCTGCTGAGCGAGAAGTCCGCGCACACCACCGGGCAGTGGCTGTTCGTGGATGGCGGCTACGTGCATTTGGACCGCGCCATCACCTAGGAGGCGAGTTGGCCGCAGCGCAACCGATCACGCAGTCTGCCGCACCGCTCACCGAGCGGCGCTTTGTGCTGCCGCTCACGCTGATCACCAGCCTTTTCTTTCTGTGGGCCTTCGGCGTCAACCTGAACGACATTCTTATCCCGCACTTCAAGCGTGCGTTCGCGCTCAGCGACTTCCAGTCGTCGTTCATCCAGGTGGCGTTCTTCGGCGGCTATTTCCTCGCGGCCTTCCCGGCGGGATGGTTGATGGAGCGCGTCGGCTACAAGAAGGGGATGCTGGCTGGTTTGCTGCTCTGCGCCACCGGCGCACTTTCGTTCGTGCCGGCAGCCTCGAGCGCGAAGTACGAGTTCTTCCTGTTCGCTCTCTTCGTGATGGCGTGCGGGCAGAGCTTCCTTGAGGTCGGCGCCAATCCTTACGTCACCATCCTGGGACCGGAAGGCAGCGCCGAGCGCCGCTTGAACTTTACACAGTCGTTCAACGCCGTGGGCGCGGTCATCGCCATGGTGCTCGGGCGCTTCTCCATCCTCGCCCGCACCGAGGCCACGAGTGAGCAGGTGGCGGCGATGTCGGCGGCGCAGTTGCAGGCATATCGCACCGAGCAGACCAGCACGGTCATGCTCCCCTACGCGGTGATTGCCGGGATATTCATCTTCGTGGCCGTGCTCATCTTCATGACGCAGTTGCCCGATGTGATCGAGGGGCAGGGCAGTGCCGCCGCGACTCCTACGTGGGGCCGGGTGCTTGCGCAGCGGCATTTACTCAAAGGCGTTCTGGCGCAGTTCTTCTACGTAGGTGCGCAGGTCGGTGTGGGCAGCTTCGTCATCCGCTTCGCGCAGCACACCATGACGGGAATGACGGCGCAGGCAGCGTGGTTCTACCTGTTCGCGCATTGGGTCGGATTCATGATCGGCCGCTTCGGCGGCTCGGCGCTGATGAAGACCGTCGCGCCGGCGCGCCTGCTGGCGGTATTCGCCGCGAGCTGCGTGGCGTGCGCCGTCATCGCGCTCGCGACCACGGGAACGCTGCCCGTGTGGGCGCTCGTAGCCATCGGCTTCTTCCACTCCATCATGTTCCCCACGATCTTTGCGCTGGGCATCAAGGACCTCGGTCCGCTCACGAAACGCGGCTCGTCGCTGATGGTGATGGCGATCATCGGTGGTGCGGTCTTCCCGGCGATCATGGGCCGCATCTCCGACGCGACCAACATACAGACCGCATTCTTCATCCCGCTTATTTGCTACGTCTACATCCTTTACTTCGCCACCGCCGGTTATCGGCCGGCGCGCAGCGAGGCTGCCGCATGAAGCGCTACTGCTTCACCTGCGACCTGAAGGACGATCCGCAGTTGATCGCGGAGTACCGGCGGTATCACGAGAAGATATGGCCCGAGATCGCTCAGAGTATTCGTGACGCCGGCATCGAGCACCTGGAGATCTACCTGTTCGGCACGCGCATGTTCATGATCATGGAAGTGAGCGACAAGTTTTCGTTCGCCGCCAAACGCGCGGCCGACGAGGCAAACCCGAAAGTCCAGGAATGGGAGAAGTTGATGTGGAAGTTCCAGCAGTCGGCGCCGGGCGCAAGACCTGGCGAGAAGTGGCTACTGATGGAACGCATCTTTGATCTGCAGCAGCAGTGATCCTGCAAGAGGAAGGGGAACGACAATGAAGAACTTCGAGATGACCCGCCGCGAGGTCATGCTGGGGACCGGCGCCGCGCTGGCAGCCAGCGCGCTGCCATTCTCGCTGGAGGCGCAGACGCAGCGCCCGGAAGATTCCGCGCCCGATCCGACGCGCGAGCGCCGCATGAAGTGGTGGCACGACGCACGCTTCGGCATGTTCATCCACTGGGGCCTGTACAGCGTGGTCGGGCGCCACGAATGGGTCATGGAGAATGAAGGCATTCCGGTCTCCGAATACGAGCCCTTGGCGAAGCAGTTCAAGCCGAAGCCGAATGCCGCGCGCGATTGGGCGAAGCTCGCGAAGGCTGCTGGCATGAAGTACATGGTCATGACGACCAAACACCACGAAGGTTTCTGCCACTTCAACACGACGACGACGAATTACTGCTCGCCGAAGCAGGGACCGGGCCGCGACCTGGTAAAGGAATATGTCGAAGCGGCGCGCGGCGAAGGCATGCGCGTCGGTTTCTACTACTCGCTCATGGATTGGCACCACCCCGACGGCGCCCGCTGCAAGGATGACGAAGCCGCCCGCGCGCGCTTCGTGCCCTACATCCATCAGCACGTCCGCGAGCTGCTCACCAACTACGGCAAGATCGACGTGCTGTGGTACGACGTCTCGTGGCCGCTCGACCGCGCGGGTTGGGAATCGGAGAAGATGAACAAGATGGTGTTCGAGCTGCAGCCCGACATCATCGTGAACAATCGCAACCAGCTGCCCGGGGATTTCTCCACGCCGGAGCAGAACATCACCGCGGCAACGGGCGGACGCGCGTGGGAATCATGCATGACGCTGAACGATTCATGGGGCTACCACGCTAATGACAATAACTGGAAGCCGTCGCGCACCGTCATCCGCAACCTTATTAGTTGCGCGCGCCAGGGTGGCAACTATCTGCTGAACATCGGGCCGCGTGCCGATGGCTCGATCCCCGAAGAATCGGTCCGCATCCTCACGGAAGTGGGCGAGTGGATGGCGCGTAACGGCGACACCATCTACACCGCGGACGTCCTTAACGGCCCACAGCGCTCGAACTACGCCAGCCTCACGCGCATGGGCAATACCCTTTACATGCACATCCACTACTGGCCGGGAACGGTTGCCGCACTCTGCGGCCTGCAGACGAAAGTGAAGGCCGCGCGGCTGCACGCGACCAAGCAGAACCTCAAGTTCGAGCAAGATCCGTATCGCGTGCGCATCCTCGGCTTGCCCGCGCAGCAACCCGATAAGCCGATCACGACCATCGCACTCGATTGCGAAGACGACCCGAAACAGGACAACATCTTCGTCCGTCGCGAGAAGCCACGCGGCGGCGTGAGCATGGCGTGAGGAGGCACCGATGCCAATGACGCGGCGTTCGCTCTGGTCTCTGTTGCCGGCGGCGTGGCTCGCCGGCGCTGTGCAAGCCCAGCAACCGGCAGCACAACCCGCGGCGCAAGCCGCAGCGCAGCCCGCCACGGGCCCTCTGTCATCCGCCTTCTTCCCGTTTGCGCAGATGAAGGTCACGCGCTCGCGTACGGGCTCGCTTGCGCGCAACTTCCTCAAGGGCAAGATCGCCACGGGCGAAGCCTTCGAAGCGCACGAGACCGTCCTGCCGGTGGGTGGCACGCCGCATCCCCCGCATCATCATTCGCACAGCGAGGTATGGCTCATCTGTGAAGGCCGGGTCGAGATCATGATCAACGGGAAGAAGCAGCGCCTGGGGCCGGGCTCGGCCGCATTCGCTTCCTCGAACGAGGAACACAGCATCCATAACGTGGGCAAAATACCGGCGCGCTACTTCGTCGTCTCGGCCGGGCCGGGCGCGGACGGAGTGCACTGATGCGCATCGTCCGCTGCTCCGACGAGAACGGGAACATCACGCACGCCGCCGAGATGCCGGGCGGGACATACGCTCGCATCGCAGGCGACCTGTTCAACGGTTTTCAGGTGACGCGCGACCGCGTGCAACCACGCGCCCTGCTGGCTCCCATCGCCCCACCGGCGATCTGGTGCATCGGCCTGAACTATCGGCGCCACGCGGCCGAGAGTGGAATGGCGGTTCCCGAGCGGCCGGTGGTCTTCGTGAAGGGTGTGAATAGCGTGCAGCATCCCGGCGAGCCGATTGTGTTACCGGCGCGCGCGGGCAGCACTGAAGTCGACTACGAATGCGAGCTCGTCATCGTTATCTGCAAGACGTGCCGCAACGTCGCCCGCGAGCACGCGCTCGACTACGTTTTGGGTTACACCTGCGGCAACGATGTAAGCGCGCGTGACTGGCAGCTGCGGCTCGGCGGGTCGCAATGGTGCCGCGGTAAGAGTTTCGATACGTTCGCGCCTGTCGGTCCGTGCCTGGTGACGCGCGACGCGCTGCCCGATCCCAACGCGCTGCGCATCCAAACGCTGCTCAACGGCCGCGTTATGCAGGACTGGAGCACGAGCGACATGATCTTTGACGTGCCGGCGCTCGTCTCCTTCCTCAGCCAGGACACCACGCTGCTGCCCGGGACGCTCATCTTCACCGGCACACCGCACGGCATCGGGATGGCACAGCAACCGCCGCGCTGGCTGTGCGCGGGCGACGAGGTCAGCATCGTGATCGAAGGCATCGGCACCCTGACGAATCCCGTGCGCAACGAGGCATGATGGCGACGGCTGTGGCACAATCGCCAGCCGTGCATCTTTACGACGAATTTGCTGCCGCGGCACGCGTCGCCGCCGCCACCGTCGAACACGTCGCGGCGTCGCCCGCAGCCATCGCCGAAGCCGTGCGCAGGGTGGCGCCCGCAGCGCAGCGCATCGCCGTGGCGCAACCGCTCGATCTGCCCGCAGAGCTCTTCGCTGACTGCCGCCGCTTGCCGGGAGTGTTGCCATCACCGGCGAGTAAATCGCAGCTTGCGACCGCTGACCTGGGCATCACTGATGCGTTCGCCGCGGTCGCGAGCAGCGGATCAGTCTGCGTCGCCATCGACGAAGGTGATGCCGGCGTCGTCAGCCTGCTGCCGCGTATGCACATCGCCGTGGTTGCCGCGAGCGCCATCGTGGCGCGGCCGCGGGACCTCTTTCAGCCGGGCAGTGACGGGCTGCACCGTAACTTTGTCTTCGTCACCGGCCCCAGCGCCACGGCCGACATGGGGCCGCTCGTACGCGGCGTCCACGGCCCGCACAAACTGCACATCCTGGTGGTGGAGTGATGGCGACGCCTGCGAGCCCGCCGGAGCATCCCCGTGCCGTTGCCGATAAGCGCGCGAAAGGTGTCCTGCTGCGCGCCATCCGGATGGCGCTCCAGGTGGAAAGCGCGGCCGTCCGGCATAACACGCAGACGTTCAACCGCAGCCGCTACAGCGCGTTTGCTGCCTTGCCCGATTACGATGCCCTGAAAGACGAGGCGCGACGCATTAAAGAAGATGCGATTGCACGCCTGCCGGAATTGCTGATCATGCTGGAAGACGCCGTGCGCCGCCATGGCGGTGAGTTCTATCTGGCGCGCGACGCGCACGACGCCACGCAGTATGTGACCAATGTCTGCCGCGCGGCCGGCCGCAAGCTGGTGGTGAAGGGGAAGAGCATCACCTCGGAAGAGATCCACCTCAATCGTGGTCTCGAGGGCGCGGGCATCGAAGTCGCCGAGACGGACCTGGCAGAATTCATCCTGCAATATGCCGACGAGCAGCCGTCGCACATCATCGGTCCGGCAGTGCACTACAGCCGCGAGCGCATCACGCAGCTGTTCCGGCGCGTCTTCAAGACGACCGAGCCGCTCGACACCGGCGAAGAGCTGACGCGCTTTGCGCGCGAGCGCCTGCGCCAGAAGTTCCTGGCCGCCGATGTCGGCATCACGGGCGCGAACTTTGTTTGCGCGGACTCGGCTTCCGTCGTCCTCGTCGAGAGCGAAGCCAACATCCGCATGACGATGACGCTTCCGCCGCTCCATATCGCGATCTCCGGCGTCGAGAAAGTCATTCCCTCGCGCGCCGAACTCGGCCCCTTCCTCGAACTGTTGGCACGGAGCGGTACGGGACAAGCGCTCTCCTGCTACACCAGTATCTTCAGCCCGCCGCTGCACGGCTCGGTCGTGACCGACGGCGCGCCACCCGAGCCGCGTGCGTTCCACCTGGTGCTGATCGACAACGGCCGCTTGCGCATGCGCGACGATCCCGTACTGCGCGAGGCCCTGTACTGCATGCGTTGCAGCGCGTGCCTGAATTCCTGCGCGAATTTCCAGACCGTTGGCGGGCATGCTTTCGGCGGCGAGACGTATTCGGGTGGTATCGGCGGCTCGTGGGAAGCCGGAACGCGCACGCTCGCCAACGCTCGCTTCTCCGAGCTCTGCACCGGCTGCACGCGCTGCGTGAACCAGTGCCCGATCCGCATCGACGTGCCGTGGCTGAACACGGTGCTGCGCCAGCGGCTCAACCAGCAGGATGCCAGCCCGGCAGCACGCCTCGCACAGATGGTGGCCGGCATTGCGCGCGAAGACGCTGGTGCGCCGCTGAGCAAAATCTTCTTCGGCCGCTACGATTTCTTCGGCAAGTGGGGCTCACGCCTGGCGCCGTTGATGAATCGCATACAGAAGATGCCGCTGGCGCGGGCCGCTATGGAGAAGACAGTCGGGGTCGACCGTCGCCGCGCGCTGCCGCCGTTCGCGTCGCTGCGTGTCGAATCACAGAACACGCCGAATGCGGAAGGACGAGTCGTTCTATTCGCCGACATCTTCACCAGCTATTCATCGCCGGAGCGCGCGCGCGCTGCGGTCCGCGTGCTGCGTGCCGCCGGTATCGACGTCGCCGTGACCGAGCCTATCCCCGACGGCCGCGCCGCGCTATCCCAGGGACTGATCGCGACCGCACGGGAGCAAGCGCGATCAGCCGCCAGGAAACTAGTCTCATTCCTGAACGATGGCCGCGACATCATCGTTGTCGAGCCAAGCGTACTGGCCATGTTCCGGCTCGATCTGCGGAAGTTGCTCGACGCGGACGAAGCCGAGCTCTCCGCACGGTTGCGCGACCACACCTTCGACAGCGTCGAGTACCTGTGGTCGCAGCTGCAAGCGCGGAACGTGAATGCTGCCGATCTCTTTCCGGCTGCCTGCTGCGAGCAGGGAACGCGTGTGTTCTATCACGCGCATTGCCAGCAGAGGACGATCGGCGCAGCCGCAGCGACTGAGTCTCTCCTGCGGGCTGCAGGATTCGACGTTGTGCCCTCGAGCGTCGAGTGCTGTGGCATGGCCGGCAGCTTCGGATACAAGAAGGACTTCTACGAGCTCAGCATGGCCGTCGGGGAAGACCTCTTCCAGCAAGTGCGGACGGCAGAGAAGGACGGAGCACGCATCCTGGTCGCGACCGGGACATCCTGCCAGGAGCAGTTGCACGGCGGGATGCTTCGCACCGTGCTGCACCCGATGCAGCTCCTGGCTTCCACTCTGTGCTAGCCGACTTTTTCTTGACACGCTCGTTCCGTCTCATATAATGCTCAGTCGTGCCACATAGTGAAACCAGCTCGCCATACAAGGTCCAGGTGCTGGATCGCGCCCTCGCGCTGCTCGATGCGCTCGCGCACGAATCGAATGGCGCCACGCTCGCCGAGCTTTCGGTCAAGCTCAAGCTGCACAAGAGCACGGTGCATCGCTTGCTCATGGTGCTGGAGCGGCATCGTTTGCTCGGTAAGGGCCCCAACGGACGCTATCGGCTGGGGCTGAAGCTGTTCGAACTCGGATCGCGCGCGATGGCGAACACGGACCTGCGTGAGCATGCGCGGCCATTCCTTCAGCGCGTGCTGTACGAGACGGAAGAAACTGTCCACTTCTGCGTGCTCGATGAAGGGGAGGTGCTGTACGTGGACAAGGTTGAGCCGCAGCGCAGCGTGCGGATGGCGTCGAGCGTGGGGCGTCGTGCACCGGCGCATTGCACCGCGGTGGGCAAGGCGATGCTGGCGGAGCTGACCGACGATGAAGTCGACGAGATCGTGCGTCGCCATGGATTGCGCCGCTTGACGCGACGGACCGCGAGCACGCCGGTGGCACTTGCGGCGGAATTGCGAACGGTTCGCGGCCGCGGCTACGCCATCGACGACGAAGAGAACGAAGAGGGCGTGCGGTGTGTAGGCGCCGCCATCCTCGATTCGGCCGGAAGGCCGGCAGCAGCGATCAGCGTCTCGGGGCCATCGTTCCGCGTTACCAAGGAGAAGGTGCCGACCATCGCGCGCTCGGTCACATCGGCGGCGCAGGCGGTGTCGGCACAACTCGGCTATCGCACCCCGGCCAAGGCTACCGGCTCCGGAGGCGATTAACAAAAGGCATTCAAGCTCGGCGCAAGCCGGGCTTTTTACTGCTGGAAAACGATACCAAGTACCACAATGCGGTGAAGTTCCTCTGGCGACCTAAGACGCCAACTCTCGGGAGGAAAGGTTATGGCAGTGCATCGGAAAGCGCAGCACACGGTCGTGCTCGCGGTGGCGGTATTTCTGCTCCTGCAGGCTGCAGCCTGGGGACAAGCCAGCACAACGACGATGGTCGGGACCGTGACGGATCCCAGCGGCGCCGCTATCGTGGGCGCCAAGGTCAGCGCCAGGAACGTAGACACGAGCTTGTCACGCTCCGTGACGACAAGCAGCGTGGGCGAGTATCGCATCGACTTCCTGCCGCCCGGCAACTATGTGGTCGAAGTGACGGCGAACGGCTTCAAGCGGATGCAGCGCACGGGCGTGATACTCGAGATCAACCAGATCGCGCGCGTTGACGCAGGGTTGGCGCTCGGCCAGGTCGCCGACACGGTGACCGTCGAGGCGAACGCAACGGCGGTCGATACGACCTCGGCGCAGATCGGCCGCACGGTGGACTCGCGCGAGATCGAGAGCTTGCCGCTGGTCAACCGCAACTCCTATTCGTTCCTGTCGCTCACTCCCGGCGTGCAGGCAAACAGCGACAACAATGCGCTCGGCTACCCGCAGCAGGTCGTGCTGGTGAACGGCTCGTCGCAAGACCGCTTGAGCGGGAACCTCGGCAGTTCGGTGGGCTTCTACCTGGATGGCGGCGCCAACAACGCCGGCCTGCGCAACACCGGGAACGTCGCGCCGAACCCCGATGCGATCCAGGAATTCCGCGTCACCACGAACGGTTACAGTGCCGAGTACGGGCGCTTCTCCGGCGGCGTGGTCAACATGATCACCAAGTCCGGTACGAACACGCTGCACGGCTCGCTGTTCGAGTTCCTGCGTAACGACAAGATGAACGCCAACCCATGGAATGTGGCCACCAAGCCGCCGCTGCATCGCAATCAGTTCGGCGGGACGATCGGCGGGCCGATCTTCAAGAACAAGACGTTCTTCTTCGGCAGCTATTCCGGTCTGCGGCAGCACCAGAGCTTCACCACCGGGGTCAGCGTGGTGCCCACGGAGCTGGAGCGCGCCGGCAACTTTTCCGCTTCGGCCACCAAGCCGATCAACCAGGCGACGAACCTACGCTTCGCGGGAGATATCGTCCCGGTGGACCCGGTGTCGCGCAGGATTATTGATACCTACATCCCACACGCCAACATCGGGACCAACCAGTTCCGCACTTCGTCGCCGAATCCCACCGATAGCGACGAGTTCATCTTCAAGCTCGATCACACGCTGAACCAGAGTCATCAGTTGGCCGCCAGCTACTTCCTGCAATACGGCAAGACGCTCGAGGCGTTCTCGGGCGCCAGCAGCAACCAGAATGTGTTGCCTTGGTCGTCGCGCACCTTCGATTGGACGCAGCACAATCTCACGCTGAATGACACTTGGATCATCAACAACAGGATGGTCAACCAGTTCCGCGCGAATTATGTGCGGAGCTTCGGCGGACGCATCAACAGCCCTGCCACATCGCTCGGCGATCTCGGTTCGCGGTTCGCCCTGCAGGGCGACAAGGCGCTGCCGCAGATCACCGTGAGCGGCTACTTCATCCTGCAGGAAGCCATCGCGGGGCCGCTGGCGGGCAGCAACTTCTATGGACTGCGCGACACGCTGGCCTGGACGCTGGGCAAGCACAGCCTGAAGCTCGGCGGCGAGTCGTACCTGGAGAAACAGCGCCAGAACACGCTGCTGAACAACTACGGCACCTTCACCTTCGACGGCAGTAAGTCGCGCGCCACTGGGGCCAGCTCCGGCGGCAACGCGCTTGCCGACTTCATCATGGGCCTGCCGCTGCGCATGAACCAGGATGCGCCCACCGACAAGATCGACAACGACTGGTACTACGCGCTCTTCGCGCAGGATGATTTCAAGATCCATCCGCGCCTTACGCTGAACCTGGGACTCCGTTGGGACGTCCAGTTGCCTACGCTCGATCCGCTCGACCGCAAGCTGACGTTCGTCCAGGGACAGAAGTCGACGGTGGTCCCGACGGCGCCGACCGGTCTGCTCTTTGTCGGCGATCCGGGCATCGGGCGCGGCATCATCGGCTCGCCGCTGTATCACTTCGCGCCGCGCCTCGGCTTTGCCTGGGACCCGTTCGGTGACGGCAAGACGTCGATCCGTGGTGGTGCCGGCCTGTACTGGGGCAACGTCTCGGGTAACGAGTGGAACCAGACGGGCGACCGCCAACCGTTCGCGGCTCGCCAGCAGTTCAACAACGTCGGGACACTTTCAGATCCTTACAAGAACCTGCCTGGCGGTGTAGCGCCATTCCCGTACTTCTTCGACCCGAAGAGCCCGCGCTTCATCTTCCCGGCAGCGGTCGCTGGCCCGGACCTCGGCTTCAAGTGGCCCTATACCTACCAGGTGAATTTCTCGGTCCAGCGGCAATTGACGCCGACCACGTCGATAACCGGCGCTTACGTCGGCACGCTGGCGCGTAACCTCGGGTTCCTGCAAGACGTCAACTATCCGCTCTTCACGTCCACCGCGACGACGTCGAACGTAGATGCGCGCCGGCCCATCCTGCCCGGCACGCTGAGCAGCATCCTCCTGTTCCGCTCGCCGGGGCATGACGCCTACCACGCCATGCAGATAAGCATGGAGAAGCGCATGTCGAAGCATTTCTCGGCGAAGGGTCACTACGTGTGGAGTAAGGACCTGGAGACCATCACCGACGCAGTGCAGGACTACAACCGGCTCGACCTGGAGCGGGCGCGCGCCGACAATGACCGCCGGCACGTCATGGTTCTCTCCACTATCTGGGAACTCGATTACGTGCCCAAGACGAACCCGCTGAGCTGGGTGGCGAATGGCTGGATGCTGTCCACGATCACGACGGTGCAGAGCGGCGCGCCGTTCAACATCACCACCGGCTCCGACAACAATCGCGACGGCAACAGCAACGACCGCCCGAACCTGATCGGC
>CAYWSH010000123.1:9784-11272 GCA_964460655.1 uncultured Terriglobales bacterium | reverse complement strand
TCCCGGGAAACGCCCGCTGCAACCAGGTCATCAAATGCAGGTTCTCTCGCCTGTTGGGGTCAGAAACTTTGATTGTAACAGGAGAGAACGGCCTGCCACGCGGTTGTTGCAGGCGCGCTTATAGAATGTCGGCCCGACATGGCCCGGCGCTACAACCTGCCCGCGATGCTCGCCGCGCTCGCCCTGCTGGCCGCTTTTCCGTTTCTGCACGCCGTACCGCGCGACCGCTGGCTCGTTGGCCTTCCCGCTACCGTCGCCTTCGCTGCGGGCGGATACCTGTTGCGCGGCGTGACTCCCAGCGGTGCCATCGCCGGTTGGGCTGTCGCATTGATTCTCTGGCTGGCCGCCGGATGGCAGGCGTTCCTGACTCTGCTCACGGTCTTTGTAGTTACGCTGGCCGCCACGAAGTTCCGCTACGAACAAAAGCGTGCGCTGCGCGCCGCCGAGCGCCGCGGCGGACGCGATGCCGCCCAAGTAGTCGCCAACCTTGGCGCAGACGCAGTCTGCGCGACGTTCATGTTTGGCGGATGGATGGTCGCTGCGATCGCTGTCCTGGCCGAAGCCGCTGCCGACACCGTCTCCAGCGAGATCGGCCAGGCGGCCGGTGGAACGCCGCGCCTGGTGACCAGCGGCCGCGCCGTCACCATCGGCGCCGATGGCGGCATTACGCTCATCGGGACGCTCGCCGGCGCGCTCGCCGCACTATTGATCAGCGTGCTCGCCTGGCGACTCCATCTGATCGATGGCGCTTGCGCCGTCCTTACCACCTTCGCCGGCGTTGCCGGCATGCTCTTCGACAGCCTGCTCGGCGCCACGCTAGAACGCCGCCGATGGATGAATAACGACGCGGTGAATGGGGCGAGCACGGTGTTCGCGGCCCTGCTTGCTGGCATCCTCCGTCAACTCGCCTGATTCAATCGGCGCAATCCGCGGCCTTTATCAGCGAAATCTGCGGTTTAAGATTTTGCTGTTATCCTTCGACTCCTCTATGAAGCGACTCGCACTCATCCTGCTCCTCGCGTCGGCCGCCTTTGCCCAGCAATACGATGTCATCATCCGCAACGGCCGCGTCATCGATGGCAGCGGTAACCCGTGGATCTACGCTGACGTCGGCATTCAGGGCGACAAGATCGCGTTCGTCGGGCGCGCGTCCGAGGGCTCCACGGCGAAGCGCACCATCGACGCCACCGGCCTCATCGTCGCGCCCGGCTTCATCGATATGCTCGGTCAATCGGAGATGAACCTGCTCATCGACAAGCAGGCCGTCTCGAAGCTCACGCAGGGCGTGACCACCGAGATCACGGGCGAAGGCGAATCCATCGCACCGCTCAACGACGAGCAGATCCGCGAGGGCCGCGACGTCTTCGAGCACTTCCACATCAACGTGGACTGGCGCACTCTCGACCAGTATTTCCAGCGGCTGGAGCGCGAGAAGCCCGGCGTGAATCTTGCGACTTACGTCGGCGCCGCGCAGGTGCGCGCGTACGT
>CAYWSH010000123.1:5386-9684 GCA_964460655.1 uncultured Terriglobales bacterium | reverse complement strand
ATGTGGTTCGGCGTGAACGGCGGCGACGGCGTGCTGATCGCGTCGGTCCTGAAGGCTGAGTTGAAGAAGTATGAGGGCAAGACCATCGCGCAGATCGCGCAAGCCGAGAACAAAGACGCGCTCGACGCCGTGATGGACATCGTGATCGCCGATCGCGACAACACCGGCGCCGTCTACTTCAGCATGAATGAAGAAGATGTGCGCCTGGCGATGAAGCAGCCCTGGGTCAGCGTGGGGACGGATTACGGCGAGGTGAACCCCACCGGGCCGCTGGGTGAATCGAAATCGCATCCGCGCGCCTATGGCAGCTTTGCCCGCATCCTCGGGAAGTACGTGCGCGAAGAAAGACTGCTGACGCTGCCGGAGGCGATCCGCAAGTTCACGTCACTCGCCGCTCAGCGCGAGAAGCTCTATCAGCGCGGGCTGGTGCGCACCGGCTTCTTCGCCGACATCACCATCTTCAATCCTGACAAGGTCCGCGACGTCGCCACCTTCGAAGATCCCAACCGCACTTCGCAAGGTTTTGAATACGTCTTCGTCAATGGCGTGCTCTCCGTGGAGCATGATCGCCTGACGGGCGAGCGAGGTGGCCGTCCGTTACGCGGTCCGGGCTATCGCGCTTTGAATAAATGATCCAATCGGTGCGCTTCTGCCATTGCAGGCAACTCGCAAGGGCTGTTTCATTCTTACCGGGCAAAAATTTCATCGCCTGCCTTGCCGCCGAGCGAGACCTTAGAGGCACGCACGCAACCGCTTGAAAACACTCATCCACGCGAATGCCGGCTTTGGCGCGCCACATGCACGTATGCAGTGCAGGTATACGAACATGGCTATGTCAGCACTGCACAACATTCCGATGCGCGAATTTCGCCCTGGCGAACCGGTCAGAGTGTCTGGCATTTATCGCGCGCTGCACGGCGACGCGCATAGTGTTCCGCCGGTGAATGCCGACGTGGCGCTGCTGGTTGGGCAGGTGTTCCCGACGTGTGATATCTGCGGCGAAAAGCTGCACTATGAGTTGATCGAATCCGCGCCCCGGCTGGAAGACGATGTGGACTTCAGGCCACGGTG
This sequence comes from uncultured Terriglobales bacterium, assembly GCA_964460655.1. Lineage (GTDB taxonomy): Bacteria > Acidobacteriota > Terriglobia > Terriglobales > Acidobacteriaceae > CAVUAF01. The sequence continues at coordinate 8,613 of CAYWSH010000123.1, read as the reverse complement.
CGATTGACTTGCGCGGCGGCCGCGCGCGCCGAGGCCGCCGCCACTACCAGGTGCAAGCGCTGGCGCTTCGCCTCACTGACCCGGACGAACTCGAACCCATAGCGCGGCGCCACGACGTGGCGCAGCCGCACCGGCAGCTCCAATGTCTCGTTATCGGGCACAGTGATGTTCACCATGATCTCGTCGCCCGGCGGCAACATCGCGTCAAGCCTCGCCGCCAGGCCGCCTTCACCCAGCTCGAGCACCAACCCGCGGTAAAGACGTTGCGACTGGTTGGGGCCGCGCGAAACCGACACCACCACCGGCAGTTCGACCGGGTGGCGCGGATGCGCGCGTACATTCGCGTAATGCGGTGTTGGATGCACCGTGAACGGATTCGGTCCGGCAAAGTCCCAGTCATGTGTCATGTGGCTGGCGTGCTGCATCACGACAAAGAGCACTTCGCCTTTGCAGATGCGGCAGGGCGGGAACACTTCACCGCGGATCAGCAGGGCATCATGCGCCGAGCGGTGATTGTTGGCGTGGATGATGTGATAGATCCCGCTCACGGGCGCGAGATCGCCAGGACGGAAATGCTTCGCGCGAGAGTCCGGCTCGGCCATGCTTCGTTCCTCGAACGCAACGCTTACAGGACACACAACAACGGTTGCCGGAGCGGGCGGCTCCGGGGACGAAGTGGCTTCGAAACGATAACACAAGTTCGCACGCCGCGCGGATGCGGTCACCCCACAGCGCGCGACCCATCGAACTCATCTCATGGGTGTGATGCGACTTTTTGACGGCGCGTTAACGCAACTTTGCCCGCTTGTCAGCGTCTAAGTGATGAGAGCAGTTCCGAGCATGAAACTGAAAGGCCTGATCGTCGCCGTCGCGCTTACCCTGGCGATCTTTCTCTTCGCGCAGCGCCGCGCTCTGACGGCGGCCAAGCCCGAATTCGCGACCGTCATCGACCTGACTCACGCCCTTGATGACAAAGCGCTGCATGCCGGTGATGCCACGCGCGTCGAAGCGCCTTCGCAGTTTGCGCCCGGCCGCTGGACGGTGGACCAGATCCCGGCAGCACGTCTGTTCGCGCCGCTCATCGTCATCGATATCACGGTGCAAGCGGAGCACGACCATGACTACCAGCTTCAGCCCAGCGACATTGCGGCGTTCGAGCAGGCCCACGGCGAGATCCCGGCGGGCGCGATCGTCATGCTGCGGACTGGCTGGGATTCGCGCTGGAATGCAGCGCGCGAATATCACGGCGCCGACGCCGCTGGCGAGCTGCACTTCCCCGGCTACTCACTCGATGCGGCGCGCCTCCTGGTCGAAGCGCGGCAAGCGCTCGCCCTGGGGATCGACACCCCAAACATCGACTATGGCCCGGCGAGAGAGCCTGCGGTACAGCGATATGCCGCGACCCACAGCGTCTACTACCTCTTGAACGTGACCGATCTGTGGCGCGTGCCGGCTACCGGCGCTACCGTCATGATCGCGCCCGCCAAGCTTACGGCTGGCTCCGGCGCTCCCGCGCGCATCCTGGCGCTATTGCGCTGACCCTTCGCAAATCGGGAAGCAGATTCCAATCGCTGTAGCCGCATACAGACGCAGCCCGCATAACCAACAACTTACGGTCGCCCAGTTTGGCGCGCGAACTGCACATGGAAAGCCGGATTTCCGGGTCGTTGTCCTGACTTCAGTAGTCTCACTTCGACTCCTTCCTCTCAGGGCGCGCTGCGGCCAACAGCGCGCTCTTTTTTTCTGTCGCCTCCGGCTCCAACCCGCTAGAGAGCATTGCTCACGGGAAACTCACGAGGCCTTGCATCGCGTCCCGAACGTTCGGGACGTCCTGTCCTGGCCGCTCCGCTTTTTCTGTCGCCTCCGGCTCCACACCACTACGGGCTTGCTGAAAAACGCCTAGAATTACGGCTCATGCCGAAGACCCGCATGATCGAGGCCGTCAAGGAGCTGGATATAGATACAGTCCGCGATCTCCTCGCCACTCGTCCCGATCTGCTGCGCGTTACCGATCGCCGCGGGTTCAACCTGCTGCACCTGGCTTGCTGTGTTCCCTGCGGCGAGCTGGGGATCGCGGAATCGCATTCCGCGAAGATGGTCAGCTTGCTGCTCGATCACGGCCTCGACGTCGAATCGACGCTGCCGCCGGCGCAGGAACGCTGCACCGCGCTCTTCTTCGCCGTCGCTCGCGGACGGAATGCAACGCTCATCAAGCTCCTGCTCAAGCGCGGCGCGAAGGTGCAGAACGCCCCCGGCAGCGGGTTATTCGCCGCTGCGTGGCACGACGACGTCGGCAATCTCGATCTGCTCGTCAAAGCCGGCGCGAAGGTCGATGCCGTCGCCGGCGTGACGCCGTTTCTCGCCGCGTGGATGTGGAAGAGATTCGAGGCCGCGAAGTTCCTCGCCAAGCGAGGCGCCGACGTGAACTTTGCGGATCCGCGATCGGGCCGGACAGCGCTGCATTACGGCATCGAGAAGGAATTCGATCCGGCGCACCTGACATGGCTGGTCGACCATGGCGCATCGCCGGACATCAAGGATAAGAACGGCGTCTCGGCGCGCGAGCGCGCGTCCCGCAAGCGCGACCAGAGGTGGGCCGACGCGCTGGGATGAGGGCTCGCGCGAGCGCAGCTTTCCCAACGAGACGCGGAGAAGATTTCAGCCGGCGGCAGCGCTTGCCTGCGCCGCTGAGGTTATCGCGGCGTGGCGCCAGTAACCGAGCATCGCGATCAGCGCGAGAGCGCCGCCACAGACGACGAATACCGGCCTGATCCCGAGCCACACCGCCAGCTTGCCGGAGAGCAACAACCCGAATACCTGCGCGAACGAGAAGACCGACATGAAGCTCGAACTCACTCGGCCTACCATCTCCCGCGGTGTCTCGGTCTGGACCAGCGTCTGCGAGGAGACGATGACGAACGCCAGCCCGAAGCCCATCAGGAACGTCGTCGGGATCGCTGCCGCCACCACTCTGGAAGCGCCCAGCAAGCCGATGCCGAGTGCCGCGATCACCAGGCCCGACAGCACCACGCTCTGCTTCGAGCGATTCCGCGCGAACCTCGTCACGAATTGCGTGCCGCCGATCAGCCCCACCCCGACCATCGAGCTCACGATGCCGTAAAGGAACGTGCCCGAGTTCAGGATGTCGCGCACATAAATGCTGAACAGCGGTCCCACGCAGCTCATCACGAACATGGCCGTCAGCATCGCGGTGATGACGAACGCCA
>CAYWSH010000123.1:0-5286 GCA_964460655.1 uncultured Terriglobales bacterium | reverse complement strand
CCGTGCCAGCGGAACGTGATCAGGCTGATGACGGCGAACAGCGCGATGAAGTCGCCGAAGATCGAGACGAACTGCGCCAGCCACAGCTTGCGAAAATCCGGCAAAGCCATGACCGCGCGCATACCTGTCCCGGGTTGTGCCGCCGTTGCCATAGGTCTCGGTATCCTACTTCAGTTTGAAAGACGCGAGAATGGCACTTTTATTGTGCTTTTGATCGTGTGGACAGGGCGACTCGCCCGGGTCAGCCGGCGAAGCCGGCGCCAGCTTTCGCAGAGGCACGGCTTCGGCCGCACTCACGCCGGCGCCGTAGGCGCGCTATGTGAAAGCCCGGCGTTTCAACGCCGGGAAGCTTATCGTCGAACGAGACAAGAGTGCCGTAGGCACGACACGACCTGCTGACTCAAGCGCGCTCCGCCACCCGCACGCACCACCCGTCCTCATCCGAACACAGAACCTCTTTCCACCCCGGCGGCGCCTCGATCCTCCCACCCTTCACCAACGACGCCATCACCACCACGCTCTCTCGCCACATCACGAGCACGTCGCCCTGTAACTCCGCCCGGCATTCGCCGTGCACGCGCTTCCGCAGCGCCAGCAGCTCGCGATACCACTTCAGCAGCTCATTGTGGCCGTGCAGTGCCAGCCGCCAATCCAGCTTCGAATGCGCAAAGGTGGTGAGGTCCTCGGGAGCGGGGACATCGGCGCCGAACTCCCGCCGCCGGCCCTCGCGTACCGCCGCGCGCAGGGGCGGATCCCCGAAGCTGGTGAAGAACTGGAACGGTGCAGCTTCGCCGTATTCTTCACCCATGAAAAGCAGCGGCGTGTGCGGCGAGAGCAGGAGCAGCGCGGCCATCGCCTTCTGCGCGCCCCGCGGCACCAGCACGCTGATGCGTTCGCCACGTGCGCGGTTCCCTACCTGGTCGTGGTTCTGCACGCACACCACGTGCGAGGCCGCCGACAGGCCCGCTGCCGGCGTCCCGCGAGGTCGCCCCCAGAACTTGAATTCCTCGCCTTGCAATACGAATCCTTCGTTCAGCGCGCGCACGATCTGGTCGGCTGCGCCGAAGTCCTGGTAGTAGCGCTGCCGCTCACCGGTGAAGAGCGCGTGCACGGCGTGGTGAAAGTCGTCAGACCATTGCGCATCGAGCCCGTAGCCTTCGGGCGGTGGAAGCACGAGTTTGCGCTCGTTCTCATCGCTCTCGGCGATCACGCACACCTCGCGACCGAGTTCCCTGCCCAGCGCATGCACAGCGTCCGCGATCTCCGCCAGGATGTGGTTCGCGGAATCGTCTTGGATGGTCTGCACGGCATCGAGCCGCAGTCCGTCGAGGTGATACTCGCGTATCCAGTACAGCGCATTCTCCACGAAGTAGCGGCGCACGCCTTCGCTGCCCGCCTGGTCGTAGTTGACGGCTTCGCCCCACGGTGTCGTGTGCTTGTCCGTGAAGTACGGCCCGAACTGACGAAGGTAGTTCCCTTCCGGCCCCAGGTGGTTGTAAACCACGTCGAGGAGAACGGCGAGACCGCACGCGTGCGCGGCGTCCACCAGCTTCTTCAGCTCTTCGGGCCCGCCATAGCTCGACTGCACGGCATACGGCGAGGCGCCGTCATAGCCCCAGTCACGTTCGCCGGGAAAGGCTGAAACGGGCATCAGTTCGATCGCCGTGATGCCGAGGTCCCACAGGTAATCGAGCCGGTGCGCTACACCGGCGAATGTGCCCTCGGGTGAGAACGTCCCGACGTGCAGCTCGTAGATGACATAGTCGCGCAGCGCGCGCCCGCGCCATTCCGCGTCCGTCCAGCGAAAGGCATCCGGATCGACGATCTCCGTCCGCCCATGTACGCCCTGCGGGAGAAGGCGCGACACCGGGTCTGCCGCCTTCAGCCCATCCACCCTGTACTGATAGAGCTCGCCCACCCGTGCCGGTGTGCTCGCAACGAACGTGCCATCCGGCTCGCGCCGCATCGCGACGCGTTCCGGGTCGCTCTCTTTCGCTGCTTGCGGCCAGCGCAGCAATTCGACAGTGCCCGCCCGCGGCGCCCACACACGGAACTCTGCCCCAACGCGCGTGAGCGTGGCGCCATAGGGTGTGGCTTGCGTAGCGGTCGTCATGCTCCACGATTAGATGCGCGCAATCCGCGTGATCTGCGTCAAATCTGCGTGATCTGCGGTTTAAGATTTTGGGCCCTCTTCGTGCCTTCGTGATGAAATGTGCAGATGCTCGTGCTTGCCTCGGCCTCGCCGCGTCGCGCGGAATTGCTCCGCAACGCACGCATCCAGTTCGTCGTCCAGCCCGCTGACATCGACGAATCGCACCGCGCGGGCGAGCCGCCCATCGCCTATGGCGAGCGCCTCGCTGCGGAGAAAGCCCGCTCCGTTGGCGCCCAGCGGCCCGGCGACGTCATCCTAGGCGCTGACACGATCGTCACCGTCAACGATCTCGTCCTCGGGAAGCCGCGCGACGCCGACGATGCCGCCGCCATGCTGCGCTCGCTGAGCGGCCGCTGGCACGAGGTCACGACGAGTGTGTGCGTGATCGCAGGCGGCAAGGAACGCACCACCCATGCCACCACGCGCGTCGAGTTCCAGCGCCTTTCCGCTGACGACATCCGCGAATACGTGGCCACCGGCGAGCCGCTCGACAAGGCGGGCGCCTACGCGATCCAAGGCATCGCATCGCGCTGGATCACGCGTATCGAGGGTGACTACAGCAATGTGGTGGGATTACCGGTCTGGCTGGTGTGGAAGATGCTCCGCGACCTAAGATTGCCGCCGTCCGCTCAATAGGGCGACGATGACGAGCGCGACAATAATAACGAGAACGATCAACCGCTAGATCGCCAATGCGAAGAAAGGCCGGGATCTACTTCTTTTCGGCCGGCTGGTCGTTGGCTTCTTTCATTCCGGCCTTGAAGTTGCGGATGCCCTCACCCACACCCTTCCCCAGGTCGGCGAGCTTCGAAGGGCCGAAGATCAGCAATGCGATGCCGAAGATGACGAGCAGTTCCGGAAGACCGAGTTTACCGCCAAACATAATGCCTCCAAAGATTGCGCTGCCGCGATTGTAGGGCAGTTCCGACGTCCGAGTAAAGGTCGTCCCCTATTTCGTAGATGGCAGGATCTTCTCCCCTTGCAGGAATTCTTTGATCGCCGTGAAGGCGCGCACCTGTTCGTCGTTCGAGAAGCCGCCGTGGTCGCCACCGGGGATGGTGATCAGCGTGTTCCTGACGCCGGCCTTCTGCAACGCTGCGTGCAGCCGCTGCCCCTGCGCATAAGGGACCAGGCTGTCTTTGTCGCCGTGGATGGTGATGACCGCCGGCCCGCCGGCCCGCACCAGATTCACCGGCGATACGTGGTCGGCCGTCTGCTTGCGCGCATTCTCGTGCATGGAACCGAACCACGCGATCGCGTAGCCGCGCGCCTCCGGCCCGGCCAGCATCGCCGTCACGTCCGTGATGCCGAACCAGTTCACGATGGCCGCGACCTTCGGCTCATTCTGTGTCCCGGGACCGGCCCAGGTATCGGCTTCATCCGCCAGGCAGGCACGGTCGAACTCGCCATTCGCCGGGAGCATGCCCGTCGTCAGCGCGAGGTGTCCGCCCGCGGAGCCGCCGGTAACGACGATCTTCGTGGTGTCGAAGTTATAGCGTTTGGCGTTGCGCCACACCCACCGCAGCGCGCAACGGCAGTCTTCAACCGCGGCCGGGGCGGGCGACGCCTGCCCCAGCCGGTACTCCACATTCACCACCGCCATGTTCCACGCCAGGTACGGTTCGACCGTGAGCTGCGACCCTTCTTTCGTGCCCGCGATCCAGCCGCCGCCGTGGATCTCGATCACCACCGGCACTGGAGTGCCGTTCGTCCCGACCGCCGTGCGCGGCTGGTAAACGTCGAGCTTCAGGTCCGTATTGTTCGCGCGGAAATACGTGAGGTTCGGAAGGACGCGATAGTTATTCGCCGCCAGCGCGGCATTCTTCTCGACGTCGTTCAATTGCGCCGCGGCGGTGGTCACGAGCGCGAGAGCACACAGGAGCGTCCCCAGCTTGCGCATGAGCATTATCCTCAAGCGCACGAATGTAATCGTGCGCGCACTCGGGCGCAACTGGGCATATTGGGTCTTCTGGTCAGAGCGGAGCGACCATTAGGGGTTTTGCAGCGTAGCGACAGGGATCACTGATTCCCGTCGAGCTTAAAGTCGATCTCGAATGTTCGCCGTGTATCGAACGCTTGGTCCTGCTCGAGCGCAACGTCGGCGGTCCGCAGATAGCGGCGCACCCACGCACGCTCTTCGTCGCTGAGAGAGTCAGTATCCATACCAGGGGGTAGCTGACGAGTGGTTTCTTCGGCCCAGTACATGACTCACACTTTCCCTTTTGGTTTGACGGTGGCGTAGTCACTTCGACGCCCCCCGGAGCAGGAAGGATGTCTCGCCCAAGCTGCCTGCTCGTGCTATAATCATGGTTGTCGCACATTCGAGCTAACCACTAATAAATGCAAGCACTTATCCCGAACAGCAACGACGCGAATCGCGGCCGATGCCCTGCCCTTGGCACGTCCGAAATCTCGACGCTTTTCAACAGCCAATAACAAATAAATCGATAACGAATAGCGATGGCCGACGAGCAGAAACCTCAGGATCCCGAACAGCAACTTCCCCTCTCCGGCGGTGGTGACGGGCAGCTTCCCGTCGGCTCACCGGGCGCCGCGAACCTGCAAGTCGTCAACATTGAAGAGGAGATGCGGCGGTCGTATCTCGACTATTCGCTCTCCGTCATCATCGGGCGCGCGCTGCCCGACGTGCGCGACGGGCTCAAGCCGGTGCATCGGCGGATCCTCTATGCCATGCATGAGATGGGCCTGCAACACGGTCGGCCGACGCGTAAGTGCGCCCGCATCGTCGGCGACACCATGGGTAAGTACCATCCGCATGGCAACCTGCCGGTGTACGACGCATTGGTGCGCATGGCGCAGGATTTCTCGCTGCGCTACCCGCTGATCGATGGTCAGGGAAACTTCGGCTCCGTCGACGGCGACCCACCGGCTGCCGACCGCTATACCGAAGCCCGCTTGGCCCGCATTTCCGCTGCGCTCCTTGAAGACATCGACCGTGACACAGTCGACTTCCATCCGAACTACGACGGCCACGAGCGCGAGCCTGACGTTCTTCCCAGCCGCATCCCGAACCTGCTCATCAATGGCGCGAACGGCATCGCCGTCGGCATGGCGACCAACATCCCGCCGCACAATCTCACCGAGATCGTCGACGCCACCATCACGCTGGTGAA
>CAYWSH010000122.1:7270-11289 GCA_964460655.1 uncultured Terriglobales bacterium | reverse complement strand
CAGGAGATGTTCAAGAAGGTGAAGATGGAGCTGGTGCGGAAATACAAGGCGGTGCTGTGAGGGTATCAACAGAAACCCCGATGGCTGCCGGGGGGCGCCTGTCGCGCGACAAGGTGAACGTGTTAGCGCGGGCCGTCGCCGAAGCGTTGAAAGGGATGGACGAGGTCGAGTTCATCGAGGACCCGAACACCATCCGGCAGGCGACGCGCGGTTACCTGGAAGAGTTGCTGAAGCAGGAGTCGCAGATCGACAAGGCAGCGCGGGCGAAGATCGAGTCGCAGCGCCGGACCATCACGGAAGGCACGCAGGAGTGGGACATTCTGTATCGCAAGTACTACAACGAGGAAGTGAAAAAGCTGGGGATCTAGAACATTTGCGATTGAGTGATCTGTGATTTGGCGATATCTCATCTGATCCGTTCGATCCGCGTCATCGGCGGCGCGGTCTTTCCTGCATCCGCTGCGCCGGACCCGCATCTTTGCACGCAGACGCGGCGCTGACTTTGGGTCACGTCACACGCAAAAGCAGCTTCTTCGGCCATCCCGAAGCTTCGGGAGCTGGCCTCAGAATGACAACCCAAGAGAGCGCTGAATCGATCTGCGTTGATCCGCGGCAGGTTTCCGCTTTCTGACTTGCAACTCGAAACTAGAAACTGGAAACTGCGCAGTTCATGCGCTCGCAGGGCACAGTCTTCGGAGCCACAGCGCTATTGCTGAGCCTGACGGCCGCGGCGGTCGTGCTGTCGCTCGTCTACGACCTCGGCCGCTGGCCGCTCCGCCAACTCGCCCTCTGGTGGCTGGCGATGGCGTTGTGGTCGCTGCCGTTCGTCGTCATCCTGGCGATGGCCGCCAATCGCCGCACCGAGCTGCCGGCATTCACGCTCGGCTTCGCCGGCGCCGCCGCGGCCGGCATCCTGGCGACGATCGGGCGCGCGCTCGGGGCCAAGGACGTGGAATTCGCCACCGGCGCGCAGTTGTTCATCTCGGCCTACATGCTGACGCTCGGCCTGCTCGGCCTGCTGATCGCCGGCGCAGTGCGCGCCTGGTGGAAGTCGCGTCCGCTCGCGCCCGCGCCGCGGCTGCCGCTGCTGGTCTCGTTCAGCGGCATCGTGATGGGTGCGGTGCTCGTGCCGCTCGCCATCCACACCTTGCCCGCGCGCAGCCTGGAGCACAAGCCGGAGGCGCTGCCCGTCGCCGACCTGCGCCAGATCAACTTCGCGCAGGTGGCATATCGCGCGCAGTACGGTGACGGCATCGGCTATGCGCCAACATTCACCGAGCTCGGCCCGCCACCGACGGAGAAGATCATCGGCGCGCGCTGGTCTGCGTTGATCGATGAAGTCCTGGCAGGCGGCGAAAAGCACGGCTACAGATTCACGCTGACGCCGACCGAGCGTGACGCGCAAGGCCGCGTGCTCGCCTACAGCATCACCGCCGAGCCGATGCCGTACAACGTGGTGGCGACGCATCGCTTCTACCTCGACCAGAGCGGCATCGTCCGCTGGACCGCGCAGAACCGGCCCGCGACCAGCGCCGATCCGCCCGTACCGGTGATTTCGCTGCGGTAAGGCAGCTCTCTTGGTTGTCATCCTGAGCGAAGCGAAGGATCTGCTTTCACTCCACAAAAGCAGATTCCTCGCTTCGCTCGGAATGACGAGAACCAACGAAAAAGCCCGGCGGGCGCCGGGCTTACGCTGCTTCTGATTCTGCTAGCTGAAGGCTGAGAGCTGACAGCTGACCGCTTCCCTACTCTCTCGCATTCTGTACCAGCGAATGCGTGATGGCGTGGACGCTGAGCGCGATGCGGTTCTGCACCCCGACCTTGCGCATCAGCTTGGCGACGTGCGCTTTTACCGTGCGCTCCTCGATGCCGAGCGACGCGCCGATCTCCTTGTTGCTGCGGCCGGCCACGAGCAGCTCGAGCACTTCGCGCTCGCGGTCGGTGAACGTCAAGCGGCCCGCCGGGAAAATGCGGCCCGATTGCGCCACGCGGTCCACGAACATCGCCAGTACGCGCCGCGGCGCCCAGACCCAGCCTTGATGCACCACGTTCAACGCCTGCGCGAAGTCGTTCGCCGAGGCCGATTCGTCGAGATACCCCTTCGCGCCCGCGGCCAGCGCTTTCAGCATGGTCTCGTCGTCGGCATTCGAGCCGGTCACGAGGATGCGCAAGTCCGGACGCGCGGCTTTCAGGCCGGCGATCATGTCGAACAGGTTCGCACGGCCGTGGTTGCAGACGAGCGCGACTTCGATCTCGTGGCGCGTGCGCATCTCGTCGATCGTCATGGGCGTCAGATCGAGTTCCGGTTGCGCGTCGAACAGCGCCTTGAAGCCGACCAGACGCAGCGGGTCGCTTTCTACCAGACCGATCATCAAGCGGGGAGTTTTTGCCGGCATCGCCTTCACTTTACCCTCGGGAACGCGGTTTGTGTTGCGCGTGAGCGCCGGTGAGACTGCAGGATTCGTTGCCATGAGCGTACGATACAGTCCCATACGGACACGGCGAAAGATGGCATTCGTACCTGTCTGATAGTAACAAGTTCGCCGGGTCCCGATGAGACCAAATGCAATGAAGCCTGCTTGGATATTGACCTTGATGCTGCTCGTGCCCTCTGCGGTTGTGTCGGAACCGCGTGTCACACCGACGCAGGAAGCCGAAACGGCGCAGAAGTCGCAACCTGAGACGCTGGCCGTGGCCTTCATGCGGACCGTCATCAACGCCGAGCGCCAGTACAAGAAGAAGCACAACAAATACGCTACGTCGCTCGACACGCTGGTCGGCAGCGGCAGCTTCACCAAGCGCATGGTCAAGACCGACCGCGGCGATTACACCGTCCAATTCCGCGGCAAAGACGACGGCTACACGCTCGTCATGGCGCCGAAACAGTATGACGCCGCGCATCGCTCCTTCTGGGTGAACGAGAATGGCATCGTCCATTACGAGACCGACAAGCCCGCCGGCGAGAAGAGTCCCGTCATGAAGCAGTAGCGGTTTGACGCATCGCCATCGGCAAGCGAGACTAAGCGGCCATTCCAATCCCTCCAGGAGCCGCTGATGCCGCATCGCTATGCCGTGCTCGTGTCGTTATTCCTCTGCTCGCTGTTCGCCACTGCCCAACAGACTGACGTAACGCAGTGGAAGCGCGAAGCCGTCGCCGACGTCGAGCGCAACGCGACGCTCGTGCAGCAGATGGTCGACCAGATCTTCAGCTACTCCGAGCTCGGCTTCCAGGAAAAGCGCACGTCGGCGTACGTAACCGGCATCCTCGAGAAGAACGGTTTCAGGATCGAGCGCGGTGTTGCCGGCGTTCCCACGGCTTGGACCGCGACGTGGGGCAGCGGCAAACCGGTCATCGCCTTCATCACCGATCTCGACGGCATCCCGCGCGCGTCACAGAAGCCGGGCGTGGCGTATCACGCGCCGCTCATCGAAGGCGCACCCGGTCACGGCGAAGGCCACAACTCGGGCAGCGCGGTAAATGTGGTCGCGGCGCTTGCCATCCAGAAGGTCATGCAGCAGCACCACGTCAGTGGCACGCTGAAGCTCGTTCCCGGCGTCGCCGAAGAGCTGCTGGGCACGAAGGCGTACTTCGTGCGCGCCGGCGTCTTCAAGGACGCGGACATCGTGCTCGGCTGCCACGTCTACGACGAGCTCGGCACATCGTATGGCCAGACGTTCGCGCCGCTCGGCCTCGTCTCGGTGCAATACATGTTCCACGGCCGCGCGGCACACGCCGCCGGTGCGCCGTGGGCGGGTCGCAGCGCGCTCGACGCCGTCGAGCTGATGGACACCGGCTGGAACTTCCGCCGCGAGCACCTGCGGCTGCAACAGCGATCGCATTACGTCATCGTCAACGGCGGTGACCAGCCGAACGTGGTGCCGTCCGAAGCCAGCGTCTGGTACTACTTCCGCGAGCTCGACTACCCGCACATCCGCGACCTGTACGAACTCGGCAACAGGATGGCCGACGCTGCCGCGGCCATGACCGAGACGACCGTGACGCGCCGCGTTGTCGGCGA
>CAYWSH010000122.1:2299-7170 GCA_964460655.1 uncultured Terriglobales bacterium | reverse complement strand
CGCGCCGGGACGTAACAAGCAAGCATTGCGATGGCGCCGAGCAGGACGGTCACGCTGGCGAACGTCAGTGGATCGCTCGGCTTCACATCGTAGAGCATGCCTGTCATCAGCCGCGTGAGCGCGAACGCGGCGCCGAGCCCGACGATCACGCCTGTAAGCGTGAGCCATGCGCCCTGCTTGAGTACGAGCTGCTGGACGTCGCTCGGGCGCGCACCGAGTACCATGCGCAGGCCGAATTCTTTGGTGCGTCGTGCGACGGAGTACGAGATCACACCGTAGATGCCGACGGTCGCGATCGCCAGCGCGACCGCCGAGAAGAGTGTCAGCAGCAACGTTAGGAAACGCGGGCGCGCTTGCGCCAGCGAGACTACGTCTTCCATCAGGCGGATGTTCGCGAGTGGCAGCGTGGGATCGAGCGCGCTGAGCTCGCGGCGTACCGCGCTTACCAGCGCGCTCGGATCGCCCTGCGTGCGCAGCACGATATTCATGCTGCGCGTGCCCGAGCCGCTGGGTTGTGCGTAGGGCAAATAGACTTCAGTGCCGGCGGGCTTGTCGAGCCCGGCATTCTTCACGTCTTCGACCACGCCGATCACCGTGGACCAGACTTGCGTGCGGCCCGCCGGCGCGATGCGATGTCCGATGGGGTCCTGTCCGGGCCAGAACGTGCGTGCCATCGTCTGATTGATGATGACGACATCGGGCGCACCCTTGCCGTCGCGCTCGTCGAACAGGCGTCCGGCCTGCAACCGGATGCCCATCGCCGTGAAGTAGTCCTTGCTGACGGTCTGATAGAAATCCACGTTCTGGATGGGACCGTTCGGCCGCGGCACAAAGCCTTCGATCATCGTGTCATTCATGTTCGGCGGACGTATGGGCGCCAGGCCCGACGCGAAGCCTGCAGCCTGCACGCCCGGGATCGCGTGCAATCGCTCTTCGAGGCGCGCCCAGAGCGCGTCTGCCTGCTGATTGTCGGGATAACTCGGGCGCGGCAGCGCGGTACGCATAACGATGACGCCGCGCGGATCGATTCCCGAGTTGACCGCTTGTAGCTTCCAGAACGCGCGGACCATCAGGCCGCAGCCGACCAGCAAAACGAGCGCAAGCGCGAGTTCGCCGGCGACCAGGGCGCGCCGGAACGCTTGCGCGCCCGTGGATCCCGTCGTGCTGCCGGAGGCGGACTTCAGCGACTCGGCGAGCTCGCTCAGCACCAGCGACAGGATCGGCGCAAGGCCGAACAGGATGCCCGTCGCCACCGCCGTCGCGAGCGTGAAGAAGAGGACGTTGGCATCGAGGCCGATCTCTTGCGCGCGCGGGATCGCACCGGCGTTCGTCACCTGGATCAGCTTCACGCTGCCGAACGCGAGCAAGAGCCCGAGCACCGCGCCGACACCCGAAAGCAGAATGCCTTCAGTGGCGAACTGACGGGTCAGCCGCATGGCGCCGGCGCCGAGCGCGCTCCGAATGGCGATCTCGCGGCGCCGCGCTTCCGCGCGCGCCAGCAGGAGATTCGCGACGTTCACGCACGCGATCAGCAAGACGAACGCGACCGCGCCGAGCAGCATGAGCAGCGCCGGACGAACGTTGGCGACGACCTCGGCCTGCAGCGGGAAACTCACAATGTTGTGAAACTTGGGATGAAAGCTGTGCGGACCGCCCTGCACCGCGTGTTCCCCTGCGGTATTCACCAGGCTCTGCAACTCCGCCTGCGCCTGCTCGGCGCTCACGCCTGGCTTGAGGCGGCCGACGATGGAAAGAAAATGTCCGCCGCGGTTTCCAGGCTGTGCCGGGTCGATCTGCAGCGCCGCCCAGACCTGCGGCGGATCGACTTCGCCCGGCGGAAACGCAAAATCCTTGGGCATGACGCCGATGATGTTGGTCTTGCGGCCGCCGAGCAGCGTCTCTTTGCCGATGATGTTCGGATCGCCGCCGTAGACCGACTTCCACGTCCCATACGAGATCACGCAGACGTTGTTCGCTCCCGGCTTGTCGTCATCCGGCGAGATCACGCGGCCAAGTTGCGGCGTGACGCCGAGCGTGCCGAACAGCGTGCCGGTGACGCCGGAGCTCGTCACCCGCACAGGCTGCGCCTCACCCGCGAGGTTGGCGCCACCCACGGTCCAGCCGTCGAGCGTCTCCCAGGATTTGGTGTCGCGGCGCAGGTCGAGGAATTCCGGCGCCGAGATCCAGAAACGATGCAGGCCGCCATTGGGGAACGTGGGGAATTCCGAATAGACGCGAACGAGTCGCCCCGGTTGCTGATACGGCAGCGGACGCAGCAGCACGGCATTCACCACGCTGAAGATCGCGCTGGTGGCGCCAATGCCGAGCGTAAAGCACAGTACCGCTGCCAGCGTGAACGCCGGGCTCGAGCGCCACATGCGGAAACCGAACTTCACGTCCTGCCAGAGCGTGTGCATGCTGCCTCCGTTCGCGCATTCGACTCGCGGCCTGCAGCGTCGTTAGCGAAGCGTCCGCAAGCGGACAGCCGCGTCCCATGGGCGGACACTTCTGCCGCCTTTTGCTGCGTTGCGGTGAGGGTGGATGCAATTGGATGGCCGCTAGGCCTCCTGCTCACCCGTAACCCGAACTTCCGTCTGACTGTATACGTAGTAGAGAACATCTATGGACGCTCTGCTGCAGGACATCCGTTACGGCTGGCGCATGCTGCTGAAGTCGCCGGGCTTCAGCGTGGTCGCGGTCCTTACCCTGGCGCTCGGCATCGGCGCGAATACCGCCATCTTCACCGTGCTGAACACCGTGATGCTGCGCTTCCTGCCGGTGCACGACCCGCAGCAGCTCGTCCTGCTGCATACCAGCGGGTGGCCGCGCAATTCCGGGCAGACGGGCGAAGACACGCTCTCGTTCAACTATGCCTCGTTCGACGAGCTGCGCAAGCAGAAGCAGGTGTTCAGCGACGTGATGGGCTTCGTGCCGCTGGGCATCGGCAAGATCGCGGTGCGCTATGGCGATACTCCCGAAGAAGCGCGCGGCGACATGGTGAGCGCGAACTTCTTCTCCGGACTCGGGGTGCGCATGGAGGCAGGCCGCGGCTTCATCGGCGAAGACGAAGCTCACCACGCGGCGACGGCAGTCCTGAGTTACGGCTACTGGTCGCGGCGCTTTGGGCGCGATCCGAAGATCATCGGCCAGACCATCTTTATCAAGAGTGTGCCGTTCACCATCGTCGGCGTTACGGGTCGCGAGTTCGACTGGGTCGGCGGCGGCGGTCCCACCGACCTCTGGGTCCCGATCCAGACACGCGAGGAACTGCCGCCCTGGGGACAAGCGGGCAACACGTTCTACGGCTCGCCGCGCTGGTGGTTCCTCATGATGGTGGGGCGCGTGGCGCCGGGTGTAACACCGGAGCGCGCGCTCGCTCAGGCGCAACCGGTGTTTCAGTCCGCCGCCTATCAGGGCGTCGGAACGCCGGCCAAAGACGAGAAGCTGCCCGAGCTGTCGTTCACGGCGCTGCGTGGCATCGCCGCCATTCAGGACGCGTTCGCCACCCCGTTGAACGTCCTGATGGGCATGGTGGCGCTCGTGCTCGTCATCGCGTGCAGCAATGTCGCCATGCTGCTCATCGCGCGCAACACCGCGCGGCAGCGCGAATTCTGCGTCCGCGTGGCGCTGGGTGCGACTCGCGCACAGCTTTTTCGCCAGCTGCTGATGGAGGGCATTCTGCTCGTCGCCGCCGGCGGCGCGCTCGGTTGGTTGTTTGCGCGCTGGACGGCGAACGCGTTCGCCAAGTGGGCCGAATTCGAGGTAGCGATCACGCCTGACTGGCGCGTGCTGGTGTTCGCACTCGTAGTCTCGTCGGCGGCGGCATTGCTTTTCGGCATGCTGCCGTTACGCGGCGCCGCCCGTATCCCACCGGCGATGGCGCTCAAGACCGGCGCCGTCACGTCGGGCAGCGACCGCAGCCGCTTCCGCAGCGCGCGCATCGTGGTAGCGGCGCAGATCGCGCTCTGCCTGGCGCTGCTGGTCGGCGCCGGCTTGCTGGTCCGCACGCTGCGCAATCTGCAGAACGAAAAGATGGGTATGCGGACCGAGGGATTGGCGGTGTTCGGCGTCGCTCCGCCGCAGGCGCTGGCCAACAATGCCGAGGTGTTGCGCTTCTATCAGTCGCTCACGGAGAAGTTGCGCGCGCTGCCGGGCGTGGAGGCGGTGACGCTCGTAGGAAATCGTCCGGGCGGAGGCTGGTCCAACAATACGAATGTGCGGATCGATGGCGCCCTCACCGGCATCAACCGCAACAACATGCGCTGGAACCTCGTGGGGCCTGAGTTCTGCAAGACGCTGGGCATTCCGCTTCTCCTCGGCCGCGATTTCACGGACGCGGACAACATCACAGCACAGAAAGTAGTGATCGTGACCGAGACGTTCGCCAAGACGTACTTCGAGGGCAGGAATCCGGTGGGACATCAGCTCTCGCTGAACGCCAGTACGACGGGACCGCAGTGGACGATCATCGGCGTCGCGGCCGACAGCAAGTACACCGCTGTGCGTGAGCGCACGCGGGCCGTGGCGTATTTCCCGTACATGCAACTCGTCGACTCCAAGACGTTGACCACCGCCCGCACGTTGGGCACGCTGCACTTCGAGCTGCGCTCCGCCGGCAGCGCATCCGTCGTGCTGGAAGGCGCGCGGCGCCTGGTGCATGAGTTCGGCCCCGACTTGCCCTTGCTGGAACCGACGACGCAACAAGAGCAGTTCGCCAAGACGTACGTGCAGGAGCGCCTGTTCGCGCGCTTGAGCATGGGATTCGGCGTGCTCGCCGCCGTACTGGTCGCGACTGGACTCTACGGCACGCTGGCCTATCGCGTGAACCGGCGGACCGCCGAGATCGGCGTGCGCATGGCGCTGGGCGCGCA
>CAYWSH010000122.1:0-2199 GCA_964460655.1 uncultured Terriglobales bacterium | reverse complement strand
ACGCGGCGGCGATAGTCGCGGTACTTGTCGCCGAACAGGCGGATGAGGTCGCGCTCTTCGAACTGGATCGCCACCAGGATGTACGCCGTACACATGACCGCAAAGAAGAGATGCCCCACGGTCATCCGTGCCGTGCTCCAGAAGGCGATTACAAACCCCAGGTAGATCGGATGCCGCACGAACTTGTACAGGACGGGTGTTTTGAATTCGTGTGCGTGCTGCGCGCCGGCCGTCATGACCTGGCGCACGCCGAACAGCTCAAAGTGGTCGATCAGCCAGGTGGCGAGCAGTAACACGCCCCAACCGAGGAAGAACACCGCCTGTAGCACCATCTGGGCTGTCGGATTCTGCACGTCCCACACCACATCGGTGACCGGCCGCCACTGCCACATCAGCAGGGCGAGTACGGCGGTGGCGAACAGTACATAAGTGCTCCGCTCGACGACGGGCGGCACGACCTTCGTCCAGGCTCGCTTGAACCACTGCCGCGCCATGATGCTGTGCTGCATGGCGAACAGCGTCAGCAACACGGCGTCGATCAGGAGCGCCGTGATCGTGTCGCCGGCAGCGCCCGAGTCGATGCTCTTCGGCACCATGATGCCGCCGACAAAACCGATGGCATAAACAAAGGTGGCGAGGAAGAACACGTAGACGACGAGGCCGTAGAGGATGGCAAGCGTGCGGGCCATGAGCGCCTCCTGGAAGTTCGTCACAACCGATTGCCGCGAACGTTAGTCCCGTCCGGGATTGCTGTCAACGCGGTTACTTGATCAGGCCCTGTTGGGCGACGGCGATGTTGTCGCGCGTGGTGTTCTTCACCATGTACATCATTTCGTCGGCCTGGCGGATGATCTCGTGCGCGCTCTTGGCGTCGTGCGGGTAGGTGGCGAGGCCGATCGACGCGCGGACATTCAGGTTCAAGCCATCGTCCTTCAAGTAGCAGGTCTGGCGGAAGACGTCGCGCAGGCGTCGCGCCACCAGCAGCGCCGCGTCCTTGCCGGTCTGCGGCAGCAGGACGACGAATTCGTCGCCACCGTAACGGAAGGCCGAATCGATCAAGCGCAGGTTACTCTTGATGGCGTAGCCCATCTCGTTCAGCAATTTTGAGCCGACCAGGTGGCCGTGCGTGTCGTTCACCTGCTTGAAGTGGTCGAGGTCGATGAAGATCACACTGAATTCGTAGCCGAAACGCGCCGAGCGGTAGACCTCGGCCTCGAGCGTCTTATAAAGATGGCGCGCGTTGTACAGGCCGGTGCAGTCGTCGGTGATGGTGAGTTCCTGGATCTTCTCGACGGCGCGGGCGTTGTCGATGGCGATGGCGGCGTAATCGCACAGCGCGTTGAGGAAGAACATCTCGCTGTCGCCAAAGCCGTCCATGCCGACGTTGATGAGCTGGATGACGCCCAGCACGCGCTGCTTGGCCTTGAGCGGTACGCAGATGATGGAGCGCGTCTTCCACTTCGTCATCTCGTCGATGCGTTTGGTGAAGCGCTCGTCGTTGTACACGTCGGGAACGATCAGCGGCTCGCCGTGCTTCGCCACCCAGCCGGCGATGCCTTCGCCGACCTTCAGCCGCACCGACTTCAGCATCTCGGCCGCATCGCCGACAGCGATGGCGAAATACAGTTCGTCTTTGTTCTCATCCACCATCAGGAGCGACCAGGTGTCCGGCCGGAAGTACTCGGCCATCTTGTCCATGATGGTCTGCAGGATGGAATTCAGGTTCAGCGACGACGTAAGCGCTTTGGCGACGTCGTGGAAGATGTGGAGTTCGAGCGGGTGCTGTTGGCGCGTGCGGGCCGCGTCGGCGGTCAAACTCGCGGTGCTCGGCTGAGGACGAGGCACTCCGCGGCCATTATGGCACTTGCGGGGGCTGGTCGCAATTCGCGGTCAAGCGTTGGGAAGCGCCGAAGTAACGCCGTGGTCGCTGCCCTTCAGTGCACCGCCGTAGCGATGCTCATCGGCAAAGTCCAACGACCAATGACTAAGGATGCCGCCGCGACCGGTTTTCTTTTGACACCCGGAAGCGCCAAAACCTATGATGGCGGCGCTTTCCGGCACTTTTCCAGCCAGGCGTGAAGGTGCGCCTGCTAGGGCCCTGACAAGCCCGCTGTTGGCTCGTTGGGGCGAGGAGTGGGGAGACCAGCCGTGGGATCGTTTGGCGAACGGATGCGGCGCGAGCGCGAGATGCGCAGCATC
>CAYWSH010000121.1:0-11301 GCA_964460655.1 uncultured Terriglobales bacterium | reverse complement strand
CATTTTGCATTTTGCATTGTTCTGATAAGAACTCTGCATGCAAACAACCGGGCCCGTAGCGGTTTCGCCGCGGGTACAAGCCAGTCCGCTCTACAACCCTGATCTCGCGCCGGTCCCGCCGGAGCGCCGCGTCTGGAACACCTACAACTTCGCCGCGCTCTGGGTCTCCATGGCGCACTGCATCCCGACGTACATGCTCGCCTCGGGACTCATCGGTGAAGGGATGAGCTGGCAGCAGGCGCTGTTCACCATCCTGCTGGGCAACATCATCGTGCTCATACCGATCCTATTGAACTCTCATCCGGGCACGCAGTATGGCATCCCGTTCCCGGTGTTCGCGCGTGCGGCGTACGGCACCATCGGCTCGAATGTCCCGGCGCTGATGCGCGCGCTCGTGGCGTGCGGCTGGTTCGGCATCCAGGCATGGATCGGCGGGCAGGCGCTGCATACCTTCTTCCGCTCGCTGTGGCCGGCGTGGCCGACGGCGATCCCCGGCGTTGTCGGTGGCCACACGCTGACGGAGTGGATCTCGTTCCTCGTGTTCTGGAGCATCAACATCCTCGTGGTTTATCGCGGCATGGACTTGCTGCGCAAAGTGGAGAACTGGGCGGCGCCGTTCGTACTCGTCATGACAGCGTTCCTGGTGTGGTGGGCGCTCGCGCAGGCGCATGGACTCGGCCCGATCCTGGCCCAGCGCGGCCGGTTGGATTCGTGGCAGGCGTTCTGGCCGGTGTTCGTGCCGTCGTTGACGGCGATGATCGGCTTCTGGGCGACGCTCTCGCTCAACATGCCCGACTTCACGCGCTTCGGCCGCAGTCAGCGCGAGCAGGCCGTAGGCCAGATCGTGGCACTGCCGACCACGATGACGGTCTTCGCGGCGATGGGCGTCATGATCACCAGTGCCAGCGCGATCATTTATGGCAAGGCGATCTGGGACCCGGTGGAACTTGTGGGTCGCTTCACCGAGCCGTGGATCGTCGCCATTTCAATGTTCACCGTCGTGGTGGCGACGCTCTCGGTGAACATCGCGGCGAACGTCGTCTCGCCGGCCAATGATTTCGCGAATGCCTTCCCGCGTTTCATCACTTTCAGCCGCGGCGGATTGCTGACCGGCGTGATCGGCATCCTGATGCAGCCGTGGCGTCTGCTCGCCGATCCCTCTGGCTACATCTTTAAGTGGCTGCTCGGGTATTCCGGCGGACTCGGCTCCATCGCCGGCGTACTGATCGCGGATTACTGGCTCGTACGGCGGCGACAACTCATCATTGACGATCTGTATCTGGAAGACGGCATCTACGGCGGTTGGAACTGGCGCGGCGTGTTCGCCACCGTGGCCGGCTGCGTGGCTGCGTGGATCGGCTTGGTCGTTCCGCCACTACGGCCGCTTTACGACTACGCCTGGTTCGTCGGCTTCGCGGTTGCGTTCGTGTGTTACTGGGCGACGATGGCACCGCGAAAACTCGCGGCTGCGAGCGCCTCATGAATGCCGGGTTCGTCGTCGAGACTGAGAAGCTCACTCGTACGTTCGGTCCACTCGTTGCCGTCGATCAGCTCGATCTCCGTGTCGAACGCCGCCAATTCCTCGGCTTCCTCGGGCCGAACGGTGCGGGCAAGTCTACGACCATCAAGATGCTGACCGGGTTGTTACGCCCAACAAGCGGCACCATCCGCGTGCTCGGGATGGAGCTCGAAGCGCACGCGGTCGAAGTAAAGCGCCGCATCGGTGTGGTGCCGGAGGGCCTCGCGATGTTCGAGCGGCTCACCGGGAACCAGTTCCTGAACTTTGTCGGCCGGATGTATGGACTCGACCGCCATGTGGCCGCGAATCGCGCGGCCGAGCTGCTGGAGTTCATGGAACTGCGCGACGCGGCGGAGCAGATCGTCGCCGACTACTCGCACGGCATGAAGAAGAAGCTGGCGCTCGCCGCCGCGGTGATCCACTCGCCCGAGATCCTCTTTCTTGATGAACCCTTCGAAGGCGTGGACGCGGTAGCGGCGCGCACGCTCAAAGACATGCTGCAACGCTTCATCGCGCGCGGCGGCACGATTTTCCTGACGTCGCATGTGATGGAAGTGGTCGAGCGGCTGTGCTCGCACATCGCGATCATCCAACATGGGCGGGTCGTGGCGCAGGGCTCGATCGAGGAGCTGCGACGCGGAGTTGCGGTTGCGGGGCGTGAATCGGCGACGCTGGAGCAGATCTTCGTCTCCATCGTCGGTGGCGAGCGTACCCATGCGGAAGAGCTTTCCTGGCTGTGACCGAGACCAGCACCAAACCGACGACCACGCTGCAGGGCATCGGGCTCCTGCTGCACGTGCGCTGGCTCGTGCTGCGTAACGGATTGCGGCGCACCCGCAAGCGCTTCGAGTTTGCCGCCGGGATCATCGTGGCGGCCATGGGAACGCTGGTGGTGCTGGTCGTCGGACTGTTATTTGCTGCCCTGGCGTATGGGATGGCGAGCCGCACGGGCAGCTATCGCATCATCGGCGTGTTGCTCTGGATCGTCTTCGTCGTCTGGCAGCTGGTACCGCTCCTGCTCGAAGCCGGCTCGCCCGCAGTCGATTTCCGCGAACTCGCGCGCTATCCGTTCACGTTCACCGCGTACGTCATCCTCAACCTGGCCTACGGGTTCCTCGATCCCGCGGGCATGGCGGCGCTGTATTGGCTCGGGATGACGTGGGTGGGGCTCGTGCTGGCACACCCTGAGTTTTTCGCGACGGCAACGCTGGGCGCGCTGGGCTTCGCATTCTTCAATCTCGTGCTGAATCGCGTCGTGTTCGCTTTCTTCGCCCGCGTGGTCAGCACGCGCCGTGGCCGCGAGCGGCTGTTGGCGGTCATCTTCGGAGTCAGCATCCTGATGCAGTTCCTGATCTATGGCGTTGGTGGACCGACGATCGCCACCATCGTGCGCTCGCCCTGGGTGCAACGCGTGGCAGCGCTGATCAGCCTCTTGCCGCCGAGTGTGGCGTATCACGGAATGACTCAGGTCGGCATGAGCGCGGCGCCGGGACTCCTCGGCATCGGCGCGTGGTCGCTGCTCCTGCTGCCGCTCATGCTGCGCCAGGTGCGGCGTAACTACCTCGGCGAGATCGCGCCGGAAGTCGCGAAGCGGTCCGGCGCCGTGCAGGTCCGTCCCGGATGGCAATTCCCCGGCATGAGCGGCGCGATGGCGGCGATGATGGAGAAGGAATTGCGCTACAGCCTGCGCAATCCGCAGGTCATCATGAACCTGGCGTCGATCGTGGTGTTCTGCAGCATCTTCCTGTTTTCGTCGCGCGCCGCGAAGGTGTTCCAGGAGGGTTTGCACATCGGGCGCGGCGCGGGCACCGGCATGTATCCCATGCTGCTCGGTTGGGCCATGCTGGCTTCGAGTCCGTTCCTTGCCAACACGCTGGGGGGTGACGGGCACGGTTTCGATCGCTGGCTCCTCGCGCCGGTGGAACTGCGCAGCGTGCTCGCCGCAAAGAATGCCGCCAACGGCTTGATCATGGGCGTCCTGGCGTTCTTTGTCACGCTGCTCTGCGTGTTCAGCCTGTCGCCGCCCCCGGCGCAGGTGGCGAATGTGACCCTGGGCGCGCTCTATGCCGCTCTTATGTTGTTGGCGCTCGGTAATTGGGTGTCCGTGCGTTATCCCAAGCGTGTTGATATCGGCAAGCTCTCGAACCGCAACGTCTCCGAGATGGCGATGCTGCTCGGCGCGTTGTTCTATGCATTTCTCGGCGGGTCGCTCTATTTCATCGTGATGCTCGCTCGCTGGTTCGGCGCCTGGCTGCTTCCTGCGGGACTGCTGGCCTACCTGGTGCTCGCGCTGGTCATCTATCGGGTTGGCCTGCAGCGGGCCGCGTCTCGGCTCGCACTCCGCTCGGCCGAGATCCTGGACGAGCTGAAGTGACGGATGCCGGCGATGTCCGTTCCTCCTCCCCGCTCGCGCTGACCGCACTGGTATGCGCGGCGGTCCCTGTGATCTCGATGACCTTTTGGCCGGCGCTGGAGTCAGGCTTCCTCGCGCCGAAGGCCGCACTGTTGGCTATCGTGGCGGTCGCGGGCGCAGCGGTCGCGTTGTGCATTACGCGACTGCGCTTGCACACCGGCTGGCGTTGGTTCCCGATCGCCGCGCTGGCGTACAGCATTGCGGTGACCGCGTCGTGGCTCTTCTCGACGCGTCGCGACTTCGGACCGCATGCTTGGCTGCTCATCCTGTGTGGTCCCTTGCTCGGATTCGCCGCCACCGCGGGCATCGCGGGACGCCAGCGTCGTGTCACGGAAGCCATCGCCTTCGCCGGTGGTGTGCAAGCGGTGCTCGCCGTCGCGCAATGGCAACTGGGACTCGATCCGTTTTCCTGGTTCGGACTTTCAGCGGCAGCGCAGCACCGCATGCAGGTGTTCGGCACGCTCGGCAATCCGGATTTCGTGGCTATCTTCATCGCCGGATGCCTGCCGGCGATCCTGCTGCTGGCGGTGGAGGCGCGTGGCTGGCTGCGCATCGCTTGGGTGGCGCTGGCAGTGCTCTTCGCCGTGGCGATCGCCGGTACCGGATGCCGCACGGGAGCGATTGGCGCCGCCGTCGCCGCCACGAGCTTCTTTGTCGTGCGGCGGCCGCCACGGCACTACGCGCGCCGCATGATCACGTTGCTGGTGGCGCTCGTGATCGTCGCCGCGTGCGCCCTGATCGTGGGTCTGCGCAACCGACATGCTCTCTCGGCAACGGCCGATGGGCGGCTCGTGATGTATCGCGTCGCCCTTTCCGGCGACGTCCTGACGTCGAGCCTCGGCGCCGGGCCGGGCACGTTCGAGTACAACTACTTTCCCGCGGTGAATCGCTGGGTACAGGAGCAGCATGACGCGTACCTGATCCGCTTCATCGGTTACGAGCGCACCGCCGAGAATGATTATGTCCAGGCACTGAATGAGACCGGATGGTCCGGGTCGCTGGCGCTGCTCGCGATGCTCCTGACGTGGGGATGGGCGACGTGGCACGAACGACGGCGAGCCCGCGACGCGGCCACGCGCGACCTGATCGCCGCCGCGCTCGCCGGCGTGCTGGCGCTCGCCGCTGCGGCGGTACTGGAATCGCCATTCCAGCGCGCCGACACCTGGGCGTTGCTCTGGGTGTGGCTTGCGCTGCCCATCTCACTCGCCGTGGAGCTGCGTGCGCGTGGCTCGGCAGGCATCGCACTGCGGCTGGGCGCTGCGTTTGTGCTGGTGGGCGCGGTCAGCTGGTTCGCCCTGCAACCGGCGATCGCGTCGTGGTACACGCAGCGCGGCATCCGGTTGGAGTTCAACAATCATTACGACGAAGCCGCAGCCGCGTATCGCACGGCGATCGCGCGCGACCGCACGAACCGCGTGGCCCACTTCAACCTCACGCGCACGTTGGCCAAGGCCGAGCGCTATGAAGATGCCTGGCCGGCGTCCACCGAGGCGCTGCGCTGGGACTCGGGATGGGAGATCAAGCTGCTGCGCTCGCGCATCTGCCAAGGGCAGGGAAACATGCCGTGCGCGTTGCGTGAGCTGACGGAAGAACTAGAGGTCTTCCCGTGGTGCGCCGAACTGAAACACGAGCTTGTGGCTCTGATGTCCCGGATAAATGAGAGGGCCCTGCCTTAAGCTGCGCCCCAACCTCCGCCGCCAGGACTCTCAACACGGATGCGATCGCCAGGGCGCAGACGTGCGCTGGCTTTACCCGCCATTGGTTCGGTGGGGCCGTCGCGACGGATGATCGTATTGGCGCCTGGCGTGCCATCGCTGCCGCCGTGCAGTCCGAACGGGCCACGCAGGCGTCGATCAGAGAGCAGCGTTACCTGCGCCTCGGTCAACAATTCGATCTCGCGCACGATGCCATCGCCGCCGCGGAAGCGACCGACGCCACCGCTGCGTGGGCGCAGCGAGTAGCGGCGAACGCGGAAGGGGTAGCCGTACTCCAGCGCCTCGGCCGGCGTGTTGAGCGAATTCGTCATGTGGCAGTGAATACCGGAGACGCCCGGCTTCGTCGGCCTTGCGCCCATGCCGCCGGCGATCGTCTCGTAATACGCGAACGGCGCGCCGCTGCGCGGATCGATGCCGCCGAGCGTGAGGTTGTTCATCGTGCCCGAGGCGGCGGCGGGGATGCGCTGCGGCATGGCGTGCGACAGCGCGCGTAGGAGCACGTCGACGATGCGCTGCGAACATTCCACGTTCCCACCGGCGACGGCCGCCGGCGACGTCGCATTCACCACCGTGCCCAAGGGCGCGATCACCCGGATCGAGCGCATCAGGCCGGCGGTGGCCGGTACGTCTTCGGCGAGCAAGCAGCGAAAAACGTAGAAGCAGGCGGAGTACGTGATGGCCTCGACAGCGTTGATGCTGCCGGCCGCCTGCGGATCGCTGCCGGTGAAGTCGACCGTGACCAGCGGCGCGTCATTTTTCGCGGTGTGGCGGCCGCGCCGAAACGTGATGGTCACGGCGATGCGCACCGGCTTGGACTCAAGACTGGGGTCCAGTGCAGCGGCGCCGTCATCGTCGAGGAAATCCTCCGCGTGATAAGAACCGGGGGGCGCTTCGGCCAGAAAGGCGCGCATCATACGGTCGCTGTAGACGAGCAGCGCCGCGGCGGCGGCGTGCACGCGCGCCACGCCGTAGCGCGCACAGAGCTCGGCGAGCCGCAGTGCACCGGTATGGCATGCCGCGAGTTGAGCGCCCAGGTCGCCTTCGCGCTCCTCCGGCGTGCGCACGTTCGTTAGCAGCAGCTGCAGCACGTCGCGGTCGATGGTGCCCCCGCGCACGAGCTTCACCGGCGGAATCCGAAAACCTTCCTGATAGATCTCGCGGCAGATCCCCATCGAGCCGGCATACGCTCCTCCGACATCGGCATGATGCGCGCGTGATGCCACGTAGAACGCGGTGCGTTCGCCCTGCTTCGCCTTGCCGATGAACACTGGCGCCACCAGCGTGATGTCGGGCAGATGCGTGCCGCCACGGAAGGGATCGTTCAGCATGACGACGTCACCGCGCGCGAGCTCGAGATCGTCGATGGCTGCGCGCACCGACATGGGCATGGAGCCGAGGTGTACGGGCATGTGGTCGCCCATGGCGATGACTTCGCCGTGCTGATCGAAGACCGCACAGGAATAATCGCGCCGCTCCTTGATGTTCGGCGAGAACGCAGTGCGCCGTAGCGCCGCGCCCATTTCTTCCGCGATGGAATGAAAGAGATTCTTGAAGACTTCGAGCTCGATGGGATCGGCGACGCGTTTCACGCCAGCAGTGTAAATAAAAAGGAGACCTCGAGGAGGTCTCCACTTCTTGCCCAAAAACAAAGTGCGAGGCGGAATGCCTCGCGCGCTTGGGCTTAGTGCTTCTTGGCCTTTTTCTTTGCCTTCTTCTTCATCGGCATGGGTGTTCTCCTCCTCGGAATTTATCTCCCTGCATGGCCCGTCGGCTTGTACCCATTTAGTTGAGTAGAGCCGAACTGATGCACTACATATTGCGTTGCGCTATATGCAGTGTCAACACCTTTTTGCAAGAGTTGTACGCGATAGTTAACCCCGTCCGGCTGCTGTCTTTTCTTTGTCGCCTCCGGCTCGCTTTGCTCTCATCGGTCGTTCGTCCTCCTCACCCGCGGCGTTTTTTCCTTGGACTCTGCGCAACATCGCCGTAGTATCGCGGCCAGCGCACTTCGCAGGGAGAATGTGGTGACAGTCTCAGCGGCAAAACGCCGGCGCACAGCCGCACGGCGCAACGGACACGCCGAAGTCGTCATCCCCGATCGGCTGTATTTTCGCATCGGCGAGGTCGCGAAGCTCAGCGCGTTACCGGCATACGTGCTGCGCTTCTGGGAGACGGAATTTCCCCATCTCAAGCCGGTGAAGAGCAGCACCGGACAGCGCATGTATCGGCGGCGCGACGTGGAGAGCGTGCTCATCATCAAGAAACTTCTCTACGAGCAGGGCTTCACCATCGCCGGTGCGCGCCAGCATCTGCGAGACGACGCCAAGCCTACGCGTAAGCAGGATGCGCTGCCGTTCCCTGGACGCGTACCGCCCGAGGAGCTGAAGAAGGTCCGCCAGGGCCTGCGTGAGATCCTCACCATGCTCGGTCGCCGCTGATTTCGGCTATCGTAGTAGCCGTGGCGGCTACAGGCAGCTCGGTCCGCAACTATGTCCTCGCTACCGGTGCGGTCGCGGTCGTGGCTGTGCTGTTGTTGCTGGCGCAGCCCCACGCCAATCTCACCACGGTTGCGCTCGCCTTCGTGCTGGTCGTCACGGTCGCAGCGGTGCGCTGGGGAAGCGGTCCCGCACTGCTGAGCGCGCTGTGGACAAGCCTGTGCTTTGACTATTTCTTCATCCCGCCGTTGCACACGTGGAGCATTGGTAGCCCGGCGGATTGGATCGCCTTCGCTGTGTTCTTCTCCACCGCGCTGATCGTCGGCCAGCTCTCGTCGCGCGCGCAGCGCAAAGCCGAAGAGGCGAAGAGCCGACGGCTGGAAGTCGAAAGCCTTTACGAACAGCTCAAGAAGGCATTCGAAGAAGCGAGCGCTGCCGAGGGGTTGCGGCGCAGCGAACAACTCAAGACGGCGCTCCTCGACGCCGTCACCCACGATTTGCGCACGCCGCTGACTTCGATCAAAGCCGCAGTGACGACTCTACTCGGCGCGCCGAGCAGCGCGAGCACGCAACTCTCTGCCGAAGGCCAGGCCGAACTGCTGGATGTGATCAATGAGGAATCGGACCGCCTGAACCGCTTCGTGGAAGAGATGATGGAACTCGCGCAACTGGAGAGCGGCCATTTCCCGCTGCGCGCCGAGCCGGTCTCGGCGCAGGAGATCGTGAATGCTGCGCTCGACCGCGCGCAAGCGCTCACGCAGCGCCACAAGCTGGAGATCACCATCGACGACAAGCTGCCACTGCTGCGTGTGGACGCCGCGTCCATCGCCAACCTGATCTTCGAGCTGCTGGAGAATGCAGCCAAGTTCTCGCCGCCGGGCAGCCGCATCCGCGTAACGGCGCACGCGGGCGCGAACGGCGAAGCGGCTTTCTCGGTGCAGGACGAAGGCGCCGGTATCCCCGAGAAGCACCGCGAGCATGTGTTCGAGAAGTTCTATCGCGCTGCAGCGCCGGGCCGTGACGTGGCAGGGTTCGGCATGGGGCTGGCCATCGCGCGCGGCATCGTGGAAGCGCACCGTGGACGCATCTGGGTGGAGCCCGCGTTACGGGCGACGGGGACCGCTATCTCGTTCACGCTGCCGTGTGGAGCAGCATGATGGCAACGGCAACCGGTACCGCTACCACTGTACTCGTCGTCGACGACGAGCCGCAGATCCTGCGGGTATTGCGCCGTGGGCTCGAGAGCCAGGGCTTTCGTGTTGTGACCGCACCAGACGCGCCGACGGCGCTCGATATCTTCGCGGCCACGCCCGTGCATCTCGTCATCACCGACCTGCGCATGCCCGAGATGGACGGCGTCGAATTGTGCGTCCGGCTGCGCAAGCAGTCGCGCGTCCCCATCATGGTGCTCTCCGTGAAAGGGGAGGAAGCCGCGAAGGTGCGCGCGCTCGATTCCGGCGCCGATGACTACATCACCAAGCCGTTCGGCATGGATGAGCTGCTGGCACGCATGCGTGCGCTCGCGCGCCGTGCGGTCACGGCGGCCGGGCCGGCGGACGCGCTCGCAGCCGGACACTTCCGCGTGGAGCCCGACCAGCGCCGCATCAGCGTGCGCGGCCATGCATTGCAGCTCACGCCGAAGGAATATGACCTGCTGCTGTTCTTCATCGGCAATCACGACAAGGTCTTGACGCACCGCGCCATCCTCGCCGCCGTGTGGGGGCAGAACAGCACGGAACAATCGGAGTACCTGCGCGTCTTCGTCGGTCAACTGCGCAAGAAGATCGAAAAAGATCCGCGCAATCCGCGCTACCTCATCACCGAACCGTGGATCGGCTACCGCTTCCACGCCGGCGGCGCTTAGCCACTTCTTACATACTCTTTACGGTTCGCTTATGTCGACGTGGGGTCACGGTGCTCAGAATCGAGTGTGGTGATCCTTCGGGACCTGCTCGCTGTCGCGGTCGCCGTGAGCGCGGTGCTGTTCCTGCGCTCCATGGAGCGCATGCTCCGGCACAGCGCACGACCGGCAAGATATCGCTGCACCCTTGTGCGGTGGCGGACGCTGCCGGTTGCGCCGAGACCGCGGGCACGCACCAGGCAAAGCGCGCTGCACAGTCTGCCTGCGGGCGTCCTACCACTGCCCGTGAAGGCTTCAGATCCTCCTCCTCAATATGTCCAGTAACGTGAAAACTCCGATTCGTCCCGCTGTCCCCGTGTTCGTTGCGACCACGGTGATGCTGTCGTTCATCTCGTTCTGGCGAGCGGCGGCCATCGTGCTCTCGGACCTGGCATCGTCGGCGTATTACGTCGGCGGCGACACGGAAAAAGTCATCGGCAAGAGCGCGGCGTGGTTCGTGCTTGCCGTCATGCTGTTCAGTTATGCCGTGCGTGCGGTGTACATCGAGTCGAGCGCGATGTTTGTGCGCGGCGGCGTGTATCGCGTGGTGAAGGAAGCGATGGGCGGCACGCTGGCCAAGCTGTCGGTCTCGGCATTGTTGTTCGATTACGTCCTGACGGCGCCCATCAGCGCCGTGTCCGCCGGCTTGTACTTCGGCGGACTCGTGCAGGATGTGAGCGGCCACATCGGCCATCCCATTGTCGTTCCCATGAATGCGTTCGCCGCGGTGTTCGCCATCCTGGTGACGCTCTATTTCTGGTGGAAGAACATTCAAGGCATCCACGAGTCGAGCACGAAGGCGCTGTGGATCATGGGTGTCACCACCGTGATGGTCGTGATGCTGATCGCCTGGTGCCTGCTCACGCTGACGCGCGTCGGCATCCACCTGCCGCCGGCGCCGATGCCGGCGAACATCTCGCGTAGCGCGGACTTCTTCGGCTGGATGCACAACACCTGGCTCAGCCGCCTGACGTTCGTCATTCTGCTCGCCGGTTTCGGTCACTCCGTGCTGGCCATGAGCGGCGAAGAATCGCTGGCGCAGGTGAATCGCGAGATCGAAAGCCCGAAGCTCAAGAACCTGGAACGCGCGGGGCTGGTGATCTTCCTCTACAGCCTGTTTTTTACTTCGTTGGTCTCGTTCTTCGCCGTCATGATCATTCCCGATGACGTGCGGCCGCAATACTTCGGCAACCTGATCAGCGGACTCGCGATGTACGTGGTCGGGCCATACACGCTGAAGCTCCTATTCCAAGGCTTCGTGGTGCTCGTCGGCGTGCTCATCCTCTCCGGCGCGGTGAACACGGCGATCGTCGGCTCCA
>CAYWSH010000120.1:0-11338 GCA_964460655.1 uncultured Terriglobales bacterium | reverse complement strand
CCGTACTTCTTGCGCTCTTTGCCGCGCGAATCGCGCGACAGAAAACCTTCGCCCTTGAGTTTCGAACGCAGCTCGGGGTTGAACTCCAAAAGCGCGCGCGCAATGCCGAGCTTCACCGCGTCGGCCTGGCCGTTCACGCCGCCACCGCTCACGTTGGCGATGACGTTGAAACTCGCTGCCGTCTCGGTGAGCGCCAGCGGCTGCTTCGCCGAGGTACGCTGCGCGTCGGTGACGAAATACGCGTCGAAGGCGCGGTCGTTCACTTTGAATTCGCCGCTGCCCGGACGCAGGAACACACGCGCGATGCTCGATTTGCGCCGCCCCGTGCCGTAATACTGGACTTGATCTGCCATTCTGCCCTCAGGGGCTAAAGCCCCTTTGTATTAGTGCCGTTCATCGGCACGGCTGAAGCCGTGCCCTTTCAAAACCTGTCTTTGGCACGCCTGCGGGCGTGCGCTCACAAAACCTACTGACCGGCCGCGACCGGCTGCTGTGCCTGGTGCGGATGCTGGTCATTGCGATACACCTTGAGCTTCTTCGCCATTGCCTTGCCGAGCTTCGATTTCGGCAGCATGCCTTCGATGGCTTCCTGCACCACCTGCTCGGGCTTGCGCTCGAAGCGCTTGCGATACTCTTCCGCCTTGAGGCCGCCGGGAAAACCGGTGTAATGCCGGTAGACCTTCGACTCAGATTTCTCGCCGCTGAGCTTCACTTTGCCGGCGTTGATCACGATGACATGGTCGCCCATGTCCATGAAGGGCGTATAGCGCGGGCTGTTCTTGCCGCTGAGCATGCTGGCCACACTCGAGGCCAGACGTCCGAGCGTCTGCCCGGAGGCGTCAACCACGAACCACTTGCGTGCGATCTCCCCCGCTTTGGGGAAATACGTAGACATGATTCCTTGTTCTCCGAACGCTGCCCGCTGCCGCACGCGCACACGCGCGTCCGCTTACCGTAACCACGTTCCAGGGGTTTCGAACCGGGGCCGGAGTGCCGCGAGGGCCACTCCCAGGCGGGCAAACGCAGTACAGCGAAGATTCTAAGATACCGGGGAATCTACTGGTTGTCAACGCAAACGGCGGAAAATAAGCATGTTGCGCATGCGCTTCATGCTTTGCGCGTCTCGCATTTGTGCTGGCTGACGGCGAGCTGCACCTTGCTGGGACTAGCACTGGCGCCGACGAACGACCCGCACTGCATGCAGGTCGCGACGTAGAGCTTGCCTTCGCGCTTGACCGCGATATGAGAAGGAAATCCCTCCACGTCGATCCTCAAGGACGCCATCTGGTTCAAACGAGCCGCCAGTTTATGTGATGAAGTAGCGCCTATATATAAGAGTGCGGACGGCGCGTCAACCGCCGCATTGCGCCACGCGATGCCTATCCCCAGCGTGTAGGATTTACGCCGCCATGCGTCACCCTTCGGCGAAGGTCGCAGCGTTCCTGGTCGCGTCGGCGGTTGTTTGTCTTGCTTCGGAGAGCCTTGAACACAAACTGGCGAGCGAACTCCGGGGCACGACTTTGCGACTGCGCGCACCTGCCGCCGGCGAAAAAGTCCGCTTTTCTTCCAGGGGAGAGCTGCTGCGCGGCGAGATCGGCACCTGGACCGTCGACGGGGCGCTGGAGGTCCGCAGCGTCGACCTCACGAACAAATCGCTGAAGCTCTCCTGCTATCGCCTGCTCGCCTTCTTTCTCGATGGCGATCCGCCCCCCGTCGGCTATTTCCGCGATAAGGGCCGCAAGTGCCAGATCGAGATCGAACTGCCGCACAAGTCCGATGAAGCGGCGGTGCGCGCGGCGATGCTCAACGTCTTCCTGTCAACCAAGGACGACATCAGCGAGTTCGTTCCGCCGTTCTGGAAGCCATTTCTCCAAGGGAGATTTCCGGCCGTCGACGCACTGGCGCCGGGCAGCGTTATCGCCGGCGTGCAGACGCTCGCCGGGACACCTGTCTACAAGCTCGGTGGCGGCGTCGCGCCACCCAGGGCGATATCCGCGCCTAGGCCGCAATACACCGCGCTAGCACGCCGCCTCCGCCGCACCGGCGTGATCGCGTTGCAGTGCGTGGTCAACGAACAGGGCCGGATGGAGCAGATCATGATCAAGCGCCCGCTGGGCTTTGGCCTCGACGAGGCGGCGGTCGAGGCGGCATCGTCGTGGCGGCTGCAGTCGGCCATGCGCGCCGGCAAACCCGTTGCCGCGCTGAGCACCATGACGGTCAGCTTCCGGGTATTCTGAATCTACTCGTACGCCAGCGCGTCGATAGGGTCCTTGCGCGCGGCCTTGATCGCGGGATAGATCGCGCCGAGCAGGGAGCCGATCAGCGCAATCACCGCAGCGTAGGCGATCCAGTCGTTCGTGATCTGAATAGGCAGCGTCGGGAACTTCGAGCGGATGCCGGCCCGCGCGGCAAAGCTCACCGCAATGCCGAGCAGGATGCCGGCGATGGTGAGCAACACCGTCTCGCGCAGGATGACGTTCACGATGTACGGCTTCCCGGCACCGAGAGATTTCAGGATACCGATCTCGCGCGTCCGCTCCATCACCGCCGTGTACATCGCCTGGAAGATCACGATGAACCCGATCACGACGGCGATGCCGATCACCACGTTGATGAACGTGGAGAGGCCGGGAAGCCTGCCGGGCGTGATCATCGAGAGGTATTGGTCCATCGACCGCACGGCGAAGCCTTGCATCCCATCCATCGCCTTGATGTTCGCGATCACCGCATCCAGGTTCCGCGGATCATCGATCTTGAGGTAAAAGATCGACGCTTTGTTAGGCGCTCCGATCCACTCCTGCAGCGTCTTGATGGGAAGGACCTTGCGCGCGCCGATCCCCTGCTCGACGATACCGACGACGCGCGTCTCGTGATTCAACGTCTCCAACTTATCGCCGACCTTGACGTGATTGGAGGTGGCGAAGAAATCGTCTACCAGGATGTCGTTGTCCTGCTCGAAGGGTCCGCCGGCAAGGTAATGGAATGGCTTCCCGAGCGGGAAAGTGCCCAGATCGACGCCGGAAATGGCTTCGAATGCGGCGGCCACATTCAATTGCATGACCACCGGCGCGACGATGGTCACGTGAGGCCGCTGGCGCAGCTTGTCCGCCAGCCGGATGCTCGTCGGCGCACCACTGACAGTCACCAGATTCGAGGAACCCGGCGGCTGGACGATGATGTCGGCGCCGGTCCCCTTTTGTCGCTCGGCCGAGTCCTGCAACATCCCGACGCACAGCCCAACGATCACCAGGATGAGCGTGACTTCCACCGCGATCGCGATGACCGAGATCAGCGACCGCATGGGCCGATGCACGAGATTGGCGACCACCATCTTGTTCATTACGCGATGCCGTCATCCTGTGCGCAGTCGAGTCCCGCAACGCGGGACGAGCGGAGTCGAAGGATCCCTATTGCACCCGTGCAGCCGGAGTCCAATAGGGATGCTTCGACTACGCAATGCCCCGCTCCGCGTGGCACGGCTTCGCTCAGCATGACGTTCCTTGTCATTCAGTGGTCGCTCGCGCGCGGGTTCGCCTGCTGCTTGTCCAGATTCACCAGCGTGCTGCCCGGCGGTTGCGTCAGGGCGAACTGGTCGTCGCGCAGCGCTTCGTTCACCTTCATGGTGATTATGGTCAGGGTGATCGAGTATTCCTCCTGCGGCCGCAGGATGGTGATGACCGCCGGGAAATTGATGTTGCCGAACTGGGTGAACTTCTCGTAGCGCGCATCGGTGGCGATGTTGCCCAGCTTGTCGTAGACGATCTGCCGGTGCGGCTGCAGGTCGGTGCGGCTGAAGACGATCTTGCGCGACAGGTAGAAGCCGTTCTCGCCCCGGCGGATCACCGCGACCATGTAGTCGGGCTGGATGAGCGTCTTCTTCGACTTCGGGTCGAGCACGTCTTCGGTGCCGCCTTCGAGCACCGCGATCTCGGTCTTCGGGTCGATCACGTGCAGCAGCAGCGCATCGAAGATCACCTGTGGCCGCAGGTTCTCGAGCGATGCCGTGGTGGGTTGCGGCACATCGTTGCTGCCGATGATGAAGCGGTTCTTGGAGGGGATGGAGAGCTTGAAGTCCTTGCCGTCGCTCACCATGTCGAACGCTTTGTTGCGCACCACCGGGAACAGGCCGATGAGCCGCAGCATCGTCGGCTCCCGCACTAAGAGGTACCCGCGGATGTCGCTGTACTCGGTGACTTTGCCCTTTTTCTCGCCGCCGGTCGTGGCGGCGATGTCCACGGTGGCATCGAGCGTCTGGATCTTGGCGGCCTCAGCGTCGATGCGCTGCACGAGGTCGTCGCGCGTGGCTTCCTTCAGCGCCGCGGTCGACATGCGCCGCTGGACGGTATGGGTGCGGAACAGACACCCTCCCAGCGGGACAA
Source organism: uncultured Terriglobales bacterium (assembly GCA_964460655.1). Classification (GTDB taxonomy): domain Bacteria; phylum Acidobacteriota; class Terriglobia; order Terriglobales; family Acidobacteriaceae; genus CAVUAF01. The sequence continues at coordinate 6,959 of CAYWSH010000120.1, read as the reverse complement.
GCAAGGCTAGCGCCAGGAGTGCGTGTAGATGACGACCGGTCTTCATGTCTGCTTGCTTAGATTCCTCAATCGGTCAGTATAGCGCGGGAAAATGTCAGTGACCGTTCGTCCGCCGGTAGGCAGCGACGTTCTGGTTGTGCTCGGCAATGGACTTGGCGAAGCGATGGTGCCCCTGCGCGTCGCTCACGAAGTAGAGGAAGTCGGTCTGCGCAGGATGTAGGGAGGCTGCGAGGGCCGCGCGCCCAGGATTAGCGATCGGGCCGGGCGGCAAGCCGGGATAACGATACGTGTTGTACGGCGAATCGGACTGCAACTCCGACTGATGAATAGCGCCGTGATATGTCCCGGCGAGCAGCGAGGCGTAGATGACGGTTGGGTCGGCATCGAGCGCCATGTTGATGCGTAGCCGGTTGTAGTACACGCCGGCGACGAGCGGACGTTCGTCGGCGACCGCGGTCTCCTTTTCGACGATGCTTGCCATGGTCACGACGCGATGCGCGTCGTCAACGAGACCTACTGCTTTCGCTTCCTGGCGGAAGCGCTTCACCATCGTCGCGACCATGTCGTGCACAGATTGCGTCCGGGTAAAGCGATAGGTATCAGGGAACAGATAGCCTTCGAGCGAGCGCGCCTGCGGATCGAGGTCTTTGATGAGCGACGTGTCGCCGGCGGCCTGCAGGAAGTCGGCCCGCGTTCCGAGTCCGGAAGCTTCGATCGCTGCGGCGATATCGAACTGGTTGAAGCCTTCCGGCACGGTGACGGAGTGGAAGTAGATGTCACCGCGCGCGATGCGGTCGTAGACCGCGAGCGCGTTCTGCGGATGGTCGAACAGATACTCGCCGGCCTTCAGTTGGCGGAGCTTCGCGTAATGCAGCAGCAGGAACGCCAGCGAGCTGCGGATGGCGCCGGCCTGCTTCAGGTCGCTCGCAATGCGCCGCGACGACGACCCGGGGCGCAGCAGCACGGACTGCGTCGGCGACTGCACGGGAACCATCAGCGCCCACACCAGCCACGCCGCCGCAGCGAGCACCAGGATCGCGACCAGCCGGAAGAATCGGCGCATCCGACGAGTTTAGAACACTTGTGATTGAGCCATTGAGCCATCGGGTCATTGAGTCATTGAAAACGGTGCCTCGTACTGCCGTTCAATGGCTCAATGACCCGATGACTCAATGACTCAATCTTCTCCGCTACTCTGCGGTCATCTCGCCGTTCGCGCGGCCAGGAACGATTGCAGGATCAGCACTGCGGCAAGCCTATCCACGACGGCGCCACGGCGCGCGATACTCATTTCGGTCTCGCGCAGCACGCGGTTGGCTTCCGCTGACGTCAGCCGCTCGTCCCACAAGTGCACCGGCAGACTGAAGCGCTCACGGACCTCATCGGCAAACGTCTTCATGCGCTCGGCCTGTGCGCCTTCCTTGCCGCTCATGTGCAGTGGCAGGCCGATGACGATCTCGGCCACCTCGTACTTTTCGATGACCTCCGCGAGCGCCGCGGAGTCAACCCGCTTATTCTGGCGGCGGATGGTCTCGAGGCCCTGCGCCGTGATGCCGAGCGCGTCGCTCACGGCCAGGCCGATGCGGCGCGCGCCCACGTCAAGCGCCAGGATGCGACCGGAGTGAACAGGCGAAGCCACTCGCGGGATTATAGGCGGCGTCATATCATGTGCCGCACAAGGGCGTGGCAATGAGCACCGATCCCATCGAACGCGCGCCGGGCAGCGAGACGCAGGAACTGCGGCTCACGTTGCCGCGGGCCCAGTCGCGGGCGCAGAGCACCACGGCCGCGACGCAGATCGTGCTCACGAGCGTTGCGGTATTCACCGCGTGCTACTTCGCCAAGCTCCCGGCGATCGTGCTGCTGTTCTCCATCCTGCTGGCGTTCATCCTGGCGCCGATCGTGGATGCCTTCGGGCGCTTCCGTATCCCACGCGCGCTGGCGGCTCTGATCGTCGTCACGCTGGTGCTGAGCGCGATCGCCGGCGTCGGCTTCTACTCGTACAGTAAGGCCGTGGACTTCGCGCAGGACCTGCCGAAGTATTCCGACAAGATCCGCGGCGTGATCCAGCGCTTCCAGGAAAAAGCCGCGTCGCTGCAAAAGAGCACGGAGCGCGTGCTGCCGCCGGAGGACCCGAAGAGGCAGCCGCAGACCATAAGGGTGGAGCAGCCATCGAACTGGGATTGGCTCTTCAAGGGCGCGGGCTCGGTGACGGAAGTCGTGTTCGCCTGCGGCTTCATTCCGTTCCTTGTCTACTTCATGCTGAGCTGGCAGGAGCACACGCGCGCCGCCACTGTGATGCTGTTTCGCATGGAGAACCGCAACACCGCCTACGTGACGCTGGGCGCCATCACGCGCATGATCCGCAGCTTCATCATCGGAAACGTGCTGGTCGGGCTGTTCCTCTCGGGCGCGACCATGATCATCTTCTGGATGCTCGGGCTGCCGTACTTCTACTTCATCGGGCTGATCTCAGGCTTCTTGAGCGTCATCCCGTATCTCGGCGTGGTGCTGGCGGTCGTACCGCCGCTGGTGGCGGGCTTCGGGCAGATCGCCGGGTCTGATGTCCTAGTGATCATGCTCAGCGTGTTCGGGCTGCACGTGTTCGCGCTGAACGTGCTGTATCCGAAATTCGTCGGCAGCCGCGTGCAATTGAATCCGCTGGCGGTGACGCTGGCGCTGCTCTTCTGGGGATTCCTGTGGGGCGCCTTCGGCCTCATCCTCGCCATTCCGCTGACGGCGGCAATGAAGATCATCTTCGACCACGTGGAACACCTGCGGCCCTACGGCGAGTGGCTGGGCGAGTAAACCATTTGGCGATTGATCGGGTGATTGGGTGATTGAAACCCACCCCACCCCCTCCCCCGGTATACCGTGAGCAAACCTTTGGATTCAGCGGCTTAGGGCGCACGGTATCCCCGATACCCCTGTCAAAGTCTTGATGCGGCAAGGGTTAGAGGCAGAAGTCTTGATTTCAAAGAACCTGAAAGCAGTCTTATAATATCTTTAAGATATTTAGTTTATGCAGCTAATCTCTTATATGGCATCGCAGGCAGGCATGTCAACCTGCTGGACCACAGGTACCTGAGGTCATTAAGATGCGCTCGTGCCGGCCTTCGTTAGGCGGACGTTTCGCGAATTCAGTGTCGAGTCAGTCTCGACATTGCTTGGAGAGTTGTCGCTCGGGAACGCCGCGGCCAGCTTTCCCATACCACCTGAACAAGTCGAGGCATGGCGATATCAATGCGAGCCTCTTCAAGCCTCATTGAGGGCGCTCATAGATCAGAGCACAGATCTGGCAACTGCTACCGTCTTGCTCGAGTATCCGGTGCCGAGAATTGGCAAGAGAATCGATGCGGTTCTATTGATTCGGGACTTCATCGTTGTTTTGGAATTCAAGACCGGCGAGGCGTCCGGTTCCGCAACACAGCAAGTTGAAGATTACGCACTATTAATCAGCAATTTCCACGAGCTTAGCCATCATCGGATGGTTGTTCCAGTCGCAGTTTACCGCAAGGCGCCGGGCGTTGGGCCTCGCGGCGAACGGACAGGAACGATCGCACCGCTTTGGATATCAACATTCTCGGAGCTAGCCAATACATTGGGCGACATTTGTCGACGGCAGCCGCAGCGTGGAGAGGCGATCCAGGCCGACGAATGGAATTCAGGAAGGTTTAAGCCGACACCAACCATCATCGAAGCTGCAGTTGCGCTTTATTCGGACATGGATGTGTTTGAGATTGGCCACGCTTGTGCCGCACACGAGACATTGGCCCTGGCGACGGCCGCGCTGGTGCGCGCTGTTGAATGGTCTTGCGAAAACCAGAGGAGATTGATTTGTTTCGTGACGGGAGTGCCTGGGGCCGGGAAGACACTCGTCGGGCTGAACGCTGCTCACCATCCGATCCTACGACCTTCGACATCGTTTCTCTCCGGCAACGGGCCATTAGTCAAGGTCTTGAAGGAGGCGCTGGTTCGGGACGCCGTTCAGCGCACTAAGACATCGCGAACTTCCGCAGCTGTGACCGTAGAGACGTTCATCCACAACGTTCACCGCTTTGCCGACGAATATTTTGGCGAGAAGAAGGTGCCTGCTCAGCACGTAATCATCTTCGACGAAGCGCAGCGCGCTTGGAGCCGGGATCAAAATGAGCGGCGTTACGACCGAGCCTGTTCCGAGCCGGAGATGCTGCTAGACATAATGGAGCGTCACGACGATTGGGCTGTGATTGTCGCTTTGGTTGGCGGCGGGCAGGAAATCAATCGCGGCGAAGCTGGATTGTCCGAGTGGGGCCGCGCTTTGGTCGACCACCCCGAGTGGGTTGTCTGGACCTCGCAACAAGCTGTACGTGGCGACAGCGCGGTTGCAAGGCAGCGGCTCTTTGAGGGTGTTTCTCCACTTGGCGTCTTAGAGGTGCCGGATCTGCACCTCGGAGTCTCGTTGCGAGCTATCCGATCGCATCACTGGTCAGAATGGGTAAACCACGTACTCGATGGAGATTCTCGGGCTGCGTTGACGGCCGCCCACAAACTGGAACGCCCTCCATACCTGACGCGATCGATGGAGTCGGCGCGCAGGTACCTACAGATAATGAGACGTGGCACGTTACGATCAGGACTTGTGGGGAGCGCCTCTGCTGCGCGGTTGAGGGCGGACGGCCTTGAGCCCTCATACGACTTTCACCGGTTTTTTGAATGGGAACACTGGTTCCTCGACGAACCAGCAGATGTCCGGTCGAGTTCGAAGCTCGAAGTGCACGCCACACAGTTTGAAATCCAAGGACTCGAGTTGGACTGGGTATGCCTGTGTTGGGGAGAGGACTTCATCTGGGATGGTAGCCGCTGGGCTGGCTACCGCTTCAATAACCGGGAGTGGAAACCGGTCACAGATGCTGACAAGCTTCGCTACCTGATCAACGCGTACCGCGTTCTGCTGACCCGTTCAAGGCAGGGCACCGTAATCTATGTTCCCACTGCTATCCGCACAGACACGACAAGGAACGCTGCCGCCCTCGATGCAACCGCACAGGTCCTGCTAGATTGTGGTGCAGTCGCGTTGGAGCGCGCTGCGGAGGTGCCACTTGAGAGTTGGCAGGATTCAGAACGAGCGATTGTATCGACTGCTGCGCACGAACCTTCTCCGTGAGCGCGGTGCGGATCAGGAGCTCGATAACGCCATCAATTCCTTCCTGAATGAGCTCGCGGACGACACCAAGTTCGGAGTCGTAATCTGGTGCGAGGAGGACATCGAAAGCGCGATGCGGCGAGCAGGGATTCGTCGAATTAACACGCAGCGAGTGAGAAGAATTCGAGAGTCTTCCATTGTTCGCCATATCGACGATCGCATGGTGGAGGCCGGTTGGGAGCAACTCGCATACGCCATTCACCCGGACTAACAGTGTGTCGTCCCTACGGGACTCGACGTACTTCGTCAACGACAACCCGGCGTTGAAACGCCGGGCTTTCTTATGTCGCGGCTAAGCCGCTCAAGCACGACGGATGCGTTCGAACGGAACGACATTAGGGCGTCGCACGTATCCTCCTATACCCACCGATGAAAGCCACCCTCTGCACCGCTTACGGGCCGCCGGACGTGCTGCGACTCGGCGAGCTCGCGCAGCCGCGTCCGCGGGCGGACGAGATCCTGGTGCGGGTGCGCGCCGCCGGCGTCTCCGACTCGGACTGCCTCGTGCGCGGCTGGAAGTTGCCGAAGCGGTTTTTGCCGATGCGTCTGGTGGTCGGGATCCGGCGTCCGCGGATGATCCTTGGCGTGGAAGTATCTGGCGAAGTCGTTGAAGTCGGCGCGCGCGTCACGCGCTTCCAGGTGGGTGACGAAGTGATGGCGACCACCGGCATGAAGGGCGGTGGCTACGCCGAGTACTGTCGGTTGCGCGAGGGCGGGCAGAAGATGCCGTGGCACGCGCTGATCGTCGCGAAGCCGCGCAACGTCTCGCACGCGGAGGCGGCGACGATCCCGGGGCGCGCGATGCTGGCGTCGTTCTTTCTGGAACAGGCAGGTACGCTCGCGGGCAAGCGCGTCTTGATCTACGGCGCGTCGGGCGGCACGGGGACATACGCTGTGCAACTCGCCAAACTCGCCGGGGCGGAGGTGACCGGAGTATGCGGCCCGAAAAACATTGACTTAGTGGGTTCGCTCGGCGCGAGCCGCGTGCTCGATTACACCAACGCGGACGCGCAGGCCGGTGGGCCCTACGACGTGATCTTCGACGCGGCCGGTACACGCAAAACATCGCCGCTCAAGGAGCGCCTTCGCGCCGCGCTTACGCCGGGCGGCAAGTGGCTCTCGGTGGATGGCCGCGCGGTGATCCCAGTGGCGCACCTCGAGCGCGTGAAGGAACTCGTCGAGTCTGGCGCGCTCCGCCCTGTGCTCGACCGGACGTTCACGCTGGCCGAAGCGGCGGAGGCGCATCGCTATGTCGAGACCGGACACAAGCGCGGCGGGATCGCGCTGGTGATCACGCAATCGTGAAAAGCAGATTTCCTCGGCCAAGCGCGGGCCTCGGAATGACAACCAAAAACAAAGACGCGGGCGAGTCGCCCGCGTCCACACAGGAAAAGAAAACTTACGCTTCGGCGATGATCTCCGGGAACTTCAGCTTGGCTTTGGAGAGCGCCTTGGAGAGGAGCGACTCGACGTCGTTCTCGTCGAGGTTCTTCGCCATGGCCAGCTCCGAGACCAGCAGGTAGCGGGCGCGCTCCAGCATCTTTTTCTCACGGAAGCTGAGCGGCTTGGTCTGGTTCAGCACTAGCAGGCTCTTGAGGACGTAGGCGACCTCGAGGAGCGAGCCGGTCCGCATCTTGTCAGAGTTCTCTTTGAAGCGATATTTCCAGTCGGCGTTGTTCTCGCACTTGCCGTCGGTGAGGTAATCGAGGATCTTCTGGATCTCGCCGTTGCGGACGACGCGCCGCAGGCCCACGCTGCCGATGTTCTGGAACGG
>CAYWSH010000119.1:0-11353 GCA_964460655.1 uncultured Terriglobales bacterium | reverse complement strand
CACAAGATCGCGGTCGTTTTCTCCTCCGTCCTGCCGGTACACGACCAGGGCAACCGCGGCCTGCAAACACCACGCCGCTCGCCCGAGAAGATCCGCCAACTGAATGACTGGCTGAAGCAGTACTGCGCGCAGAACAAGCTCGTGTATCTCGATTACTACAGCAACATGCTCGGACCCGACGGCATGCTGCGCACCGAGCTCGCCGCCGACGGCCTCCATCCCAACGCCGACGGCTACAAGATCATGGCGCCGCTCGCCGAAGCCGCGATCACGAAGGCTCTCAAGTAAACCTCGATCGCCAAGGACGCAAGGGACGCAAAGGTTCGCGAAGGATTGATGGGTTTCATGTACCTTAGCGTCCTCTGCGTCCTTGGCGGTTTGCCTTTGGGAGGTCTGAATGAGAATTCTCGCCACGATCCTGGCGCTTGCCACCTGCGCCCTTGCGCAACCCCAGCCCAATCCCCGCGCCGACTTCATCCGCGTCGAGGCGCCCGCCGTCGCCCTCACGCACGTCCGCGTCATTGATGGCACGGGTGCCGCACCCAAAGACGACCAGACCATCGTCATCTCCGGCGGCAAGATCGCTTCGATCGGTGCTTTTTCCTCAGCGAACTCCGCGCCGCCCGCCGACGCGAAAGTCCTCGACCTGCGCGGTTACAGCGTCATCCCCGGCCTGGTCGGCATGCACGACCACATGTTTTTCCCCATGGGCGGCAATCCGCCCATGTACAGCAACATGGGTTCGAGCTTCCCGCGGCAGTATCTCGGCGCCGGCGTCACGACCATCCGCACCACGGGCAGCATCGAACCCTTCGCCGATCTCGAGATCAAGCGCCGCATCGACGCCGGCACCATGCTCGGCCCCAAGATGCGCATCACCGCGCCGTACCTGGAAGGCCCCGGCTCGTTCACGCCGGTGATGCACGAGCTCAAAGACGCAGCCGACGCGCGCCGCATGGTGAACTTCTGGGCCGATGAAGGCGCCACGTCGTTCAAGGCGTACATGAACATCACGCGGGACGAGCTGCGCGCCGCCGCCGAAGAAGCGCACAAACGCGGGCTCAAGATCACCGGCCACTTGTGTTCTGTCGGCTTCGTCGAGGCCGCCGAACTCGGCATCGACGACCTGGAGCACGGCATCCTCGCCGACACGGAATTCACGCCCGGCAAGCAGCCCGACCAGTGTCCGCGCGGCAACGCCGCTCGCGACACACTGCTCAAGCTCGACATGAACGGGCCCGAAGTGCAGCAGATGATCAAGACGCTCGTCGCCAAACACGTCGCCGTCACCTCGACGCTGCCCGTCTTTGAGGCCTCCGTGGCGAACGGGCCGCAGGGGACGCGCCAGCGTCCGCTGACGTCGGCCCGTGTGCTCGAGTCCATGTCGCCGGAAGCGCAAGCGCGTTATCTCGGTGCCCGCGCGCGCATCGCCGCCGATTCGACGAGCCTGGCATCTCTGAAAAAAGAAATGGAGTTCGAGCTTGCCTTCGCCAAAGCGGGAGGCTTGCTGCTCGCCGGGCTCGATCCCACCGGCAACGGCGGCACGGTCGCCGGTTTCGGCGATCAGCGCGAGGTCGAGTTGCTGGTCGAAGCCGGTTTCACCCCGCTCGAAGCCATCAAGATCGCCACGCTGAACGGCGCGCAATTCCTCGGCGAGCAGGACCGCATCGGTTCCATCGCGGCCGGCAAGCAGGCCGACTTGGTCGTGATCAAAGGTGACCCGAGCCAGAACATCAATGACATCGAGAAAGTCGAGATCGTCTTCAAAGACGGCGTGGGCTACGACTCACAGAAGCTGATAGATTCGGTGCGCGGCCTGGTGGGAATCAGGTAAATTCTTGCCGCAGATTTACGCAGATGAACGCAGATCAAACCCACGGTTCCGTACAGGCGACATACAAGCATGCCGACCTGACTGACGCTGTCATCGGTATCTTCTACGACGTTTATAACGAGCTCGGCGATGGGTTTCTGGAGAGTGTCTATCGTCGCGCCATGGTGATCGCGCTACGCCAGGCTGGATTAACAGCTGAAGAGGAATTCGCGATTCCTGTCTTGTTCAGAGGACAGGATGTCGGAAACTTTCGGGCAGATATCCTCGTGGACTGCACACTCATCATCGAACTCAAGGCAGTTCAACAGATCGCTCGTGAGCACGAAGCCCAGGCCATCAATTACCTGCGCGCTACCGAGATCGAGGTCGCGCTGTTGTTGAATTTCGGTCCGAAGCCTCAAGTGCGCCGCCTGGCTTACGACAACTCTCGAAAGATCTGCGCGAATCTGCGTAAATCTGCGGCAGGGTTTTCTTCATGAGGATCGGTTACGGTTGGGACTCACACGAATTCAAGCGTGGCGTGCCGCTCAAGATCGGCGGCGTCGAGATCGCGCATGAAGCGGGCTTGGCCGGCCATTCCGACGGCGATGTGCTGCTCCACGCACTCACCGATGCGCTGCTCGGGGCGATCGCCGCTGGCGATATCGGCACGTTCTTCCCGCCCTCCGACGCGCGCTGGAAGAATGCCGATTCAGCCATATTCCTGCGCGAAGCCCTGCGCCGCGTGAAAGCCGCGGGCTACGCGGTCGCGAACATCGATTCCACCCTGATCCTGGCGGAACCGAAGATCGGCCCGCACGCTGCCAAGATCCAGAAGCGCGTTGCTCAGCTGCTGAAGATCACACCGGGACAAGTCGGTGTGAAGGCCAAAACGCCCGAAGGCATGGGCACAGACCACGCCGCCATCGCGCACGTCGCCGTGCTGCTGACCGCCACGCCGAAGCGCAGGACTCGCTAACACTCGATTCGCTATACTGCTCGCCCTGCTTTATGAGTGTCATCGCTGTCATCCCCGCCGCTGGACTCGGTACCCGCATGATGCCGGGCTCGAGCGACGCCAAGAAGCCTCCCGTCGCCAAGCAATTCACCGAGCTTAACGGCGTCCCCATCCTCGTCCACACCCTGCGCCGCTTTGCGCACGCGCAACAGGTCAACGAGATCTATGTCGCCCTGCGGCCGAGCGAGGCCAAGTGGTTCCGGCCCCGGCTCGAAGCGGAGAAGATCTCTAAGCGTGTCCACATCGTGGAAGGCGGCGAAACGCGCCAGCAGTCGGTCGCCAATGCGCTGCGCCAGGTGAAGGCCGCGCCAGACGATGTGGTACTGGTGCACGATGCGGTGCGCCCGTTCGTCGACTCTGAGATCATCGCCAACGTCGTAGCCGCGGTGCAGAAATACGGCGCCGCCATCGCCGGCGTCCCGGCCGTCGATACGGTGAAGCAAGTCGATCGCACGGCCGACGCCGGGCTCATCGTCACCACGATCCCGCGCGAGCGCGTCGTCCTGGCGCAGACCCCGCAGGGCTTCCGCTATTCCATTATCAAGAAGGCGTTCGACGACGCCGAGATCGACGGCTTCACCGGTACCGACGAGGCCTCACTCGTTGAGCGTGCCGGCGGCGAAGTCGTGGTGGTGATGGGCTCGGTGCGCAACATCAAGATCACCACACCCGCCGACCTGGAGTTGGCCGAGTTCTTCCTGAGCCAGGAGAACCGCCGCCGGGCGTCTCTCACCGGCTAAGCGCTACTGCACGCCGCTCACCGAAACCGCGCTTCCGCTACCCCCGCGACCCGAGGTGCACCACCCAAGGTATTGTAAAAAAGCTAAAGATTGTTCTTGCTACCTGCTTCTACTCTGATTACTATGCAGCCACCCCCAACGCTTGGTTCCTGGACATCTGACCTGCATGAATATTGGTGAGACGATCCGCAACTTTCGCCTGCAGAAAGGCATGTCGCAGGGCGATATCGAGAAGCGCACGGGGCTGCTACGTTGCTATCTTTCGCGCGTAGAGAACGGCCACACCATCCCTTCGCTCGATACGCTGGCCAAGATCGCCGCCGCGCTCGACCTTCCCTTGGGTAATTTCTTTGCCGATAGCGCCGCCGACAATGGTCACGCCAAGTCCACCCCGCAGTTGACCGAAGACGAGGTCCGCTTCCTCACCCAGATCCGCCGCTACTCGCCCAACCTGAACGAGAGCGACCGCAAGCTCGTCATCGCCATGGTCAAAAAAATGGCCGCGAGCGCGGGTAAGTAGCTCGGACACCACTCGACCTCAAGCTCGTTCATCGCCGGCCAACAAAGCGGAGCCGCCCGTGCAGGCGGCGGAGCGCGCTGCGAGGCGTTGAGGGACTACGGGCGAGCGATGCTCTCCGGCGGTTTGCGACCGGAGGGAGCAGCAAGAAAGTAGTCGCACTATCTGCACCGCATATTTCCTGCATTTTTTCGCATTCCGCGCTTCCCCAACTCATCGGTTTTGTCGTAGGATATCGCGCGTCTTTTTTGCATGACCGACCTGCATCCTACTGTTTCCCCTGAAACCTCCTCCTCGCAGCTCGACGCGAAGCTGCGTCTGCTCGAATCATGGAGCTGGTGGCTGTGGGGCGCCGCCATCGTCATTCTCGTGATGATCTCTTTCTCGCTCCGCCCTCAGGAACGCATCCTGCTCGCCACGGTCCTGTTGTTCAGTGCGTTCGCCGTCTACCAGCAGGTCATGGCGAACCGCCTGCGCCGTCAGATCGCGGCCGAGCGCATCGCCGAGCTCAGCGATCGCACCACTCTTCTGGAAGAGCTCAGCATGATCGATCCGCTCACCGGGCTCTTCAATCGCCGCTTCGCCGCCCAGCGCCTGCCGCACGAGCTGGCGCGCGCCGCCCGCCTGAAGATCCCGCTCACTGTGCTGATGCTCGACCTCGACAATTTCAAGGCGATCAACGACGGCTTCGGCCACGGGGCCGGCGATTGCGCTCTGCAGGGCTTTGCCCTGAAGCTGCGCGAATCGGTGCGCGCTTCGGACCTGCCCGTCCGCTATGGCGGTGACGAGTTCCTGGTCCTGTTGCCCGATTGCTTTCCTGACGACATCACCATGCCGCTGGAGCGGCTGCGCGCCCATGCCGTAGAGATCGGCGGCGCCCACATCCCGCTGGAATTCTCCGCCGGCTGGGCGCAAAGCCTGGGTGACGAGTCGCCCGAGGTCCTGCTTCAGCACGCCGATGCCGCCCTCTACCGCGCTAAGGCCGAACAGCGCGCCACCCGCGACCGCCGCCCGAACTGATGGATCAGAAAAAATCAGCGGCGTCATCCTGAGGCCTGTCTTTGGCCGAAGGATCTACGGGTTTCGCTCATGCAACATGCCGTTGGTGGATTAGAAAAAATCGGCGACGTCATCCTGAGGCCTGCCTTTGGCCGAAGGATCTACGGGTTTCGCTCATGCAACGGTGCCGTTGGTGGATTAGAAAAAATCAGCGGCGTCATCCTGAGGCCTGCCTTTGGCCGAAGGATCTACGGGTTTCGCTGGCACAGCGGAAATTTGGAGAGAACGCGGCCGCCCGATCAGCTAGGCTGCAGCGCCGGAGGCGCGTCCTGTGAAAGCCCGCCGTTTTAACGGCGGGGCTGGTTAGACAACCACCGAGTCCCGTAGGGACGGCACCAATAACAAAGGCCCGCGTTTGTCAGCGGGCCTTTGGCCTCTCTCAGCTTCTGCCGGATTTCCTGCCGGACCCGGCGTTCAGCAGAGTCCTTAGCGGATCGGCGGCTTCGCCGGTGGCTTGCTTTCGGTGGCCGGCGGAGTCGGCGGTACGGGAGCGTTCTGGTTCGTCGCGGGCTGCGTAGCGTTCGACGCCGGGTTTGACGTCGAGCTGGCGGCCGGCTGCTCCGTCGCGCCGCTCACGCCGCCCATGCCGTTCGACGGCATCGCCGACGCGCTGTTCAGCTCGCTGATGCTGTTCTTCAGCAGGCTCACTTCCACGCGTCCGCCGCGCGTCCGTTTCACCGCCTTGCCTTCTTCGGTGGCCGCGACCGGCGCGGGCGCATTGCCCATGCCCAGCTCGTAGATGCGATACACCGGCACGTCATGGTTCAGTACCAGGTAGCGCACCACGGCATCGGCCATCAGCTGCGAGTTATGGATCGCTTCCTGGCCGCGTCCTGACGAGAAGCCCTGCACTTCCAGGATGTAGCCCTTCTGGTCCTTCAGGGTGCCGGCCAGGTCGCTCAGCGCTTCCTTCGCCTTCTTGCTCAGGATGAGCTGTCCGGCAGCGAAGCGGAGTTCCACCTGCGTGGCCGGAGCGTACTGGTCAACGCGCTCGACCGCGTTCTGCACGGTCGAGAGCCGCTGCGAAGCTTGCGTCGCGGTCTCATTCGCCTGCTGCGCGCGGTTCGTCGCTTCCACGGCGTGCGAGTCCGCCTCGGAGGCCTTCGCCGACGCCTGGCGGATGCCTTCGCTGGCGCGTGAGTCCACGTCCTTGATCATGTTGGTGTTCGACGCGGTCAACTGGTCGAGCTCATTCACGCGGTCCTGGACCGGCGTGAGCTGCCGCTGCACATACTTCTTGCGCGCGAACGGATTGATCTTGCCCCAGAAACCTTCGTGTTGCTGGTAGGTCAACGGGTCTTTGCCGGTGGCCATCTGTGACTTGTCGGTAGTGGTCTGGGGAGCAGTCGTCGGCGCCTGCTGCGCTTGCGGCGTCGTCGGCTGCGCGGGGGTTTCCTGCGCTACCACCGGCACCACCAGGGCCGCCAGCACCAGCGCGAGCAGAATTCTAGTCTTCATCACTTGGGTCCTCCGAGTGGGGGAAGCCTGCGGAAGAGGCGCGGAACCAGGAGTTCCTCACCACTTACACCGGTTCGATCCTGGTGCGCTCATCCGAAGCGGCGCACTCAGGCTTTGCACTTACAGTTCAGGGGCCAAAGTACCCTTAAGTTGCCCGGTTCTATGTGGCGTGCTTTGTTGGAGATAGCGGGTGAGGTGGCTCCGCCGCTGGAGTCCTCAGCTCGGCCCGCGGGTAATTTTTCCCGCCGGCACGAAATTTGGAGCGGACACAGGACCCGAATGCACCGGAGACACAGACCCGGGAAAAAGTTGCGAAAAATGAGGTTACTTACGTTTTTTCATGCGCTTGCCGTATTCTCCCGCGCCGCACGTTTGGAATAACATGTCGGGCATGGGGGAAAGCACCGTGGAGCCCAAACGGGCTGCGACGGCGGCGCGGCGCTATCGCAGTCTGCAGGATCCTGAGGCCCTGCGCGAGCTCGTCCAGCGTCTGCATGAGGGCATCTACATCACGAACCGCGCCGGCGAGATCCTCGACGCCAATCCTGCGTTCCTGCGCATGTTCGGGATCGCCTCGCTCGACGCGCTGCGCGCACGCGCAGCGGAACTCCTCGTCGACCCGGAACAGCGGCTGAAAGAGATCGAGCTGCTCGATCGCCTTGGCGCCGTGCGCGAATACGAACTGCAGATCCGCCGCCTCGACGGCCAGATCCGCACGGTGCTCGACACCGCGCTCGCCCTCACCGATCCGCAGACCGGCGAACAGTATTACCAGGGCATCCTGGTCGACATCACCGAGCGCAAGCGGCTGGAAGAACAGCTGCTCGAGCAGAGCATCCGCGATCCGCTCACCGGCAGCTACAACCGGCGCTATCTCGCCGAGTTCGAGCAGGCGATGAACGCGCGCGGCAAGGGCTGGGGCTGCATCGTCCTCGATATCGACCACTTCAAGGAATACAACGACCGCTACGGCCACAAATTCGGCGATGAGGTGCTCACCCGCATCGCGCGCTTCCTCATGCGCCAGACGCGCGTCGAGGAAGGCGTGGTGCGCTTGGGCGGTGACGAGTTCGTGGTGCTGCTCGCCGATTCCACCGACAAGGCCACCGAGCAGGCCGCGCAGCGCTTGAAAAGCCACGGTGGACGCGAAGTCCCGGTCGAGTTCTCGCTGGGCTGGGCGGTGCGCACCAAGGGTGAGCCGCTGGAGCGCACCATCGACCGCGCCGACGAAAGCCTGCTCGCCGTCCGCTTCACCGAACGCCCGCTCAACGAAGACCGCCGCCGCTAAGCGACGCTCGTGTGGCACAGGCGCCCCGCCTGTGCAGAGCTCTACTCTTCGACCTTCGCTTGGTCGATCAGCAGGATAGGAATGTCGTCGCGCACCGGATAGACGCGGTGGCAACCGTTGCACTTGAGCGCATGCCCATCGGGCTTCACGGCCAGCGTCGCCTTGCACGCCGGGCACAGCAGGATATCCAGCAGGTCTTGCGGGATCATGCGGGTATTGTAGCGGCTCAGGCCGCGGGCAGGCGTGTCACCTTCTTACGCCGCTTCAACGAAGCTCGCCACAGGTCGTATTGCGACTGCATCCCGCTCCACAGTTCCGGTGTGGTCCCGAGCGCGTCGGACAACCGCAACGCCATCTCCGCCGATATCCCGGCGCTGCCATTCAAGATGCGCGACAGAGCCGCGCGCGTGATGCGCAGGTGCCGTGCGGCGTCGGGCACGTTCACTTTGCCCAGGTAATCGCGCAACACGCTTCCGGGATGAGGAGGGTTCCTCACGGTTCAAAAATAATAACTGGTTCAATTCCGCAGTTTCGCACTTTCGCAGTTTCGCACTTCTGCTATCGTTCCCTCATGCGCCGCACCGCATTCCTTGTTCTTCTACTTCTCTCCTCCTCCTTCGCCGCTGAGAAGTTCCAGCAGCCCGGCCCCGTCGCGCTCGATAAGGACGGCGACAAGTGGGCGCAAAAGCTGCTCAAGAAGCTCACCGTCGAGGAAAAAGTCGGGCAGATCATGATGACCTCGGCGCCCGCCGAGTTCCTCAACGTGCAGAGCGCCGAGTACGCGCGCGTCCGCGACCTCATCCAGAAGTACCACCTCGGCGGCCTTACTCTCACCGTGCGCTGGGACGGCCCGCTCCTCTTCCGCAACATGCCCTATGAAGCCGCCGAGTGGACGAACGCACTGCAATCCCTCGCCGATGTGCCGCTCATTTTCGCCGCCGACTTCGAGCGCGGACTCACTATGCGCCTGCAGGCCGCCACGCCGTTCCCGCATGCCATGGCCTTCGGCGCCGCCGGCAACCTGCAATACGCCGAGGAGTTCGGACGAGTGACGGCGCTGGAAGCCCGCGCCATCGGCGTGCACTGGAACTTCTTTCCCGTTGCCGACGTGAACTCCAACCCGGCGAATCCCATCATCAATACGCGCTCCTTTGGCGAGGACCCGCTGCAGGTGGGCGAGCTCGCCGCCGCCTACACGCGCGGCTCGCACCAGGGCGGCATGCTGGCCACCGCCAAACACTTTCCGGGGCACGGCGACACCTCCACCGACTCGCACCTCGCGCTCGCGCAGGTCACCGGTGATGAAGCGCGCCTCAACTCCGTCGAGCTGCCACCGTTCCAGAAGGCCATTGATGGCGGCGTGGACGCAGTCATGGTCGCGCATGTCACCATCCCCGCGCTCGAGCCTGACCCGAACAAGGTGGCCACCACCTCCACCAAGATCGTCAACGGCCTGCTCAAGCAGAAGATGGGCTTCCGCGGCATCGTGATCACCGATGCGCTCGACATGAACGCGCTCACCCGCCTCTACGTCTCGCCCGGCCAGCCCGATAACGGCCGCGCCGCCGTCGAAGCTTTGAAGGCCGGCTCCGACGTCCTGCTGCAACCCGCCAACCTGCCCGCCGCCTTCAACGCGCTCGTGGCCGCGGTGCAAAGCGGCGAGATCTCGCCGGCGCGTCTCGATGAATGCGTGCTCAAAGTGCTGCGCGCCAAAGCGTCCGTCGGACTGCACAAGGCGCGCCTGGTTGACGTGAATGCGCTCTCCCACATCATCGCCGACCCGCAGAACATCGTCGCCGGCCAGCGCGTGGCCGACGACGCCGTCACCCTGCTGCGCGACGGCGGTATCCTGCCCTTCAAACGCGGGGGAACTTCGCGCGGGCCGCTTGCGTATGGGAATGTGACGGAAGCGGGCAGCCGTCTGTTCGCGCTGCTCCTGGTGGACGACCTGCGCGCCGAGCAGGGACGCGAGTTCGAGCGCCAACTGAAGGCGCGCGCGCCCGACGCGAACATCGTGTGGGTCGATCCGCGGATAGCGAATGCCGTCACGCCGCAGGTGCTGGCGGCGGCCGGCGCAGCGCAGTCCGTCATCGTGGCGGCGTATGTGACGCCGACGGCGGGAAAAGTGGTGAAGGTGAACGGCGAGTACCAGAACACGGTGTCGTTGCAGCCCGATATGGCCGCGCTGCTCAAGCAGTTGCTCGCGCGCCACGCCGCGAAGACCGCGGTGGTCGCCATGGGCAGCCCGTACCTCGCCCAGGATTTCCCCGACGTCGCCACGTACCTTTGTACTTTTTCCAACACGGAAGTTTCCGAGAAGGCGGCGGCCAAGGCGCTGTTCGGCGAGATGCCCGTGCACGGCCGCTTGCCCGTGACCATCCCGAATTTCGCCGCGCGCGGCAGCGGCATCAGCCGCGACGTGGTCGCCGCAGGAGGCAATCATGCGAAGCCAGCCTCAACCTCTGGGCGCTAAAGTCGCGCTCGTCACCGCCATCGTGGTCGCCGCGTTGCTGTTCGGCGGCTGCGGTATCAGCGTGAGCAAAGATGAGAAAGGGCAGGACAAGAAGGTCGACATCGTCAGCCCCTTCGGCTCGTTGCACGTCAACACCGACATCAACGTGAAGGACATCGGCATCCCGGTGTATCCCGGCGCGCACCCTCGCCAGGACAGCAGCGACGATAAGCACCGCGCCAACGTGAACATCGACAGCTCGTTCTTCGGCGTGAAGGTGGTCGCCGCCGAATTCGAGAGCGACGATCCGATGGACAAAGTCGTGGACTACTATCGCGGCGCGCTCAAGCAGTTCGGCTCTGTCCTGGAGTGCAAGGGCGACCGCGGTACCACCAGCGTGAACGCCAAGCCGGGCGAATCGCGCGACCTGACCTGCGACGACAATGAACGCAAGAACGGCGCCAACATGGAGCTCTACCGCTCGGCTAACGGCGTCGAGTTGAAGGTCGGCACCACCGACCACCAGCACGTTGTCGGCGTGCGCACCGAAGGCGGCAAGACGCGCTTCGGCCTCGTCTACGTCCGCACCCGCGGCAAGGGCGAGAGCATGTAGCCATTGGCTATTTGCTATTGGCTATTGGTTATTGAAAGCCAAAATCAAGTCATCCTGAGCGAAGCGATTCCGCCCCGATTTTCGGGGTGGAATCGCACAGTCGAAGGATCCCTATAGCCACGATACGTTCATCGCTGCATGCGGGTGCCCTACCCTTGTCGAGAATCGCGCAGCGCGCGACGAGGACAGGGTGGGACCTTGCTGCACTCGCCTTGCCTTTGACTTTCAATAACAAATAACGAATAACAAATAACGCATGGTGCATGTCTGTGATCGCTGCGGCGCTGAAGTCGAAGACGGCGTCAGCTTCTGCAACGCCTGTGGCGCGCCGCAGATCCGCGTCAATCTTCCCACGCCACCTGCGGCGACTGCACCGCCGCAACCCGTCATCTTCA
>CAYWSH010000118.1:0-11354 GCA_964460655.1 uncultured Terriglobales bacterium | reverse complement strand
TCATACCGCAGCGCGATCATCGGATCCACCCGCGTAGCCCGCCGTGCCGGGATGTAGCTCGCCAGCAACGCAACTGCTGCCAGCACCAACGCCACGCTGAGGAAGGTCACTGGATCCGCCGCGCTCACCCCATAGAGCAGGCTGCGCATCAGGCGAGTAGCCGCGAGCGCCGCAACAGCGCCGAGAGCAATGCCACTCGCGGCCATCGTCATCGCCGTACGCAGCACCATCGCAAGGACGGAGCTCGGTGCGGCGCCAAGGGCCATGCGGACGCCGATGTCATGCGTACTCTGCGTCACTAGGTGCGACATCACGCCATAGATCCCGATGGCTGCCAGCAGGAGCGCGAGCCCGGCGAAGATGCTGAGGACGAGTCGCGTGAGCGTGCGCCGGCCGAGCGATTCGGCAATGATTTCCTGCATCGGCACGGTCTCGAACATCGTCATGTTGGGATTGAAGGCGAAGATGGCGCGCTTGAGCGGCTCGGCCAGGGTCGCAGGCGGCGGCGTGGTGCGCGCCAGGAACACCGACTGATTGGCGATGGCGGGCATCACCACGTCGGGCAGTTGACGCCACGGGAAGTAGACCTGCGAGCGGATCTTGGCGGTCGCGTCGGAATCGAGCCCCCAATGCCGCACATGCCCGACGATACCGATGATCTGGAAATCCTGATTGAAGATGTCGAGATGCAGTTGCTGGCCGATCGGGTCTTTGCCCGCGAAGGTCTTGTGCGCCAGTTCCTCGTCGATCACGATGACGCGGGGCGCTGCTTCCGTATCCTGCGGCCCGAGAAAGCGTCCCCGCAGCAACGGGAGCCGCATGACCTTCTGGTAGTCAGGGTCCACAAGATAGAAGAGAGCGAACGGGAGATCACCTTGCTTCTCGCTGTGCGGCTGGCCGGTCACCCAGTACGGGACCTCAGAGTCGCCGTTCATAGGGATGGATCCGCCCATAAAGCTCACGCCTTCCACTCCCGGCAGATGTCGCATGCGCTCGATCATCTCCGTGTAGGACGCGCGCAAGCCGGCGGGTGAGAGGTCGGCGCCGGGCGCGCCGGCGACAACGTAGGTGAGGACGTTGCGCGCGTCGAAGCCGGGATCGACCTCCCAGAGCCGCCACATCGTGCGCACCATCAGGCCGGCGCCGGCGGTAAGCAGCAACGCCAGCGCGATCTCGGCGATGACCAGCGCACGCTGCACGCGATGCCTGCCGGAACTGCCGCGTCCGCCTTCTTTGAGCGTGGAATTCAGGTCGGCGTGGGAGCTGTGCCAGGCGGGAGCGAGCCCGAAGAACAGGCTGGCGAGCAGCGACAGGCCCGCCGTGAACACCAGCACCGTGCCGCTAAGCCGGATGTCGGATGATGATGGCAGCTGCTCGCTCATGCGCGCCACGAAAAGCGCCGTAGTCCACCGCGCCACGAGCAGGCCGAGTGCCCCGCCGAACAGCCCGAGCAGCAAGCCTTCCGTGAGTATCTGCCGGATGAGCCGGCTGCGCCCGGCGCCCAGCGCCGCCCGCACCGCGAACTCACGCTTCCGTGCGGCCGAGCGCGCCAGCAATAAGTTGGCGACGTTGGCACACGCGATCAGCAGCACGAACCCGACGGCGCCCAGCAGCACGAGGAGCGGCGTGCGGACGTCGCCGGTCACGTCTTCGCGCAGCGTGACCTGCGTGATGCCGTGGCCCTCGTTCTCTTTCGGGAACTCCTGCGCCAGGCCGCGCGCCACCGCGTCCAAGTCCTGTTTGGATCGTTCCAGCGTCACTCCTGGCTTCAGGCGGGCGATGACTTGCGTCCCCCAGGCGATGGCGCGGTCGAAGAACAGCTTCTCGGTCCATGCGCCGATCGGGACATAGAGCTTCACGTTGCGGGCGATACCCAGTCTGCCTTCCGCCACGCCGACGATCGTGTAGCTCACGCCGTTCAGCGTGAGCTGCTGGCCGATGACGTTCGGATCGCCGCCGAAGCGCGTCTTCCACCAGTCCGTACTCAAGATGACGACGGGGTTGGCGCCGCGCTGGTCCTCCGCTTCCGTGAATGTGCGTCCCACGACCGCGTTCACGCGCAGCACGGGAAACAACGTCGCCGACGCCATCATGATGTGCACGCGTTCCGGCTGCCCGCGCCCCGTGAGGTTGCAGTTGTCCGTGCGGTACGCCGCCATGCCTTCGAAGGAACGATTGCGCGTGCGCCAGTCGAGGAAATTCGGGTATGACGTCGAGCCGCTCCGGAACTGCGGCGTCGCCGTGTACAGCGAGACCACGTGGTCGGAATCGGTCACCGGCAACTGGTGCAGGAGCACGCCGTTGACGATGCTGAACATCGCCGAGTTCGCGCCGATGCCGAGCGCCAGCGTGATGATGGCGACCGCGCTGAACACGGGCGCTTTGAACAGGATGCGAAGCCCGTAACGGAGATCGTGCAGGAAGGTCATCATCGGCGCACCTCACCAGCATCTGCTACGCAGGAATATCTGGTCCGGTTCCCAGGAGGGTGAGGAATTCTTCGACCGCTCGCCGCGGGTTCGCGACGAGGTCGGCGATGACGGCGACGGAATCGGCGCCGGCGGCGATCGCCGCGCAGCAGTTCTGTCGCGTGATGCCCCCGATCGCGACGAGCGGCTTGCGGGTGAGCGAACGTGCCAGCCGCACACCCTCGAGCCCGACGACCGGGTCGGGATTCTGCTTGCTCGCGGTACCGAAGGCCGGGCCGATGGCGATGTAATCGCAATCGGTCGCATCGGCGGCGCGGACCTGGTCCGCATTGTGCGTCGAAACCCCGACGATTCCCTTCCCGATGATGCGCCTTGCTGCCTGCGGTGACAGGTCCTCTTGTCCCACGTGGACCCCGTGAAAAGCCGCGCCCAGAGCCAGGTCTGGCCGGTCGTTTAGGATCACCATAACTTGTGTGGGCCCGGGCGACTCGCCCGGGCTGCGAGCGCAGCGAGCGATCGCGCGCGCCCGCGCCAGCATCACTCCCGCCCCACTATCCTTGTCGCGATACTGGATCAGCGTTGCGCCGCCGGCCAGCAGCTCGCGCGTGAAGTCGAGCATCGCCTTCGTCGTATCGGCGCTGGAACGAAAGCAACCGGCATCCACGATGCAATACAGCCGCGGAACAACAAGCCTCCGGGTCTCCGCGCCTCCGCGGTTCATTTGGTTGCAGGCTGCGCCAGGAAGCGTTCCATGTACTTGGTGTCGAACTTGCCGGCGCGGAAGTCGGGGTCGGCCATGATGCGACGGTGCAGCGGGATGGTGGTGTGGATGCCTTCCACGATGAACATGCCGAGCGCCCGCTGCATGCGCGAGATGGCTTCTTCGCGGTCTTTGCCGTGCGTGATGAGCTTCGCGATGAGCGAATCGTAGTACGGCGGGATGACGCCTTCGGCGTAGGCGGCCGTGTCCACGCGCACACCGGTGCCGCCGGGGATATTGAAGGCGGTGATCTTGCCGGCCGACGGCGTGAACTTCTCCGGATGCTCGGCGTTGATGCGGCACTCAATGGCGTGTCCGCGATGCTCCACGTGGCCTTCGACCACACTCTCCAAGCGCTCCCCGGCGGCGATCAGGATCTGCCCTTTCACCAGGTCGATGCCCGTCACCATCTCGGTGACGGGATGCTCCACCTGGATACGCGTGTTCATCTCGATGAAGTGGAGCTTCTTGTCCTCATCCATGAGGAATTCGATGGTACCGGCGTTGACGTAGCCGATCTCGCCCAGCGTCTTGACCAGCCGCTCGCCGATTTCGCGCCGCAGTTCCGGCGTGACCTGAGTGGACGGCGATTCTTCGAGCAGTTTTTGATGGCGTCGCTGGATGCTGCACTCACGCTCGCCGAGTGACAATACTTTGCCGTGCGAATCGGCCAGCACCTGGAACTCGATGTGTCGCGGCTGCTCGATGAACTTCTCCATGTAGAGATCGCCGTTGCCGAAGGCTGCCGCCGCCTCGCTCTGCGCCGCGCGGAACAGGTTGGGCAGTTCTTTTTCGTCGCGGATCACACGCATCCCGCGCCCACCGCCGCCCGCTGAGGCCTTCACGATCACCGGAAGGCCGACCTGCTTCGCCCACGCCAGCGCCTCGTTCTCATCGGCGACGACGCCGTCCGAACCCGGCAGGATCGGCACGTTGTACTTCTTCATCGCCTGCCGGGCCTTTTCCTTCTCGCCCATCAGGCGTGTCACATCGGGCGGCGGGCCGATGAACTTGATGTGGCAGGTCTCGCACACCTCGGCAAAATTCGCGTTCTCGCTGAGCAGCCCGTAGCCGGGATGGATGGCGTCCACGTTGGCGATCTCCGCGGCGCTGATGACGGCCGGAATGTTCAGGTAACTCTCACTCGGGCGCGGTGGCCCGATGCAGATGGCCTCGTCGGCGAAGCGCGCGTGCAGCGAGTTACGGTCGGCTTCGCTATAGATCGCCACCGTTTTGATGCCGAGTTCCTTGCAGGCGCAGATGACGCGCAGGGCGATCTCGCCGCGGTTCGCTATTAAGATTTTTCTAAACATTTATCCGCGCGGCTTGATGGCGAACAATTGCTGACCGTACTCCACCGGCTCGCCGTTCTTCACCAGGAGCTTGACGACCTCGCCGGCGACGTCGCTCTCGATCTCGTTCATCAGCTTCATCGCTTCAATGATGCAGAGCACCTGGCCGGCGGCGACCTGGTCGCCCGGCTTGACGAACGGCGGCGCACCCGGCGACGGCGCTTCGTAGTACGTTCCGACGATGGGCGACGTGATGAGGTGCACGCCCGTCTCCGCCTCGGCCGGACGCGGCGGCGGACTCCCGGCGGGTGCGTGCTGCACTGCGGGCCCTGAAACCGGCGCTGCGGTCACCACGGGTGCCATCGCAGCCACCGGCGCTACCGGCGCGTACTGCACCGTGGCCGACCCGCGCGCGATGCGCACCTTGAGGTCGCCGCGCACGAATTCGAACTCAGCGAGGTCTTTCTCAACGACGTAATCGATGAGGTCGCGCAGTTCTTTGGCGTTCATTGGGGGATTCCACAGGAAGGACGGGCGGCCGGGAGGAGAGCGTCGTTCATCCTTCCCATTCCTCCTCTCCCCTTACTCCCTGTGACTCTAGACCGTGATCAGTTCTTTCGTCGTCGGTGTCAACACGTCGCAACCCCGGTCCGTGACGGCGACCATGTCTTCGATCCGTACGCCGCCGCGGCCGGGAACATAGGCTCCCGGTTCGATCGTGATGACCATGCCCGGCGTCAGGACCTGCTCCTGACCCTTGGCCAGTCGTGGCGCCTCGTGGATCTCGAGGCCGACGCCGTGTCCGGTCGAGTGCGTGAAGAACCGGCCAAAACCCGCGCCCGTCAGCACTTTCCGGGCGGCTGCGTCCACCTGCCCTGCGGTCACGCCCGGCCTCGCCGCCGCGATGCCGGCCAGCTGCGCCTCCAGCACTGCTTCGTACACGCCGCGCGCCCATGCATCCGGCTTGCCGAGGTGCACAGTGCGCGTCATGTCCGAGCAATAACCGCCTAATATAACACCGTAATCGAGCACCACGAAGCCGCGCCGCGGCAGGCGTGCCGCTGACGCGCGGCCATGAGGCAAGGCCGAGCGTTTCCCGGCCGCGACGATGGTCTCGAACGACATACCGTCCGCGCCGGCGCCGCGCGCCGCGAATTCTAGGGCCCCCGCGACGTTGTTTTCTCGCACTCCGACCTTCAGCGCTGCCAGCGCAAACCCGAACACCGACGACCCGAGCCGCACCGCCGTCCGCAGCGCGCGCAGCTCGGCAGCGTCCTTGATCATGCGGCGCCGCTCCACCAGGTTGCCGGTCGGCTTGAGGCGGACCGCGTTGGGCAGCAGCTTCTGTAATGCGCGTGCGGCATGCACCGTGACGTGTTCCGCTTCGATGGCGAGCGCGCGCCCGCGCACCAGCTTGGCGGCATCGGCGAACAGCGTCGACTTGGTGATGACGACACGCGCCGCCTTTGCCTCGGCGCGAGCCTGCTGCGTGTAGCGGCCGTCGGTGATCAGCGTTGCCTGCCCGCTGGCCGGCAGGAGCAGCACCGCCGCACTGCCCGAAAACCCGCACAGGTAGCGGATATTCGGCAGATGCGTGACCAGCAGGGCCGGTGCGACCTCGGCAAGGTCATGCCGAACGTTACTTTGGCGCGTGGCAAAGTCCACGCCACAGTCTAAATGCAGATGCAACCGCTATAATGGTGATTCAGCTAGCTCCCGTCTTGCTGACTCCTGACTACTGACTCCAGACTCCTGATGCATTCCATCCGTAACCTCGCCATCATCGCGCACGTCGACCACGGCAAGACCACGCTCGTCGACGCCATGCTGCGCCAAAGCGGCGTCTTCCGCGCCAACCAGGAGCTCGTGGACCGCGTCATGGACTCCAATGACCTGGAGCGCGAGCGCGGCATCACCATCCTGGCCAAGAACACCGCGGTCTTCTACCACGACGTGAAGATCAACCTCGTAGACACCCCCGGCCACAGCGACTTTGGCGGCGAGGTGGAGCGCGCGCTGGCGATGGTCGATGGCGTCATGCTCCTGGTCGACGCCAGCGAGGGCCCGCTGCCGCAGACCCGCTACGTCCTGGGCAAGGCGCTGGAGCGGAAGCTGCCGCCGGTGCTGGTCATCAACAAGATCGACCGCCCCGACGCGCGCGCCCAGGAAGTGCTGAACGAGGTCTACGACCTTTTCATCGACCTCGACGCCGGCGAAGATCAGCTCGACTTCCCTATCCTGTACACGAACGCGAAGCTCGGCACGGCTTCGACCGAGCAGGGTAAGCCCGGGCAGGATCTGCAGCCACTCTTCGACGCTATCGTAAAGACGATTCCGCCGCCTGGCGGCGACGCGGCGAGCGCGCTGCAGGTGCTGGTCGCGAACCTCGACTACAGCGACTACCTGGGCCGGCTGGCGATCGCGCGCGTCTTCAACGGAACGCTGCGCGTGGGCGAGGAAGTGGGCATCGCCAAGCTGAATGGCGCGCTGGAGACGGTCAAGATCACCAAGCTCTTCACCTTTGACGGCCTGAAGCGCGTCGACACTGCGGAGACGCAGCTGGGCGACATCGTTGCGGTCGCCGGTGTGGCGGGCATCACCATCGGCGAAACCATCACGAATGCGCTCGAGCCCTTACCGCTGCCGCCGCTGGTCATCGACGAGCCGACCATCGCCATGCAGTTCACGGTCAACACCTCGCCGTTCTCCGGCCGTGAAGGCCAGTTCGTTACTTCGCGCAACCTGCGCGAGCGCCTCGATAAAGAGCTGCTCACCAACGTCTCCATCCGCGTGGAGGAGACCGGTAGCAAGGATTCGTTCAAGGTGATGGGGCGCGGCGAACTGCAGCTCGCCATCCTGATCGAGATGATGCGGCGCGAGGGCTACGAATTGGCCGTCGGCAAGCCGGAGATCGTCACCAAGTCGATCGGCGGCAAGCTGATGGAACCGGTCGAGCTGCTGACCATCGACGTGCCCGAGGAATTCGTCGGCGTCATCATGGAGCAGATCGGCATGCGCAAGGCCGAGCTGCAGAAGATGCACAACCACGGCTTCGGACGCGTCCGCATGGAGTTCCGCGTGCCCAGCCGTGGCCTCATCGGCCTGCGCTCCGAGCTGCTTACCGATACGCGCGGCACCATCGTGATGAACGCGCTCTTCGACGGCTACGTGGAGTGGCAGGGTGAGATCCCGCATCGCCTCACGGGCGCATTGGCCGCCGATCGCAACGGCACCACCACCGCGTATGCACTGTGGAACCTGCAGGAGCGTGGTGAACTCTTCGTCGGGCCGGGCGTCGAAGTCTACGAGGGCATGATCATCGGCGAGAATGCCCGCGACAACGACCTCGACGTCAACGCCGTGCGCGAGAAGAAGCTGACGAACATGCGCTCGTCAACGGCGGATGAAGCCATCCGGCTCGTACCGTTCCGCACGCTGAACCTGGAGCAGGCGATCGAGTTCATCGCTGACGATGAGCTGGTAGAGGTCACGCCCAAATCGCTGCGCCTGAGGAAGAAGATCCTGCAGTCCAACCGCCGTCCGCGCAAGGACTCCCTCCCTAAGGAAGCCGCAGCCACGTAAGAAAGCCCTCGCTTACGCGAGGGCTTCTGTCCGGAACCTGATTCCCCAGGAGTTAGGATCGGCCCAAAAACCTTGCTAGTCGCGGCTTTCCGCTAGGAACCCAGTATCTTCGGCGTGATGAAGAAGATCAGCTCCTGCGTACGGGTCGAGACCGCGCGGCGCTTGAACAGGTTGCCCAGCGCCGGAATGTTGCCCAGGATCGGCACCTGCTGGATGTTGACCGAGTTCGACGTCTGGATGACGCCGCCGATCATCACCGTGCCGCCATCCGGCACCAGCACCGACGTCTGTGCCTGCTGCGTCACGAGGGCCGGGTTCCCGTTCACCCCCTGGCCGAAGTCAGGCGACGTATTCTCCACGTCCACGTTCAGGAAGATCGTCCGCTCCGCCGTGATCTGCGGGGTCACGCTGAGCCGCAGGAACGCGTCGAAGTAGCTCACCGTGGGCGGGCCGCCCAACTGCGCGGCCGTGACCACCGGCACCTTCACGCCCTGGCGGACCAGCGCCTGGATGTTGTTCTGCGTGACGACACGCGGACGCGACAGGATCTTCAGCAGGCCGCGCGATTCCGCCATCGTCAGGATGAAGTCCAGGCGGTAATTGTTGCTGGCGTTAATGAAGCTGAGGCCGCTCGACGGGCCGACCGCCGGCATGTTCGAGAACAGCGGGATGGAGTTGCCCAGCGAGAGGAACTTCGGCGTCAGGCCGTTAAAGAGCAGCGGCGAGGTGCCGACCACACCGGCGCCACCGACCGCGGATGGGTTGTTGCCCCAGCCGAAGCCGAGCTGCGTGCCGATGTCACGCGCGAAGTTGCGCGTGGCAGCTACGACGCGAGCTTCGATCTCGACCTCTTCGGTCTTGCGATCGAGCTGCACCATGAGGCGCTGCACTTCGGGAATCACGCTCGGAATGTCGTTCACGATGACGGAGTTGGTGCGATCATCGGAGATGACGTCGCCCTTCTCCGAGAGGAACTTCTTCACCAGCGGCACGACTTCTTTTGCGTGCGCGTAGCTGAAGTAGTGCGTGTAGTTCACGTGCGGCACGGCCTGCGCTTCCGCGATCGCCCGCGCATGCGCGTTCTCCGCTTCCTTCTTCATCGTGTCGATCGTGGCGATGCGCAGCACGTTGCCCTCGACCTGCTTGTCGAGGCCGTTGTTCTGCAGCACAATGTCGAGCGCCTGGTCCCACGGTACTTCGTCGAGCACCAGCGTGAGGGTGCCGTGGACGTTGGGATCCAGCACGATGTTCAAACCGCTGATCTCGTGGATCAGGCGGAAGAAGTCCTTCAGGTCGACGTCTTTCAGGTTGACCGAGATCGGCTCACCCGTGTAGCGCGGACCGGTCGAGGCAGGACGCATCATCGCGCCACCGCCGGCAGGCATCTGTGCCTGGCCCGCGGTTGCGGCCCCGGGCATCGGCTGCTGCGCCGGCATTTGCTGCTGCATCTGCTGCTGCACCTGCATCGGCGTAACGGGCTGCTGCTTCGCCGCCATCGGCTCGGGAGCCAGGTTGGAGGTCGGGATCTCGACGTTCTGCGCGAAGCGCGACGCCGCGAGTTCCGCCCGCGTCGGGATCGGCGGGCCAGTCACGCGGTCGCGATAAGTCGCGTCTGCGACGCGCGGCAGCGCGTGCAGCGACGCACCCGTAACGCGCGGTGCTGGCACCTCGCGCTTATCGGCGGCTTGCGCCAGCGTGATCGGCGCAGCTGCGGCCGAGGCATTCACCGTCGGATCCGGCTTCGGCGTAGCGGCCGGCGCTGCGGCGGAGGTGGCGAGCTTCAACGTGAGCTTGCGGCCAGACGCCACGATGTCATACGGATGGTCGCTTGCCAGGTCCACCACGACGCGCGTGATCGGCGGATCGGCCTGGAAGCGGCCGATGCGCACGCTCTTGATGTCGCCACTGTTGACGGCGATCTCGCGCTGATTGCGCGCCGGGACGGCATTCAGCACATCGATGACGACGCGGTCGGGCTCGACCAGCTTCATCGCCTTGTGCGTGAGCACGCCGTTGCCTGTGATCTCGATATCGACACCGCGCTGGCCGCGGACCACACCGATGTTCTCAATGGTCACGCGCTGCGCCGGCATCGCCACCGGCTGGGCCGCCGGCTTTGCCGGGGCAGCAGTGGTCATTGCCGGGGCGGCCATGGCAGGCGCCGCTGCGGCGCTGCTCGACAAATGAACGGCGACTCCGCCTTCCATGTCGTTGACCTTGACTTGCGTGCCGGTGGGCAACGCCAGCTCGAGGCGCGTCACGTCCGCGCCATTCACGCCTTTATATTCCAGGACGCGATACGAGCTGAGCCCCGCGGCATTCAACTCCTTGGCGGCCGCGGCGTACTTCGCCGGCGACACACCTGCCAGGTCGACCAGCAGCAGGTTGTCGGTGGGACGATATTCGTTGTGGGTGAAGACGCCGTTCACGCCGAGCGTCAGGGTGGTCATGTTGCCTGACGTTGCAACGTTCAAGCCGCTCAACTGCGACGCGGCGAACGCGGGCGTGCAGCTCACCAGCAGCATCAGACCCAGCAGTAGCTTCAGCCTCATTTCGTTATCTCCCCACGCGGCCCGCTTTCCGGCTCGTACTCCGGTACGGCGTTCCGCATGCCCGGCGGCGAAGCGGGGCGCGCGCGCAAAGCGCAACGCGACTGGACCCACTTCGTCCGTTTAAGAATTAGCCCCCCGGCCTGCGCTGACAAGTTCCTTACTGGGAACCTCCATCGCCGATCGGGCACTGCATCCTTGGGTTCGGCCCCGAACTGAGAAAGAACTGCTGAAACGTCTTTGGCCTCGGTCGTGGGTCGTTGGCTGGTTGGCCAACGACCTTTTCCTTGTCCTCCGGCCGACGACCGACAGCCGAAGACCGGCGGCGCTTTACGCCGACGGCGAAACCTTCTTCACCACTTCATGCGAAGTGGGCTGGCCAAGATTGTCGACGCCGCCTTCGCGGAACGTGACCGAATCGGCCGTGATGCGCGTGACGAAGCCGTTGTAGACCGGGTCCTTCTCGCGCAGGAAATACGTCTTGTGCTGCGGGTTCTCGACCACCGCGATCATGCCGCCCTGCGAGCGCACGATGCCGCGCAGCATCATCTCGCTCACCACCAGGCACTTCTTGCCGGTGGTGCAGGTCGAGGCCGGGCCGGCCACGCCGGCTACACGTACGATCGGACTGATGAACGGATCACGCTTTTTGCCGGTCTTCGCCATTTCTGGCGCGGCGGCGGGCTTGGCTGCTGCCGGTTTCGCGGCGGCCGCTGCCGGCTTGGCTGCCGGTTTCGCGGCC